>DAIOWH010000060.1:0-32130 GCA_036758585.1 Planctomycetia bacterium
ACGGTCTGCCGCACGTTGGGATTGCCGGTGATCGTCAAGGAAGTCGGTTGCGGAATCGCGGGCGGCACGGCGCGGCGACTGGTCGAGGCCGGCGTCGCCGCGATCGACGTGGGCGGGGCCGGCGGAACCTGCTGGACTGAGATCGAAGCGCGGCGCAGCCCGTCGCCCGAGACGCAGGCGATCGCTGCGACGTTTCGTGAGTGGGGAATCCCGACCGCCGAGGCCATTCAATCGGTCCGTGCGGCGTGTCCACAGGTTCCGCTGATCGCGTCCGGCGGGCTGCGCAGCGGGCTTGACGTGGCCAAGTGCGTTGCGATCGGCGCCAGCGCCGGCGCGGTCGCGAGTCCAGCGCTGCGGGCCGCAGTCCAGTCGGACGACGCCGTGGCGGCGCTGCTTGCCCGCCTGGTGCGCGAGTTCAAACTCGCCATGTTCTGCACCGGGTCAACAAGGCCCGCCGACTTGTCGCGAGCCATACGCTCGACGCTTGTCGTCGACGGTCCAGACAAATAAGATCGACCGCAAGCGAGGACCATTGCGGTGAGCGATTCGGTGACACGTAGTCTGTTCGCCACGATCTGGCTGCTCGGCGCCGCCACTCTTGCGTGGTCCGCGCCGACTCAGCAATCGGCCAGCGAAACACGGGGCGGCGACGAATCCGCGGGCAACGGCGTCACCGTCGCCACGAGCGGCGGCCGGTCGCCCGAGTGGACCAACCGCCGCTATCAGCCCGAAGACCTCTGGGCCTATCGCCCCATTCGCCGCTCGTCACCGCCGTACGCACCGGTCGGCGCTCGCTTCGAGTTTCGCAATCCGATCGATCTGTTCATCGCCGCCAAGTTAGCCGATCACGGCATCGACCGGTTCGCGCCGCCGGCCGACCCACCGACGCTCATGCGCCGCGCGGCCTTCGATCTGCACGGACTGCCGCCGAGTCGGGACGACGTCCTGCTGTTCACGTCGGACGACTCGCCCGACGCCTACGAGCGGCTCGTCGATCGCCTGCTGGCGAGCCCGCACTATGGCGAACAGCAGGCCCGCCACTGGCTCGACGTCGTACGCTACGCCGACACCAGTGGATTCTCAAACGACTACGAGCGACCAAATGCCTGGCGTTACCGCGACTACGTCGTTCGCAGCTTCAACTCAGACAAGCCGTACGACCGATTCGCGATCGAGCAACTTGCCGGCGACGAACTCAACCGTATCGGTTTCGCCGCGCCGGCAAGTCGGGCATGTGGATGTGCGAGCACTGGCGGCATCTCGCCGCGGTTGCCGACGATCTGTGCCTGTACCGCGGCTGTCAGGCCGAGTCGATCGACCATCCGACGGCGTGCTATCACCTGAACACGGGCAACCGGCTGGGCGGCGATCCGGCGATCGGCGCGTGGGCCGGCTACGGGCTGGGCACACTGAACCGCAACCTGCCGTCGTTTGTCGTGCTGCCCGAAGGTGCGTACCCGCAGGGCGGCGCGGCGAACTGGTCGAACGGCTTTCTGCCGGCGCATTTTCAAGGCACGCCGCTGCGCTCGTCCGGCTCGCCGATCCTCGACCTGGCCCCGCCGCCGGGCGTCACGCGCGACGTGCAGCGAGCCAACCTGGACCTGCTCGGCCGGTTGAACCGCGCCGACCTCGCTCGGCACCCGCGGCACGGCGACCTCGCGGCTCGAATCGACGCGTACGAGTTGGCGTTTCGTATGCAGACTGAGGTGCCCGACGTCATCGACTTGGAACGGGAGGATGCACGAACGTTGGCGATGTACGGCATCGGCCGACCCGAGACCGATAGTTTCGGCCGCCGCTGCCTGCTCGCGCGGCGATTGGTCGAAAGCGGCGTGCGGTTCGTGCAACTCTACGAAGGCGGCTGGGATTCGCACGACTACTTGGAGCGAGCGCACATCGGCCGCATGCGCACTGTGGATCAGCCGATCGCCGCGCTGGTTGCCGACCTGAAGCGGCGCGGGCTGCTCGAGTCTACGCTGGTGATCTGGTCCGGCGAGTTCGGTCGTTCGCCCGACAACGGCGTGCGTGGCGGCGCGAACGTGGCCGGCCGCGACCACAACGCCAAGGCGATGACCATCTGGTTCGCCGGCGCCGGCGTGCGAGCGGGCGAGGTCGTCGGCGCCACCGACGAGCTAGGCGAGACGGCCGTCGATGCGGTGCACCCGCTGCGCGATCTGCACGTGACCATCCTGCGTCTGCTCGGCCTCGACGACAGCAAGCTCACCTACTTTCACGAGGGCCGATTCAAGCAAGTCAGCCAGACGGGCGGCCAATTGATCCACGAGCTGCTGGCGTAACCTATGGGCCGCCTCTCAGCGTGGGCGAACTGTCGCTGCTTCGACTTCCTCGGTCCGGTGGTTTCTGCTAAATAGCCTTGCACGATTCTGGGACAGTAGCCCGACGCGCTAGCGAGGGAGCACATGGCGAAATCACAAGAAATCAGGCCCGGTCCCTCGCTAGGCTGTAGAGCCAAATAGCCTTGCACGATTCTGGGACAGTAGCCCGACGCGCCAGCGAGGGGGCACATGGCGAAATCACAAGAAATCAGGCCCGGTCCCTCGCTGGCGCGTCGGGCTACGCGTCCCTGCGGACTCCCAGGATCACGCAAGGCCATTTAGCGTACCGCCCCTGCTGGTTGGCGATGGGGGCGAGAGGATTGCGATGGAGTGACAGGGAGGTCACCGTGCCGCGACGATTGGCGATTCGGACGAAACTCTTGGCCGGTTTGGTGCTTGTGCTCGGCATCTCTGGCGTGCTCACGGCCAGTACGCTGATCGGACTCTACTCGTTCCGCACGTGCGTTCGGGCGTTCGCGTCGAAGACGCGCGAACTGCCGCTCGGCGGCGAACTCTGGCAGCGCGTCGCGCAACTCGATCAGCCGACGCCGGCCGTCGCATTCCAGCTCGAGGACGGCCCCGGCGCCGGTTTCGTGGAGCGAGTCGGCCTGGTCGAGCGGGCGCTTGCCGAGTACCGCAGCCGGCTGCGACGCACCATGCAACACGGCCGTGACCCCGACGGCGGCCAGGCCGAACTGAAACTGCTTGCCGAGATCGAACGGCAACTGGGCGAACTCAAACAAATGCCGCCGTTTCCCTACTGGGAGGACGACGACGCGGCCCAGTTGGACATGGCCGTACGCGAGCAACTTGCGGCCGATCGTCGCCGATTTCGCTCGCACGTGGCCGGCCTTAGCTCACTGGTCGGCTCGCTGCCGGAACCGACGACGAAGGACATGACCGCACTCGTGGACGACGCGCGAGCGACGTACACGGTCGCGATGTGGATCGCATCGTGTACCGGCTTGCTCGTAGTCGTCATGCTGCTCGTGTTGTCGCGGCTCACCTACCACTGGATATTTCTGCCGGTGCGGCAACTGCACGCGAGTGTTCGCCGAGTCGGACGCGGAGACCTGAGCCACCGGGTGCAACTGCGCACAGGCGACGAGATGGAAGAGCTGGCCGTCGCGTTCAACGACATGACCGCGCGAGTCGAGCAGACCTGCCACAATCTGGAACAGCAGGTGGAGGATCGCAGTCGTCAGCTTGTTCGCTCGGAGCAGTTGGCCAGCGTCGGGTTCCTGGCCGCAGGCGTGGCGCACGAGATCAACAACCCGCTGGCCTCGATCAGTCTCGGTTCCGAGGCGCTCGAGCGGCGACTGAGGCGGGCGCTGCCGGCCGGCACCGAGGAGGCCGACGAGGTCTGGCGCTGCCTGGCGATGGTTCAAAGCGAGGCGTTTCGCTGCAAGGGTATCACCGAGAAGCTTCTCGATTTCTCGCGGCTGCGCGATCGTCACCGCCAGGCGTGCTCGCTTACCGACCTTGTCGCCGACGTGATCGACGTCGTGCAGCACATGGGTCGCTACCGCGAGAAACAGATCGTGCTCGCCAGCCCCGCCGAAGTCTCTGCCGACATTTGTCCACAGGAGATCAAGCAGGTGGTGCTCAACCTGGTGGTCAACGCGCTCGACAGCATGAACGTGGGCGGCACACTCGAAATCGATGTGCATGAAACCGGCGATCACGCCGAACTGGTCTTCGCCGACGACGGGTGCGGCATGACCCGCGAGGTTCTCGACAACATTTTTGAGCCGTTCTTCACGCGCAGTCGGACCGGCCGCGGGACCGGCCTGGGCCTGTCGATTACGCACCGAATCATCACCGACCACGGCGGCCAGATCAGCGCCGAAAGCGCCGGACCCGGCCAGGGAAGTCGCTTTACCGTGCGGCTGCCGCTGGCGGCCGCTCATTTCAAGGAGGAGCCTGCCCGTGAGCCACTCGCTGCCTAGGCCGCATTTCGCCGGACCCGAGTTGGCAAGGCCCGAGCCGGTGACGGCCGCGCCGGCCAAGGGACTGCGCGTCCTGTTCGCCGACGACGAAAAGCACCTGCGCGAACTGATGCAGATGGAGCTGCCGCGCATGGGGCATGAGTTGACCGTGTGCGGCGATGGCCAGTCGGCGATCGCGCAGCTTTCGCGCGGCACCTATGACGCGGCGATCCTCGACCTCAAGATGCCCGGTCTCGGCGGCCTCGATGTGCTGGGCAAAGCGAAAGAACTCTGTCCGCAGACCGAGATCATGATCCTGACCGGCCACGCAACGCTCGAAACGGCCATCGAGGCGCTGCGACACGGCGCGTTCGACTACCTAACCAAGCCGTGCCGCTGGGCCGAACTGGAATCGCGGCTCGCCAAGATCGTCGAGCGGCGTCAGCTTGTGAATCAGACGATCGCGCTCGAGACTCGGTTGCACGCGGCCGAAGGGCCGACCCGCCTGATCGGCCGATCGCCCGCCATGCAGCAGGTCATGGATCTCATTCACACGGTCGCGCCGACCGACTCCAGCGTGCTGATACTGGGCGAGACTGGTACGGGCAAGGAACTCGTCGCGCGCACGCTGCACGAGTGCAGCCGGCGTGTGAAGATGCCGTTCGTTCCGGTGAATTGCGGCGCACTGCCCGAGAACCTTGTGGAGAGCGAACTCTTCGGCCACCGCAAGGGTGCGTTCACCGGCGCCGATCAGCATCGCAAGGGGCTGTTCGAGGTCGCCGACGGGGGCACGTTGTTCCTGGACGAACTCGGCGAGCTGAACAAGGCGGTCCAGGTGAAACTGCTGCGGTTCCTGGAGTCGGGCGAGATCCGCCGGGTCGGCGAGAACGAACCGTTCCGTGTCGACGTGCGCGTCGTCTGTGCGACGAACCGATCGCTTGCCGACATGGTGGAAAAGGACGAGTTTCGCCAGGACCTCTTCTTCCGCATCAATACGTTCGAGATTGCGTTGCCGCCGCTGCGCGACCGCACCGACGACATCGAGGAACTCGCCCAGCACATGCTCGCCCGCCGCGCGCAGACCCGCGATGGGCTGCTGCCGAAACTCACCGACGCGGCGCTGCAGGCGCTCGCCGGCTATCACTGGCCGGGCAACGTGCGCGAGCTGGCCAACGTGATCGAACGAGCGGCGATCTTGTGCGGCGGTCGGCCGATCGGCCCTGAGCATCTGCCGCAGCACTTCCGCGTCGCGCCGCGGTTGTCGTCCGCCTCATCGCGCGACGGCTCACCGCCCACTCTGCGCGACATCGAGATGGAGCACATCCTGGCGGTCGTCGAAAAGCACAACGGCAATAAGCCTGCCGCCGCACGCGAACTCGGCATCAGCTTGAAAACGCTGTACAACAAGCTGCACCAGCTTCAGCCGAGCTAGCATTTCCGGCTCTCCGCCAAGTTTGGCGGAATCGTGGTGCAGCCGTCCCCGACTGCCCAAAACATGGGGCATAACACAGCAGGCGGGACGCCTGCGCACCACAAACTTGGCGGAGGGCCGCTTTTCCTGTTGCGGCTGAGCCAATCATGCGAGTTCATCGGCCCGCACGTCGGTCACGAACATGCAGCCGGGGCTGTGAGTGATCGCCAGCGGCGGTTTGGCCTCCATCAAGACGGCCTGTGGAGTGACGCCGCACGCCCAGAATACCGGAACTTCTCCGGGTCGAATCGTTACCGCGTCGCCAAAGTCGGGCCGGTCGATCGCCGTGACGCCGATGGCGGCCGGGTCACCGATGTGAATCGGTGCGCCGTGGGCCTTGATGTACCGCGCGGTCACCTCGACAGACTGAATCGCCTGGGCCGGCGTGAGCGGTCGCATCGAAACGACCATCGGCCCGTGAAAGGCCCCCGCCGATTTGCAAGCGATGTTGGTGCGATACATCGGCACGTTGCGGCCCTCGTCCACGTGTCGCACCGGCAGCCCGGCCCGCTGCATCGCCTCCTCGAAACTGAACGAACAGCCGAGTAGGAACGCGACCAGATCGTCGCGCCACCAGCGGCAAATGTCGGCCGGCTCGTCGACCAGCCGGCCGTGCTCATAGACGCGGTAGCGTGGCAGATCGGTGCGCAGGTCCGCGCCCGGTGCCAGCTCGCGCGGCTCGGGCGAGCCTGGGTCGGTCACCTCCAGCAGCGGGCACGGTTTCGGGTTCCGCTGGCAGAACAGCAGGAAATCAAACGCCAGCGCCTGCGGCACGACCACCAGGTTGGCTTGCAGGTAGCCCGGCGCCAAACCACAGGTGGGGCCGATAAGTTGGCCCGACCGAGCTTGAGCTCGTACGGCGCCGCCAGCAGATTGATGGTGATCTCGCAACAAATCGGCCACGGTTCAACTCCAACGGATGCTGTCGAGCATTCTGGCCGGCCCGCGTGGCCAGAACAAGGAGAACCAGGGTCCGTCATTCGCGTCACTCGCTTGTTATTGCACGTTGGCCAGGTCGTCCGCGACAGTCGACATCGCGCTCCAGGGTCGGTCGGATCACATCCACCAAAAGCAATGCTCTGGACTCTGTTCGAGACCAGTTTGGCACGATCGTTTCGGCCGCGGCAAGTGGGCTGGTCATTTGGTATGATCGCGCCCCCATGCGAATCCTTGTGATCGCTGACATTCATGCGAACTGGCCAGCACTCGAGGCGATCCGCGAGCCGTTCGACGTCTGCTTGTGTCTGGGCGACCTGGTCGACTACGGCGCCGAGCCAGGGCCGTGCATCCAGTGGGTGCGCGAGAACTCGAAGCACGTGGTCCGCGGGAATCATGACCACGCGGTGGCCCAGAATATCGTAGGCAGCGGCGAGGTGGGCTATCCATTTCTCGCGCGGGCGACTCGGCCGCTGATGTGGAAGCTGCTCGGCGCCGAAGAGCGGACTTATCTGGCCCGCCTGCCGCTTACGCTGCACCTGGCGATCGACGGCCTAGACTTCTACCTCGTGCACGCCACGCCGCGCGACCCGCTCGACGAGTATCTGCTTGACGACGTTGCGCAGTGGCAGCGGCGGTTGCAGGCGACTGAGGCGAACTTCGTGTGCGTCGGGCACACGCATCGGCAGTTCCTGATCAGCGCCAACGGCTGCCAGGTACTCAACCCTGGCAGCGTCGGCCAGCCGCGCGACGGCGATCCGCGCGCGGCCTATGCGATCATCGAAGACGGGCGAGTCGAACTGAAGCGCGCCGAGTACGACATCGATCGGGCGGTCGCGGCGCTCGATCAGTCGCCGATCGCGGCCGAGGCCAAGCAGCTTGCGGCGCGCGTGCTGCGATCGGGCGGCATGGGCGTCGCCAACGGCGAATCCAGTGCGGGAGAATAGCGATGACGAACGGTAAGCTCGGTGTGGCGATTCACGGCGCGGGATGGGTTGCCGGTGCGCACTTGCGAAGCTGGCTCAAGAACTCGCGCGCGTCCGTGGCGTCCGGCGACGTCGAGCATCACCCGTTCGACGGCGTGGTGAACCACCTGGTCGATTGCATCCTGGGCGGCCGCGAGTCGCACTGCGACATCGCTGACGCCTTTCACACCCACGAAGTCTGCCTGGCGATCGACCGCGCGCTCGAGACCGCCGGCCCCGTGAAGCTGCCGCTTTAGTCGGCGAGGGAACGAGCACACATGCCTGTCAGCCAAGGGATCGTGTTGTTTGCGGCGTCGGCGATTGCCGGTGCGATCAACGCCGTCGCAGGCGGCGGAACACTGGTGTCGTTTCCGGCGCTGGTGTGGGCCGGCCTGCCGGACAAGCTCGCCAATGCGACCAGCACGGTCGCGTTGTGGCCGGGGTCGGTCGGCGGCATGTGGGGCTACCGCCGCGAACTGGCCGGCGCGGGCCGGTGGATGATCTTGATTGTACCGAGCGTCCTGGGCAGTGCGGCAGGCGCGCGATTGCTGCTCGCCACGTCGGCCGAGACGTTTCGCGCGATCGTGCCGTACTTGATCCTGTTCGCCACCGCGCTCTTCATGCTGCAAGGCCCCATCGGTCGGCTGGTCAAGCGCGAGGCGGCGAGCGATCGGCCGCCGACATGGCTGCTGGCGATCGTCGTGGTGCTTCAATCGGTGATCGCCGTCTATGGCGGCTATTTCGGCGCGGGCATCGGCATCTTGATGCTCTCGAACCTGAGCCTGTTGCGAATCGAGAACATTCACCAGATGAATGGGCTGAAATCACTGCTCGCCGCGTGCATCAACGTCGTGGCGGCCGCGAACTTCATCCTTGCGGGCACGGTCGATTGGCCCAAGGCGCTCGTCATGGTGGTCGGGGCGATCATGGGCGGTTACGGCGGCGCGACCATCGCACGCACGCTCGGCCAGACCACCGTTCGCTGGATCGTGGCGTGCATCGGCCTGAGCATCGCTACGTTCAAGCTGTACGAGCAGATTAGGGCGTCGTCAGCCGGCCAATGATGCTGGCGGCCGGATACTCCGCACCAGGGCGCACGACGCTGTTCGTGATTTGGCGCGCGCAAGTCGTTTAACGCCGAGCCAAAGGCGACGGCAGGCAGTTGTCCAGATAAGTGCCGTCGCCTTCGGCTCGGCGTTAAACGAAGCGCCGGCGTAAAGTGCGTCGTGCACCTCCGTACCCATCGCAACCGATTAATGCGTTGACGGGCCTGCCGCAGCGGCTAAACTATGGCCGGCCTTAGTGTTGGACTCTCCCGCCTGAAAACAATGCCCTTGGCCAGGAGCACCCGCCATGTTGAGACTGTTCCGTGATCGTTCGGGCGATTGCGAGGCGCGCAGCCGCCGGACGTTTCTGTTGGAACTGGGTTCGCTCAGTGGGCTCGGACTCTCGTTGCCGACGCTGCTCGCGAGGCGGGCCGAGGCCGCATCGGCCGGCGGCAAGTCGAAGGATGTCAGTTGCATCCTGATCTGGACGCGCGGCGGCACCAGCCATCACGACACGCTCGATCCGAAACCAAACGCGGCCCCCGAGGTGCGCGGCGAGTTCGGCGTGATCGGCACGGCCGTGCCCGGCGTGCAGTTTGCCGAAACGATGCCGACGTTCGCTCGCGAGTTGAGTCGTTACTCGCTGCTGCGCGGCCTGAACCCACGCAACGGCAGCCATGGCACCGCCGATGCGATCATGATGTCGGGCCATCGGTTCAACCCGGCCGTGACGTATCCGTGTTTCGGATCGGTCGTCGCCAGGGAACGGAACTCGCGCAACCACCTGCCGGCGTTCGTGCAGGTCGGGACCGACGTCGATCGCCGATTTGGCGGCGGGGTCGCCGGCTACTTGGGCATCGCATTCAACCCGTTCGAGTTGCCGGGCGATCCGAACAACCCCGCCTTCACGGTGCGCGACGTCACGCCGCCGGGCGGCATCAGCCTGGCCCGCGTCGATCGCCGGCGCGAGGCGCTCGCGTCGATCGACCGACTGCAGCGCGGACTAGAGCATCAGGCGGCGGCGTTCGGCGCGATGGACAAGTACTACGAGGCGGCGTTCAGCATGGTCACGTCGCCCGGCACGCAGCGGGCGTTTGACTTGGTCCGCGAAGATCCGCGCGTGCGCGACCGCTACGGCCGCACGACGCTCGGCCAAGGGTGTCTCATCGCTCGGCGACTGGTCGAGGCCGGCGTGCGTTTCGTCACGGTCACTAGCGGCGGATGGGACACGCACCAGGACAACTTCAAGACACTGAAGAACCGTCTGCTCCCGCCGCTCGATCAGGCGTTCCCGACGCTGCTGGCCGATCTCGACGCGCGCGGGCTGCTCGAATCAACGCTCGTCGTTTGGATGACCGATTTCGGGCGCACGCCGAAGATCAACTCGGCGGCCGGCCGCGACCATTGGTCCACCGCCGGAATTCTCTGCATGGCCGGTGCCGATACGCCGCGCGGCCGGGTCGTGGGCCGCACCGATGCCGAAGGCGGCCGAGTGGTCGAGGCCGAGTACTTCCCCGAAGACGTCGCCGCCACGATCTACACCAAGCTCGGCATCCCGCTCGACACTATCCACACCACGCCCGACGGCCGACCGATGCGCTTGTGCGACGGCCGCGTGATCAAGGAGTTGATGACGTGAGCGTCGCCACAGGGACCTCGGCGCGTCGGCTGCTCGTCGGCCTGCTGTTCGTGCCGCTCACCGCACTCCCGATAGCGGCCGCCGAGACGCCCGTCGGTTTCCGACAGCTCACGTCGACGCATCCGGTCGCGGTGCAGCGAGGCGCCACCAGCACCGTCGAGGTGCGGTCCAACTTCACGCTCGACGGCACGCACTCAGTCTTGTTCGCGCGACCTGGACTCATCATGACGTATGCGGAGGACAAGCCGATCGAGGCGCCCGCAGCGGCCCGGACATCGGTGGGCACGCCGTTTCGGTTCCGCATCGAAGCCCCGGCCGATCAGGAACCGGGCGTCTATGAATTCCGCGTCGCTACACGGTACGCCGTGTCGAGCGTCGGCCAGTTGCTGGTGACGGAGTTGCCGGTCGTCTCGGAATCCGCGGGCGAGAACGGAACGCCCGCCGCCGCGCAGAAAGTCACCGTGCCAGCGGCCCTCTGCGGGACGTGCGAGGCGTACGAAGATGTCGACTGCTTTCGCTTCACCGCCGAGGCGGGGCGGGAGCTTACGTTTCAGGTCTACGCGCAGCGCGTCACCGACCGGCTGCACAACATGGTGGTCCGCGGTCCCGGCATCTACCTGATGGATCCCATCCTGACGCTGTACGGCCCGAACGGCCAGGTGGTCGCTCAGAACGACAACTACTTTGGCGGCGACTCGTACTTCTACGCCAAGCTGCCGCTGGCCGGCGAGTATACGCTCGAGGTGCGCGACGCTCGCTATGCCGGCAACCCGCGGTACACGTACTGCGTCGAGGTTTCCGATCGGCCGCACGCACTCGCGCTGTTTCCGATGGCGGTGCAGGCCGGCCAGGCGGCCGAAGTCGAGGTGATCGGCCATCTGCTGGGCGACATGTCGCCCACAAAGCTGACCGCGCCGGCAGACAAGGCGCCCGGCTGGCTGACACAACGCGTCGAGACGCCACGTGGTCTGACGAATCCGGCGCCGCTGCTGATCAGCTCGAACCCACAGGTCGTCGAACTGGAGCGTCCTGACGCGGAGTCGGACTCGCCGGCCGGCGCGAGCGTCGCCGCAGCGCCGCCGCGCAACGACACCATCGCACTAGCGCAAGCCGTGACGGTGCCGGTCGGAATCAACGGCCGAGTCGGCGAGCCGGACGATGTCGACTACTTCTCGTTCGCCGCGAAGAAGGGCGAGAACTTTCGATTCGAGATCGAGGCGCGGCGGCGCGGCTCGCCCATCGACAGCGTCATCGAACTCTACGGGCCGGACGGCAAGAAGCTGGCGGAAAACGACGACATCCAGTTCACGAAGGACAGCCGCCTGTTCTGGGCCGCGCCGGCCGACGGCACGTTTACCGCGGCGGTGCGCGACCTGCACGGGCGCGGCGGCCCCGAGTTCGTGTACCACCTGCGCGCCGAGCCGGCGGAGGCCGACTTCGAGGTACACGGCGAATACTACTACGCGATGCTCGCGCCGGGCACGCGCATGATCTGGTTCGCGCGCGTCGAGCGACTGAATGGGTTCGACGGCCCCGTCACGATTGACCTCGAGGGCCTGCCCGCCGGCGTCACACTGACGCCGGTGACGATTCCCAAGGGAATGAACCACTGCGCCATGATCCTCAGTGCCGCACCGGACGCGAAGGTCGCCGCCTCGCTGGTCCGCACCGTGGGCCGGGCAAGCATCGTCGGCGCCGGCGGACAGACGCGCGATGTCGTGCGCTACGGCCGCGCCACCTGCGAACAGCAGGCAAGCGGCGGCGGTCAGGCGCGCTGGCCGGTCGAAACGCAATTGGTCGGGATCACCGAGCCGCTCGATTTGACCCGCGTCGAGGCGACTCCGGCCGAGATCACACTCAAGCCCGGCGAAAAGGCGGCGATCAAGGTGCGCATCGAGCGGGCCAAGGCGTACACCGAGCCGGTGACGCTCGACATGGCGTTCACCTACTTCGAGACGGCGTTCGGCCAACAACTGCCGCCGAACGTGAAGATGGCGCCCGAAAGCAAGCTGCGCCTGGCGGGCGACACGCTCGAAGGCACGGTCGTGCTCGAAGCCGCGGCAAACGCGCTGCCCGTCGAACGGTTGCCGATCGCGGTGCTCGCCCGCGTCTCGATCTCATTTTCGGTGACGACCAACTACTGCTCGAACCCTATCTACCTGACAGTTCCCGCGGCGAAGTAAGGCGGCCGGCGGCCGCCGGGTCACTGCTGCCGCAGCCACTCAGCAAGCACGCCGCCGATTTGGGCGAGGCTGACCGCCGAGCACTTGTCGGGAGTGTCGGTGATGCGATGCCAGTGCGGATAGTTGAAGTCAATGATGTCGATCGCGTTGATGCCGGCGGCCATGAGCGGGATGTGGTCGTCGCGCACGTCGTACTGCCCGCGCGTCTTGAATCCCGTTGCGCCCAGCTTGCGGGCCAGCTTCCAGACCTCGTCGACGAGTTTGGGCGACTGACGCTGGCCCTCGGCGTCGGGTAGGACCTCGAGCGTGCGGTCGCCGACCATGTCGACCACGAAGCCGGCGACGTAACGTTCGGGGCCGGTTCGTTTGCGGTACAGTTCGGCAAAGTACGACGACCCCAGGAAGTACTCCCCGACCTCGTCATACACGAGTTCTTCCGCGTCGAACGCCGCCAGGTCGACGCCGACAGTGGTCTTGAGGTCGCTGAGCATATGCGCCAGTTCCATGAGCACAGCGACGCCCGATGCGCCGTCGTTGGCGCCCAGGAACGGCTGTGCTCGCCGCTGCGGATTGGTTTCCTTGTCGGCGGCCGGCCGCGTGTCGAAGTGGGCGCCGATGACCACTCGGTTCCGGCGATCGGGATGCCACGCGGCCACAACGTTCTCCAACTCCACGACGTCGCCGTTGAGTGGATGTCGCGTGGTGAACTGCTGCAGCGCGACCTCGCCGCCAAGCCGCGTGAAGTGCTCCTGCATGAGACGACGTAGCTTGCGATTCCCCTCTGTGCCCGATATGCGCGGACCGATCTCGCACTGTTCGACGAGGTAACGGTAGGCCCGGTCGCCATCAAAGCCAGCCAGAGTCGTGACCCTGCCGGCGGGTGACTTTGTCGATCCTGTCTTTTGCGTCACTGGCGAGGTCATCATGTACACGGCGACCAGAATCGAGGCCAGCAACAATCCACTCACGCGGGACGCAGTCGGCCGAAATCGTGTCAGACTCATACGATCGCCCTCGCGGTCATGTGCGGCGCCCAGTATAGGGTGTGGCGGATTGGAAACAACGCGGGTTCACGTCGGCCTGGCGCAGTGGGAGTCGTACAGTGTTGTCCGTGGTTAGGGCTTTAGTTGGCGCAGGCGCCTTCGGAACGTCTGCGGGTCGGCGTGTTTTCGATTGCGAAGCGCCTGCCAGAGCATCTCGCTGAACACCGAGGCAATGCGGTGCAGCGCCTCGTGGCGATCCATGCCGGCGCGTGTGAGGCGAAACAGCGCCTGCCTGGTCTCGGGCGGGTTTCCCTCGGCGACCTGACGCTCGATGATGGCGTGCAGCGCGACGTGCAAGAACGGGTTCGTACGGTCCGTTTCGACCTCGCGGCCGCCGATCTCCGCGGCGCGTTCCCAGAAGTCGGTGTATTCCGGATGGTCCTGCATCGCCTTGAAGAACGCGGCGTCCTCGCTGTTCAGCGTTTCACCCTTGCCGCCGCGCCGCCAGATTTCGGCGATGTGGGCGCGCGACATCTCGCGCATACTCGAAGCAAACGCTGGATCAGAGTGGGTGGGGTCCATCGAAAGTTCCTTGGCTCTTGAGGCGTCGCCGGGCGTTCCGATGTCACGAGAACATCTGGTAGCGGTCGGGCGACTCGAAGGCGTTGCGATAGTGCCCAATCACCGGTTCGGACTGGTCCCGCGGCCAAGTCACCGCGACGATGTCGAACCTGGCCGAATGGTCAAGCAAGCGGTGCTTCTTGAGGAACTCGAGAGCGAGAGCGACCAGCTTGCGCTGCTTCGCCACGTCGACCGCTTCGGCCGGGTGGCCGGCCTGGTGGTCGAGTCTCGTCTTGACCTCGACGAAAACCACTTGCCTGCCGTCGACGGCCACGATGTCTAGTTCACCGCGTCGCGTGCGGAGTCCGCGAGCGATGATTCGCATTCCGGCCGCCGCGAGGAATCGCTCGGCCGCCCGCTCCCCACGGTTGCCCAGCAGGCGACGAAGCCATGAAAAACCGGTCATGTCGCCCATGATGCCCGCAACAGGCGGCCCGGTCAACCACCGACGTAGCTGAGTACGAAATCCTGAAATCGCACCTGTGGGTTGCCGCCGTCTCGATCGGGGAAGAGATTGTGCATCAGTTCCTGAAAATGCTGTTCGCGAACTGAATAGTAGTTGTGCTTGCCGTCGCGCCGCGGTTCGATAAGCCCCGCGACCCGCATCAGGGCCAGATGGTGGCTCACCGCCGGCTGCGACTGCGCGAGACGTTCGCACAACTCGGTCACGTTCAGCTCGCGCTCGCGCGTCAGGTAGACCAATATCCGCAGCCGAGTCTCGTCTGCCAGGAGCTTGAATACCTGGCAAAGGTCTCTAACCATCTCATCCGACAACTCCGGCACTTCTACATCGCCTGGAACCACACCCGTGGAACTGATGTTCTTCATGACTTGCAAGCATCCTGTATCAGAATCGGGTCGGGATGCGAACGCACCCAACCCAGAATTGGAATCCGCTTCCACGCAACTCCTCAGTACTGTGCCGCATTGAATAGGGTCTGAAATCGGCTTCGGTCGTTTAACCCGCAGCCGCAGGCGAGGCATGGCTGGCGTTTGTTGTGCCTCGCCTGCCGCTGCGGGCTAAACGAATTCGGACCCTTTTCAATGTGGAGCAGTACTCAGAATCAACTCAACCACCGACGGATCACAGCACGTTGCTAGAACGGTGAAGCCGAATGGTGCAGACGTGCTCGTCAATGTTCGACGTATTCTAGGCGTCGTTCGCCGCATCTTCAACAGCGTTTTTGACAAAGCCAAAACCGATGGGTGTGCGACGCACTCTGCCCAGGCGATTCGTTCATACCGCACGCGGCAGGTTTGACAACGTGGAGCCGCAGGCGGCCGGCGTGCACAATCCCAGCCATGTTCGGCCGGCGCCTTCGGCTGGGCGTTAAACGAAAACGTCTCATGGATGGCCGCGTGCGGTATAACCCCAAGCCGAAGGACGACGGCACTGTCTGGACAACTGCCTGCCGTCGCTCGGCGTTAAACGACTTGCGCACCCGTCGCCGATTCCCAACGGTCGATAGATCAGCATGTTATGTATCACCACATTGGTGTTCGTATTGTTTGGAGCGATCACGAGCGGACGCGATTGTTTGCGGCTTGGCGTTTGTGGCCTATGCTTCCAGGGTGGGAGACGGCTGGTCGCGGGGCTGACTAGTTGTGGTTCCCTCCCGGAAACGAGGAAACGATGAGGCACGATCGGCGGATGCGCTTGGTCCTGAACGTGTTCCAGCTCAGGCTGCTCACCAGGCTGTTGTTCTACGGCGTTGTTTATCAAGTGACACTGTGGAACTTCCTGTTTGTCTGGGAATCGTTTCATCACGGCGAAGGCAATTGGCTGGCGCAGTACCGTGAGTTCAGCGTCCGCCATTACCCGATGCTCTTCTGCATGTTGGGCCTTGCTCCCTTCCTTGCTCTCGACATGCTCAGGTTCTCGCATCGCACGGCTGGCCCGATCTATCGACTTCGCCAGACGTTTCGCGCAATTACGCAGGGTCCATCCGTACGCCCCATCAAGCTTCGCGACGGCGACTACCTGACCGACGTGGTCGATGACTTCAACGGGATGGTTCGGTCGCTGCAGCAGCGTGGATCGTTGCCCACGGCCGACCCGTCGGCCGCCGCGAGTACAACCCAGCCCGCCTAGTGGAAAATGCTCCGAAGCAAGAGTCGATCGTGTGAAGCCCAACGGCAATTGGTCCGTCCACGAACTGCGCGCCGATCAATGCAATCCAAGGCTCGGTCCAATTCCTCGCGCCCGCGCCATCGCCTTCGTGCCGCGACGTCCATCGAGTATTGTTTCGCCTTGTCGCTGATACTCATGGCGGTCTTGCTCGCCGTCAAAGCGTTCGGCGTGTCCCTCGACGGTGTTTTCGTGCGATCCAACGAGAAGCTCGAATCGGTTGGCATCACGAAGCAGCAGTGAACTCGTGGGCCGCTTGGCGAACCAGCATCAGCACGCCCGCCGATCGAGGCCCGCTGGCTGCTAGAGTAAGTCGACGTATTGTCGGGCCGTGCACATCGAAGCGAACGACGACACGGTCTTGGGGCAGATAGTCCGCCACGCGGTCCGCCCACTCCACAAGGCATACGCCGTCGCTGTCGAAGTACTCCTCCGGCCCGAGCGAACCGAACTGCTCCGGCGCCGACAGGCGATAGGCATCGAAATGGTAGATGGGCAAACGCCCCGCGTACTCCTGCAGCAGCACGAACGTAGGACTCGATACGAGTCGCTCATCTTCGACCTCTAGCCCACGAGCGACGCCGCGCACGAACTGGGTCTTGCCCGCGCCGAGCGGCCCCACAAGGGCGGCCACCAGTCCGGGCGTCGCACAGCGCCCGAGGGCGGCGCCCACGGCCATCGTCATGAGGGGACTGTGCGATTCCACCAACCAGTCATGAGCGAAAGTGGTCATAGCCTCGCGGTTCCAGCGGGCGCCGCGCCCCGCTCGAATCAACCAACCACAATCCCCGCTCCGCCACAATCTCACCGAGTCGGCTGACCGGCACGCCCAACGGCTGATCGGCAATCAGGCGGCGGGCGGCGCCCGGATCGAGCGTGAAGAGCAACTCGAAGTCCTCGCCGTCGTGCAGCGCATGTTCCAGCAGCGACGCTTTGTCCCTGGCGAGCGACCGCGCTGCGTCGCTGATCGGCACGGCGGCCGCCTCGATCATCGCGCCACAACGGCTCTCGCCGGCGATATGACCTAAGTCGGCCGCCAGCCCGTCGCTGACATCGATCATCGCGTGAGCGTCATAGCGTTCGTGCAGCATCAGGGCTTCGTGTACGCGCGGCGTGAACTCCAGGTGCCTGCCCAGGATACTCCCACCGAACGCTCCGGTCGCCATGACCCAATCGCCCGGTCTCGCGCCCGACCGCCGCACGGCGCCGAGCGGCGTCGTCTCGCCGACGAGCGTGACGCACACGACAAGGCCGTGAGGCGAGGCGTTTGTGTCTCCGCCGACTAGGGCCACGTTGAACTGGTCGGCAAGTTCTCGAAGGCCGACGTAAAGCTGCTCGGCGGCGGTCCGTGAGATGGCGCGCGGCAGACCGACGCTCGCCACGGCGGCGACCGGGACGCCCGCCATGGCGGCAATGTCACTCAAGTTTACCGCCATCGCCTTGCGCCCGACCAACCGCGGCGCCATGCGTGCCAGATCGAAGTGGATCCCCTCGATGATCATGTCGGTCGTGACCAACACGTCTCGGCCGGGTGCGGGGCGCAGGGCGGCTGCATCGTCGCCGATGCCGATGACTGTCGCGGCCGTCGTGCGTGTCTGCTTCCGAATCCAGTCAATGTAGGCGAACTCGCCAGTGAGCCGGTCGGCGTGGGACATCGGGAACAGCCAGGTGATGGGCGCAGTTCCTGCCGCTCTCACCAAACTAGCGTCGCGTAGCGCCGGCTTCGTTGCGGGCGCTCGCGAGCCGGACCTGAAACTCGTAGTGCTGCCCGTCTCGCAGCACGTGAACCAGAATCGGATCGTATGAGCCGGGTTCCTGTCTCGTCAAGATCGATAGGACGTTCTCGTAGTTCAGCGTCTCGAAATGCTGAAGGCCGACCAGGTAATCGCCCGGCTGCACGCCGGCGCTCGCCGCCGGGCTGCCCTGCTGCACTTGCAGCACGAACATGCCGCCGCGCAGGCGCGACTGGAACCGCTGAACCTGCTGGGCGTCGAGCGTCGAGAGGCGCACACCCAGTCGGCGCCAGACTAGTTCGCTCGGCGACTCGGCCAGCGGTTCGATGGTCAACGTCAGGTGTTGTTCCGATTCACCGCGGCGCACGACGACTTCAGCCCGATCGCCGGCACGCAGCCCCAGCAACCCACGTTCGACGTCGATGGCGTTGCGCACTGGGCGGTCGGCCAACCGGATGATGCGGTCCCCCGACTTGAACCCGCCCGACAGGGCCGGTCCGTCGGCCTTTTCCACAACCAATTCCAGATCCGGCGACTGGGCGCCGGCGGCCTCGCGATAGGTCAGCCCGTGCCACGTGCGGTTCACCTTGCGGATGCTCATCATGTCGGCCGCGACGCGACGCATCGTGTCGACGGGAATGGCAAAGCTGATGCCCGACGCACCGGCCCGGATCGCCACATTCACGCCGACCAGATCGCCGTCGATGTTGAGCAGCGCACCGCCCGAGTTGCCTGGGTTGATGCTCGAATCGGTCTGGATCAGATCGTAGTACGTCAGATCTTCGTTCAACTTCACCGTACGACCGAGCGCACTGATGATGCCCCGAGTGACGGTGTTCTCATACCCGTACGCGTTGCCGACTGCGATCACCGTTTCGCCGATCATCAGGTCGTGCGACGTGCCGAGCGGGATGGTGGGCAGCGGCCTGCCGGCGTCGATCTTGACGAGTGCCAGGTCGGTGCTCCGATCGACGCCGATCACCGTCGCTTCGTGCGTGCCGCCGTCGAGCAGCCTGACCCGCAGGCTCGTCACTCGGTCAACGACGTGCGCATTGGTGATGATGTAGCCGCGTTCGTCAATGACGACGCCGCTGCCCATGCCGTTGACTCGCTGGGCGGTGCTGAGCGAATTCTCCCAGCCGCTCCGGCCCACTACGGTCTTCTCGCTGGAGATGTTCACGACGGCCGGCTGGGCCCGCCGCACGGCGAGCACGATCGGCGTTTCTCGCTGCGACGCGGCGTATGATCGCTCGCCCGACATTGCGATGCAGGCGGCGGCGACCGCAAGCAGCGCGGCGAGCCGACGCGGCGATGCTCTATGAGGCCAAGTTGTTCGGGGCACACTCAGGTTCGCGGGGTGGTGGGTTGTTGGCATAGTGGCGTCTTGGAGGGCGGGAGTGGAGTGAAGGCGGTCTTGCATCGGTCCATCCATGTCGTCGTATCAACGGATCACTGCTGATATTCGGCGGTTATGTACGAGTTGCTTAAGCCGCCGGACCCTAGCCGCGAAGTCAAGCAGACGTGTCGGCGAACTTCTCCGAGCGTTCCCCAGCACCGGCACAACCGCACACTCCGCCCAAGCTGCTCGCCTCGGCGTCTTCCGCATCTTGACACGACCGAGTTTGCACGATGCTCCGCACGCACGCGGGGAACCGTTGACGCCGGTTGTATGGGCGATGTAGGTTGGCGCGTCGATCGTCCGCCGCGCGGCGGTTTCGACGGCTTTTCGCGAAAGTTCCATGGCGACCAGATCGCGACGAGAATTGCTTGAGGAGATGCTCGCGGCCAGCCCGCACGATACGTTCCTGCGCTACGGCGTCGCGATGGAGTTGGCCCGTGAAGGACGAGCCGCCGACGCGGTCGCCCGGCTGCGCAGCCTGATCGCCGACCAGCCGAACTACGTACCCGCCTATTTCCAGGCGGCTCAGATACTGCTCCGTGACGCCGACGTTGCCAACGCGTCGCAACTACTGCGAGACGGCATCGCCGCCGCCCGAGCGAACTCAGACCTACACGCCGCCGAGGAAATGTCGGCACTACTCGCGCAAATCGAATGACGCGCAGGGTGCACGTCAGCTTTTGATTTTTTCCGACGCGAGTCTGCGCGGTCTGGGGCGGCGAGTGAAGGCAAAGCCAGGCCGAGTTCGGAGGTGGTTTACTAGGCGTTCGTCTTCACTCAAGGCGGCGGCTCGCACCTGGAGGATCGCTTCGGCTCCGTCAGTACGCGAGTTCGTCCAGCACTTGGTTCACGTCGCCTTGCCAGCAGCCGCGCATCCACACCAGGTATTGACTCCACGCGTCCGCCGCCGTGGCGTGCAGGGCTTTGGCGGTGAGGAACAGGTAGCTCAGCACGTGGATGAAGTCGAGGATCGGCGTGAACTCGCGGAAGTGTTGTTTCCAGATCGACCAGTTCCACGCCAGGCCGTCGCCCAGGAATACTTTCGCCGCGGCCTCGAAGAAGCGGCGGCGTTTCGCTTCCTTGTGCATCTGGCAGCCAAACTCTTTGGCCTCGGCCAGACTCGACAGCACGGTGCGCACCAGCCGCTTCGGGCGCCAGTCGGGCGGCTCGGCGGCGGGCGGTGCGGCCGGCTCGCCGCGGCGCGGGCTGGCGTTTTCAGGCAGCGGCGCCGCCAGCGACAACGCCTCGGTTTCCGCGATTTTCGCCACATGATCGACATCGCAGAAGCACTCGGGCGGATCCGGCTGCGGGTCTTCGGCGAACGTTTTACGCTGCGCCTCGCAACTGGTACCGCAGGTGGGACAGTTCATGCGCTGGCCCTCCGTGAAACTCCACTGCTCGAGTTGTTGTGCTTGGACCGTGCGGCTGAGCTGCCGGCCCAACTCGTGCGCCCGCGCCTCAATCACGGAATAATGACAAACCCCCTTGACCGTCCCGTCCGCCTTGCCGATTTGCAATTCGATCTCGGCCGCCTCCTTAAGCAACCGGCCCAACCGCTCTTTGAGCTGCACCACGTGATCATCCATGATCCATCCTCCAAGAAAAATCCGTTCCCGCCTCCAACAGAGTCCGCGCAGCGTACCAGAAAACTCAAAACAACTCCCCTTGACCTTTTCCGATGAATCGGCCGCCCAACGCGACGGCGCAAAAGCTGACGTGCACCCGTGGGGCGGCGTGCGGCCTTTTCTTTGCCGCGGTTTACTATAGGATGTGTCGGACTTGGAAACGTGCCCCACGTTTTTGGAAGGGCTGAACATGTCGCGGTCCGAGGCCGGCGCGCCGATCGAAGCGGCGCCAAAAACGGAGACGGTTGTCCTCGGTCCGTCGCCGCGGTTCGTTGGCGTGCTGCGATGGGCGAAGGGCACAGCGTCGCTCGCGCCGGTGACGATCGAACTCGATGAGATCGTGATCGGCCGGCAGGAAGGCGTGGCTGTTCCGCTGAACGATGAATGGGCGTCGCGACGGCACGCGCGGATTCTTCGCGACGGAGACGAGTTCGTACTCGAGGACCTCGACAGCTCCAACGGCACCTACGTCGACGGCGTTCCGATCGTCGAGTGCATCCTGCGAACGGGCGACTGGATACAAGTGGGTCGGAACCTGTTTCGCTTCGAGCTTCAACTGGGCGGCGAGTCGCGAGTCGAGGACGTGACGACATGGCTGGAATGACGGTCCGGTTTTGGGGCACGCGCGGTTCGATACCGACGCCCGGCCGCAAGACGGAAAAATACGGCGGCAACACGACGTGCCTCGAGGTCCGCGCGGGCGACACGGTGCTCGTGCTGGACGCCGGCAGCGGCATTCGCGAACTGGGCGACGCCTGGATGCGCTCGGCGACCGGGCCGGTCCGGGCGACGTTGTTGTTCACGCACTTGCACTGGGACCACGTGCAGGGCTTTCCGTTCTTCGCGCCCGCCTACCAGAGCGGCAACTCGTTGACGGTCTACGGCGAGGACCGCGCGGCCGGCGGCATCCGCGAACTCTTGAGCAGCACGATGCGCGGCGACTTTTTTCCCGTCCCGCTCAGCGCGATGCGGGCGAGCCTCGATTTTCGGCCGACCACCGACGAGTTCCAGATCGGCCCGCTGCGCATCCGCACTTTCAAGCTGCCGCACCCGGGCGGCTGCCTGGGCTATCGTGTCGAGTCGACGGACGGGGTGCTGGTGTTCGCCACCGACTGCGAGCTCGATCTGGCGGCGGCGAACCAAGAGGACGTACGCGCGAACCCGCACGTGCGGCGGAAATTTCAGCCGGAACTGATCCAGTTTTGCACGGGCGCCGACCTCTTGATCGTCGACAGCCAGTTCCTCGACGAGGAGTACGAGGCCCGTCGCGGCTGGGGACACAACCCGGTGGCCACGGTGGTTGACCTTTGCGAGCAGTCGCGCCCGAAAATGGCCGCTCTCTTTCACCATGATCCGCAGCACACAGACGAGATGGTGTCGGCCCTAGTGACCGACGCGTTCGGGCGGCTTGAGCGGCTCGGCGTGCGCGACATGCTCGTGTTCGCCGCGCGCGAGGGGGTGACGCTGCGAGTCGGCCGGCCGCGACCGCCGGCGAAACTGACCACCTGATTCACGCTTCATGCCGAAGACGAACGCCACCGCAACTCACCGATGTCCGCCCCTGGGCGCCCACATGTCGATCGCGGGCGGCTACTTCAACGCCGTCCTTGCCGCCCAGCGCGCCGGGTGCGACACGGTGCAACTCTTCACCAAGAACAACAATCAGTGGCGAGCCAAGGATCTGGCCGATGACGATGTGCGCCGGTTCGCCGAATCGCTACGCGCCACGGGCGTTCACACGCCCACCGCGCACGATTGTTACCTCATCAACCTGGCCAGCCCCGACGCGGCGCTGTGGAAGAAGTCGATTGACGCATTCGTCGTCGAGATCGACCGCGCCGAGGCGCTGGGCATCAAGTACCTGGTCACTCACCCCGGTTCGCACCTGACCAGTGCCGTCGAGCAGGGCCTCGCCCGCGTCGCCCGCTCGCTCGACGAGGCGCACGCGCAGACTCGCGGCGCCCGAGTGCAGGTGCTGCTGGAGATTACCGCCGGCCAGGGGACGAACCTGGGCCACCGCTTCGAGCACATCGGCCGTATTCTGTCGCTGGTTCGCGACCCCGACCGGTTGGGCGTCTGTTTCGACACCTGCCACGCGTTCGCCGCCGGCTACGCGATGGGTACCGAAGCCGAGTACCGTGCGACAATGCGCGAACTGGATCGCGCGATCGGGGTTAAACTCGTCAAGGCGTTTCACCTGAACGACTCGAAGCGCGAGCTGGGCAGCCGGGTCGATCGCCACGAGCACATCGGCCGCGGCTGTCTCGGCCTGGAACCATTTCGGTTCGTGCTGAACGACCCGCGGTTCCGTCGCGTCCCGATGTACCTCGAGACGCCGAAGGGCACGCACAACGGCCGCGAGTGGGATGTAATCAACCTGCGCACGCTCCGACGGCTGGTCGCGACCGAGTGATCGGGCGGTTTGTTTTTTCTGGCCGCAGTTCCGGGTGCACGACGCGGTTAGCGATTTGACGCGCGCAATTCGTTTAACGCCGAGCCGAAGGCGACGGCAGGCAGTTGTCCAGATAGGTGCCGTCGCCTGCGGCTCGGCGTTAGACCAAGCGCCTGCGCAAAGTGCGTCGTGCACGCTACAGCAGTTCCAGGTGGCAGCGCAGGACCTTGGCGCGCACGGCTGATCATGGCATCGGCCACTCCCGACCACTCGCCGAAGAATCGGGGCTTGATTCCGCACCCATATCCAGTATTCTATCTGTCGCTACATTCCGCGGCCCCGGAGGAGGATCCTCGCCGCAACGGGGCCGCTGCACCTGCCTATTGTTGCTACTGCCAGAGGTGTTTGGGTTGGGCATCTGCGCCATGGCTTCCATCATTCCATTGATTGTGGCGGGCGTCGTCGCCGGGCCGCCGTCGAGCTTTCAACAGCGCGACTGGCCGTTCTGCCCACTCGTCCGACCGGCGGTTCCGCGGGTCCAGAACACCGACTGGTCCGAGAACCTATTAGACGAGTTTGTTCTCCGCTCGTTGGAACAAGCGAAGCTCACACCAAATGCCCCCGCCGACCGACTGACTCTGCTCCGCCGGCTAAGCTATGACCTTATCGGCCTGCCGCCGACGGTTGCCGAGCAACAGGCGTTCTTGGCCGACGCGTCGCCCGACGCCTATGAACGGCTGGTCGATCGGTTGCTCGGCTCGCCGCACTACGGTGAGCGTTGGGCTCAGCATTGGCTCGACGTGGTGCGCTACGCCGACACCACCGGTTTCAAGGCCGACCGGATGCGCCCCGACCTGCACAAGTATCGCGACTACGTAATTCGGTCTCTGAACCAGGACTTGCCCTACGATTCGTTCGTGCGCCAGCAGATTGCGGGCGACGAACTCGAGCCGGACAACCCCGACGCGTTGATCGCCACCGGCCTGAATCGACTCTATCCCGAAGACACGCAGACGTCGGACTTCCCCCAGGCGCGTCAGGACATTCTGGACGACGTCACCGAGGTCGCCGGGTTCGCGTTCCTCGGGCTGACGATGGGTTGTGCCAAGTGTCACGATCACAAGTTCGATCCGATCAAGCAGACTGACTACTTCCGACTGCAAGCATTTTTCGCCCCGATGTTGCCGCGCGACGACACCGTTGCCGTTCGGCGTGCCGAACAGCTTGAGCACGGCCGGAAACTGGCGGAATGGGAGGCGGCCACCAAGTCCATACGTGCAGAGATGGACTCACTCGTGGCCGAAGTGCGCGAGAAGGTGATCGACGAAGCGGTCGAGTCCTATGACGCAGTGACCCAACAAGCGATCGATACGCGGCCCCAAGACCGTACGTGCTATCAAAAACAACTTGTCGCGTTGGCACAGCACGTCTTGAATTGGGCGACTAGGCGAGCGCCCAGTCGGCTGCAGGGCGAGGCGAAGGAACGATACGACTCGCTGGCGAAGCAGCTCGCCACGTACGACCAACGTAAGCCGCCCGCGCTGCCGACGGCGCTGTCGGTCTCCGACGGCGACGACGAAGCGCCGGCCACCTTCGTGCTCGCGGCGGGCAATCGAACGAAGCCGCTGTATGAGGTGAAACCAGCCTTTCCCGAATTCCTCGACCCAATCGCGCCCGACATCTCGCGTCCCGAACACCGCGCGGAATCGACTGGGCGGCGTTCGGCGCTGGCCAACTGGTTGTCTCAACCAGATCATCCGCTCACGGCCCGCGTGATGGTAAACCGCATCTGGCAGCACCACTTTGGGCGAGGCATCGTTGGGACTCCCAACGATTTCGGCGCGGCGGGCGAACGCGCGTCGCACCCCGAATTGCTTGACTGGTTGGCTTGTGAGTTCGTGGCGGGCGGCTGGCAGATCAAGCCGCTGCACCGGCTAATCGTCATGTCGGCGACTTACCGCCAATCGTCCCACTTGGATGCAGCCGACCCAAATCACGCTCGCGCTGCCGCGGTTGATCCAGACAACAAACTGGTCTGGCGATTTCGTCGCCACCGGCTCGACGGCGAACAGCTCCGCGATACGCTGCTTGCCGTGTCGGACCGGTTGAACCGGCAGATGTTCGGACCGGCGGTCAAACCTGACCTGCCCGCCGAGGCCAGGATCAGTCGTTATGCCTGGGAGGTCGAAGCCGATGCCTCACGGCACGACAAGCGATCGATCTATGTGGTGGCATTTCGTGGCTTTCATTACCCGTTGTTTTCCATGTTCGATCGGCCGGACGGCCTGAATAGCTGCGCGCAGCGGGCGGCAACCACAACCGCCCCGCAGGCGCTTGCGCTCCTGAACGGCGAGTTGACTCTGGCCCAGGCGCGCGCGTGGTCGAGCCGGCTGATACAGCGTCACGGCGAGAACAGCGACGCACTGGTGCGTGACGCGTTCGCGACGGCGCTGGGCCGCCCGGCGAGCGACTCCGAGGTCGCCGCGTCGCGACGGTTCCTCGCCGAGCAGTCCGTGCGCATCGAGGCCGCGGGCGGTGAGACTCAGGCCGAGGCGCTGCCCGCGCCCGTGCCGGTCGGAGTCGGCATCTCGGCCGCCACCATGACCGCGCTCGTGGACTTTTGTCACGCGATCATGAACTCGTCAGAACTGTTGTTTGTGGAATGAACAGGCCCGAGTCGCGCGATGATTCTTCAACCGCACATTCCGGCGTCGAGTTCACGGCGCGAATTCCTCAGTCGCGCAGGCGGCGGGCTGGGCGGCTTGGCTCTGGCAGCGATCATGAACCGTAGCGCGGCCGCCTCGGATCACCCCGCGGCTGTGAACCCGATGACGCCGCGGCCGGGGCGCCTGCCGGGCCGCGCCACGAGTGTAATCTGGTGCTTCATAGACGGCGGGCCTAGCCACATCGACCTGTTCGACCCAAAGCCGAAACTGAACGAGCTTGCGGGAAAGCCGCTGCCGCCGTCGTTCAAGCGACCGGTGACGGCGATGGGAGTCACGGCCCACACGCCCCTGCTCGCGTCGAAACGCACGTTTCGACGGCACGGCCAGGGCGGAACGTGGGTCAGCGACTGGCTGCCCGAAATCGCCACGTGCGTAGACGACATCTGTGTCGTTCGCAGTTGTACCGCCGACGCGCAGACTCACGTGAACGCGGTCTGTCAGATGAACAGTGGTGCGGTGCTCGGCGGCCGGCCGTGTGTCGGATCGTGGGCGATCTATGGGTTGGGCAGCGAGTGCGACGACCTGCCCGGCTTCGTCGTCTTCACCGATTACCTGGAACCGCCCGGCGGCACGCGCAACTGGAGCGCCGGGTTCATGCCCACGATGTACCAGGGCACGGTGTTTGGTCAGAGCAAGTCGCCAGTGTTGTATGTCAGACCTCGGGACGACCGCCCAGTCGATCAGCAGCGGGCCAAGATCGACTTCATACAGGATTTGAACGCACGCTACGCCGCTCGTCGCGCCGACGACGACCGGCTTGAGGCCCGCATCGCAAGCTACGAACTCGCGTTTCGGATGCAGTCGGCGGCTCCTGGGGTAGCGGACCTCACCGATGAGACGGAGGAGACGACCCGGCTCTACGGACTCGATCGCGAGGATACGGCGCGCAACGGACGCAACTGTCTGCTCGCGCGGCGGCTCGTCGAGCGAGGAGTTCGTTTCGTGCAGGTCTACATGGGCTCGGGCACGCGCTGGGACGCCCACAGCGACATGGAAGGCAACCACACGCGCTACTGCCGCGAGAGCGATCGGCCGATTGCCGGCCTCGTCAAGGATTTGAAGCGGCGCGGCATGCTCGACAGCACGCTCGTGATCTGGGGCGGCGAGTTTGGCCGCACGCCGATGAGCGAGAGCGGCGACGGGCGCGATCACAATCCGTTTGGCTTTACGATGTGGTTCGCCGGCGGCGGAGTACGCGGCGGAATCACCTACGGCACAACCGACGAGATCGGTCTATACGCCATCGAAAACAAGGCACACATCCACGACATCCACGCCACGATCTTGTATCTGCTCGGGCTCGATCACGAGCGTGTGACGTATGCCCACAACGGCCGCGACGAACGGTTGACGATCACCAGCGGCCGTGTAGTGCATGACATCGTGGCATAGCCGCGGCGTCCGCCGCAACTTCTGAATGGCCCAGTCAGATGTCCCCAACGTCGATGCGGCGTCGAACCGGTTTGGGGCGGGGGCCGACGGGATCTCGCGCCCATACTGGCCGTGGCTGGCGAGCCTCGCCACCGCTGGGCTGACAGTGACGGTAGTTCGATGCGAGGGACGGGTGTGGTGGTGCGCGTGCGGCCGACTCACTCTTTGGTCCGGCAACGTCTGGAGCTCGCACAACTCGCAGCACCTCGTTGACCCCTACGCCTTCACGCACGTCCTGCACGGCGTCGTCTTTTGCGGGGTGCTGGCTTGGGCTTGCCCGCGGCTGGCCGCGGCCTGGCGGCTCGGCGTAGCCACCTCGTTGGAAGGCCTGTGGGAAATACTTGAAAACTCGAACTTCATCATCCAGCGCTATCGCGAGACAACGATGTCACTCGACTACGAGGGGGACAGCGTTGGCAATGTGCTGGGCGACATCGTGTGTTGCGGAATCGGTTTCTGGCTCGCCCGGCACCTCGGCCTATGGCGTTCGATCGGGCTGTTTTTGGCTACCGAAGGCGTGTTGCTACTCTGGATCAGGGATGATCTGCTGTTGAACGTCGTAATGCTGATCTACCCCATCGAGTCGATCAAGGCATGGCAGATGGGGCACTAAGGTCGATCTGCCGCGCATGCTGCCAAACCGCGCCGCAACTGCCAAAAAAAGGCTACGTCCGCGCCGAACGTACGCACGTGGCCGCCGAGCACGACAAACGTCTAGCCTCGTTTCGGCTTTTAACCTATTATGCTCCTGTCTGTTGAGGCCGCGCCCGTGGGTGCTCATTCGTCTGGATGGAGCACCCGTGACGGTGGGGCACACCGTTTGCCCTATCGAAATAGACAGTGGACGAGAGTCCGCCCTCGAGTGTTTCGGTGTCTAGTCACAGCCATGCAAAGGTTCACCCTGCAGGTTGCGGTTTCCGTCGATCGGGAGCGAGACTCCGCGGCGAGCCAGTCCGCTCCCCATCCCGATGACAAGGGCGGCGGCGTGGTGATCCGCGGACTGCTCACGGTAACTCCGGGCGCCGCTGACTACGTCACAGGGCAGCCGGCCCGCCCGCCGTATCGACTGCTCATCACCGACGACGATCGCCAGTTCCGCGAAAGCCTGCGCGGCATCTTCGAGACCGAGGGTTTTCAGACGTACTTGGCACACTCCGGCGAAGAAGCCCTCGACATCGTTCAGGAGCAGCGGATTCATCTCGCGCTGCTCGACCAGCACCTGCCGCGGCTGACCGGCCTGGAGACGCTGCGTCTGATCCGGCAAGTCAACGCGCTGCTGCCCGTCATCCTGCTCACCGGCGACAACACGCAACAACTGATGCGTGACGCGCTGTCGGCTCACGCCTTTTGTGTGATGTCGAAGCCCGTGAGTCGCAACGTGGTGGTCTACACTGTGCAGCGAGCCCTGGCCCGATCGTATGCGAGCGGCCGAGACCTCGCCGGCGACATGACCGTGCAATAGCCAAGCCCCGCCGCTGAAAGGAATGCCCATGAGAATCGTCCCGCTCGGAGACAAGGTGGTCGTGCAACGGCTGAAGGCCGAGGACAAGACCGCCGGCGGAATTGTCTTGCCCGACACCGCCAAAGAGAAGCCGCAACAGGGCAAGATACTGAGCGTCGGCGATGGCCGGCTGCTGGCCAACGGCCGGCGCAGCGCGATGCAGGTGCGCGAGGGCGACCGTGTCTTGCTCAGCTCATGGGGCGGCACCGAGGTCACCATCGACGGCGACACGCTCTTGATCCTCGCCGAAGACGACATTCTGGCCGTGCTCGATTGATTCGTTGACCGCGATCCCAACGGGGAGAGTTCCATGATGTACACGAGGCATTGGGCGCCGACTCTTCTGTCGCTGAGCGGCGTCGCGATCCTGGCCGGCGCTGGAGCGACGGTCGAACCGCCGGTCGCGCCCGATCGCGCGGCGTACGACAAGGTCGTGCGCGCGGCACTCGATCATCTGCGACTGCGCGGCCAGGCTGCGGACGGTTCGTTTTCGGCCGAGCTTGGGCCGGGCGTCACTGCCGTCGTCATCACAGGCGCGCTCGAGACCGGTCGAGTCACGCCGAATGAGCCTTGGATCGCCGGCGGATTGAAGTACCTCGAAACGTTTGTGAAGCCCGACGGCGGAATCTACGAATCGAGACACGACAACTACACCACCTCGGTCGCCTTGATGGCGTTCGCCGCGGCGAACAAAGACGGCCGCTACAACACGCTGATTGCCGGCGCGCAGAAGTTCATCAAGGGCCTGCAATGGGACGAGAGCGACGGCACGAGCCAGGACAATCCGGCCTACGGCGGCATCGGCTACGACTCGAAGAAGCGGGCGGACCTGTCGAACACGCAGATCGCCATGGAGGCGCTGGTGCGGTCGGGCATCGACTCCAAGGATGAGTCGCTGCAAAAGGCGCTGCGATTCTTGTCGCAGTGCCAGAACCTGCCGTCGGAACACAACCGCCAGGAGTTCGCGCTGAAGGCGAGCGACGACGATCGCGGCGGGTCGATCTACACGCCGGTCGGCAAGGGCGAGAGCAAGGCGGGCGAGTCGCCGGGCGGCGGCCTACGCTCGTACGGCAGCATGAGCTACGCGGGACTCAAGAGCATGATCTACGCGGCGCTCGACAAGAAAGACCCGCGCGTGGCGGCCGCCGTCGATTGGGCGCGCCGTCACTGGTCCGTCGCCGAAAACCCGGGCATGGGCCAGGTCGGTGTCTACTACTACTATCAGACGTTGGCCAAGGCGCTCGACGTGTTGGGTGAAGACCTATTCGTCGACTCGAAGGGCGTCCGGCACGCTTGGCGCGTCGAGCTGTTCGAGGAACTGGCGCGTCGCCAGCGCCCCGACGGATCGTGGGTGAACCCGGCCGATCGTTGGTACGAAGGCGATGCGAATCTGGTAACCGGCTATGTCCTGATGGCCCTGAGTCACCTGAAGCCGGCGCCCGCTCGGGCCAAGTAGATCGCTCGATCAGAACCATTGTTCGCTCCATCGTCTCACCGCCGATTTGGAGTCTCGATCGTCGCCGCACTGGCGTGCGCCGCGACCACCGCGGCCGTACTCGCTCACGACGTCCCCGACCGATTCTTCGACCGCGCCGTCCAGGTCACGATCCGTGCCGAGCGAATCGAGATCAACTACCAGCTCAGTCTCACTCGCCTCACACTGGCCGAGGAGCTGCTGGCGCTGGTCGGGCCGGGCGGACTGGCCGGAGCGGGTCCCGACGAGCGATTGGAACGCTACGGAAAAGAGATGGGACCGCTGCTCGCACGCGGGCTCGTTTTGCGAGTGAACCAATCTGAGTTGCCGATCAAGTTTGTCGGGGTGGCTCATCGTGTCGACGACCATCCACGGTTCAGCTTTGATTTTGCGGCCGAAGCGCCCGCTGCTGGCGACGCCGAGCAGCAACTGAACATCGAAGACACGAGCTTCTACCTCGAAAAGGGCCGCATGCGCATCGCCATCCAGGCCGCCGGCGACTGCACGCTGAGCCGGTCGGATGTGCCGGTCGACATCGACGAGGTGCAAGTAAAACCGTCGTGGGAGATGACTCCCGAAGAACAAGACTCGGCCCGGCGCGCCGAGGCGACGTGGACTGTGCGAAAGGTGCGATCCGATCGGGCGGAGCCGACTGAATCGGCGGCGCCCGAGAGTCGTGCGAACGCGGACGAGTCGCCGCCCCGGTCAAACGCGCCGAGCGTCAGCCCGCGCAACGACGGCTTGCTCTCGCTGCTCGACCGTTGGCACGACGGATTCTTCGGTGTCCTGCTCGCGATCGCGTTCTTTTTCGGCGCGGCTCACGCGATGGCGCCTGGCCACGGCAAGACGATGGTCGCCGCCTACCTGGTCGGTGAACGTGGAACGCTTGGTCATGCCGTTGGATTGGGACTGACCACGAGCCTGACCCACACCAGCAGCGTGCTGGCGGTGGCCGTGCTGATCTGGTCGCTCGGCCCGGCGATTCAAGACAGACTGCACACGGGCTTCTCCGTGGCCAGCGGCGTGCTCGTCGCCGTGCTAGGTGCGTGCCTGCTGATTGCGCGACTTCGCAAGCGTTGGACGACCAACGAGAGCGGCGATGCGGCGCAGCCGCCTCGCGACGGATGTGACGGTCACGCGCGGAGCGGCGAGGCGGCCGCCTGCTCACACAGCGGCCCCGGCTGGGCGGGGCTCGTGACGCTCGGAGTCTCGGGCGGCATTGTGCCGTGTTGGGACGCCGTCGTGCTGCTGCTCATCGCGACGGCCCAAGGGCAAATCGATCAGGCGGTCTATCTGCTCTTGAGTTTCAGCGCTGGTCTGGCTGCTGCGCTGGTGGCGGTGGGCGTTGCGGCGGTGAAGCTGCGGAGGCTCCTGGCTGGCCGCGTCGGAGGTGGGCGACTCGTCAATGCACTGCCGGTCGTCAGCGCTGCCGCGATTCTGGGCGTCGGACTGTATCTCTGCGCGTTGAGCTTGAACGTTGCGGCCCCTACCGCCACACTTGGCGCGAATCGGTAAACGCGCCCTCGCGCCGGCGCATCAACCTGGCTCAGAGGAAGGACACTAAATGGCTTTGCGTGATTCTGGGAGTCCGCAGGGACAGTAGCCCGACGCGC
>DAIOWH010000061.1:0-31468 GCA_036758585.1 Planctomycetia bacterium
GCCGGCGCGACGGTGATCGAGTCGCCGGTGTGCACGCCCATCGGGTCGAAGTTCTCGATCGAGCAAATGATCACGACGTTGTCGGCCTTGTCGCGCATCACCTCAAGCTCGAATTCTTTCCAGCCGATGACCGACTGTTCGATCAGCACCTCATGAATGGGCGACAGATGCAGCGCGCGGGCAATGAGTTCGTCGAACTCGGTTCGGTTGTAGGCGATGGCGCCGCCGGTGCCGCCGAGCGTCAGGCTGGGTCGGATCACGCACGGCAGGCCAACCTGGTCGCGAATGCGTCGGGCCGATTCCATGTCGCGGGCCAGATCGCTTGACGGCACGGACAGTCCGATCCGCAACATCGCCTCCTTGAACAGCTCGCGCTTCTCGGCCTTCTCGATCACGGCCGCATTGGCGCCGATCATCTCGACGCCATACTTCTGCAACACGCCGTGGTGCCACAAGTCCAGGGCCGTGTTCAGTCCGGTCTGACCGCCGAGCGTGGGCAGCACGGCGTCCGGTCGCTCGGCCTCGATGATCTTCTCGACGACTTGCCAGGTGATCGGTTCGACATACGTGCGATCGGCCATCTCGGGGTCGGTCATGATCGTGGCCGGGTTGGAGTTGACGAGCACAACCTCATAGCCTTCCTCGCGCAAGGCCTTACACGCTTGCGTGCCCGAGTAGTCGAACTCGCACGCCTGACCGATCACAATCGGGCCGGAACCGATCAACAGAATCTTCTTGAGGTCCGTTCGCTTGGGCACTGGCGTTCAACCTTCCTGCGGGGGCATCCAAAATTGCAGGAAGTTAGCATAGTGCCCGTTGCGGTTTCAAGGCGGCTGCCAATCCATGAGGCGCAGAGGCGCAGCCCTTCGAGTCGCGCGCGGAAGTCGACAAGCCTCTCCGCGGTTGACGCTCGCAAGCGGCATAGTCTATATACACCAAGGGCGTCTTTGAGCGATGTCGACATGCCGCAGCCAGGTCAACCGCAAGCGGCCGATCCGTCAATCGGCACTCGCCTGGGCAGGTATCAGATCACGGCCCTGCTCGGCCGCGGCGGTATGGGCGTCGTGTATCAGGCGGAAGACTCGCTGCTGAAGCGCAAGGTCGCCATCAAGCTGCTGCCCCTGGCGCTCGCCCAGGACGCCGACTCACTGCGCCGGTTCCGACACGAGGCCCAGTTGGCTGCGCGACTGAATCATCCCAACGTCGTCACGATCTACGAAGTCGGCCAACAAGACGCCGCGTGCTACATCGCGATGGAATTGGTCTCGGGCGGGAGCGCTCAGGACATTCTGCACAAGCGCGGTCCGTTCAAGTGGCAGAGCACGGTCCTCAAGGGGCACACCGGCGCCGTCTCGTCGCTTGCGTTTTCGCGCGACGGAGCTACGCTCGTGAGCGGCGGCGCCGACCGGACGATGCGACTTTGGCCGATGAGCCGACCTTGAGGCTCGGGAGCGAACGGACGATGGACAATTCCTCGCCGGGCCATTCGACGCCGAAGTCGCATCTCGACGAAATCTCGACGCGCTGGGCGGCGGTGAACGACCCGATCAAGTTCGTGAACCGCTACGCGCCGGCGATCCTAAACTACCTGGTCGCGATCATCGGCAACCGGCTCGACGCCGAAGACGTGAGCCAGGATTTTCTGACCAACGTCATCGCGCGCGGGTTCGCTAACGTGGACCCCGACCGCGGCCGCTTTCGCAAGTATCTGAAGACGGCGGTGCACAACGCCGCGCTGATGTTCTTTCGACGGAAGCACACCGAGCAGAAGGCGCTCGCCGCATACGAGCGGCAAATGCGCGAAGGGTCAGCCGCGCACGACGTCGATCGTCAGTGGGAGACGACCTGGACGCAATGCGTGCTCGACCGAGCGTGGACGACGCTGCACCAGCGCGAGCGGCGGGCCGGCGACAATTCGTTCTACACGGTACTGCGCGCGTCGGTCGATCACCCGGACGAGGACTCGACGGCGCTCGCGCCCCGCGTCTCGGCCAGCCTCGGTCGAACCATCCAACCCGACAACCTCCGCAAACAACTCAGCCGCGCCCGCCGCGCGTTCGCCGAACTGCTGATCGAGGAAGTGGCCCAGACCATCCAGGGCCGCAGCCCCGCGGCGATCAAGGACGAACTCGTCCAGACCGGCCTCATGCCGTACGTTCGCGCCTTCTTGCCGACGGATTGGAACGAGTAGCGGCCGGCGTCCCAGCGACTGCCGTCATCGCCAACGCCCGTCCTCACTTCCCCCGATCCCTGGCCGTCCCGGCCGCCTCACATCTGGCGGATGAAACGGCAGGCGGGACGCCTGCGCCCCAGACTTGGCGGAGAGCCTGGTTTCCTCAACCGTCCTGTCACAAATCGGGCGAAGCTGCATACGGGTTGGTGAAGCGGCCAGAGTGGTGAGCGGTGCGGGGTTGGCTGACCCCGTGGACCGCCGTTGCGGGCCGCAAGACCGGTCCGTTCCGAACAGCCATTGCACGAGGAGGCCACCATGAAGTCCGCCCTGGCGAAACTGACCCGCGTGTGCGCGGCAGACCGTCGGCCGATTCCGATCACTCGCCGCCCGGCCCGTCGCGCCGTGGGTCTCGAACGACTCGAAGAGCGTGTGCTGTTGTCGGCCCCGGACCAGTGGCTCGATCGCGGGCTGAGCGGCGGGGGAGTGCTCTTGGAGCCGGCGGTCAGTCCGCATAACCCCGGCGAGCTGTTTGTCGGCACCGACATGAGCCAGATGTTTCACTCGAAGGACTTCGGCCAGTCGTGGGACATCTACAACTTCGCGGAGTTCGTGATCTCGAACAAGGTCACCGGTGTGCAGTTCACCAGCGATCCACAGGTGCTGTTCGCGATCGATCAGGACAACTTCGCGTTCCCGACTCCGCTGCGAGGCGCTGTGGTCGGTTCTGGTGCAGTTCGCGGCGGATTTTTCGGACCGGATGCACCTGGCGTTTGAGGCCCCGCGGCAACTGGCCTTGGCTCAGCCGGCGGCTTGTATGGTCTGAGCCTGACGCCGAGGCCAGGCTTGCCTGCAAATCCTCCGAACATCCCAATCAGATCATTCATGCCCGGCCCCAACCACCAGCTCAAGCTCTCTATTCGATAAAAGAATTTGGGGATTGAAAAAGACCGACACGCCTCGCGCCGAATTGCAGGCATGCACGATCCTGCGTCCGCACACTCAACGCACTTGTCGCCAATCAGCCGGTGCTATAGACTCACTTCGGCTTCAGAAACGGCCTGCCAGCACAACCCACCTTGCCTTCGGAGTGGCCCATGTTCAAACGAGCTAGTTTGGTTTTCGCAGTACTCGCCGCGACAAGCGGCCTCATCGGTGTAGCGGCGCTGGTTCCGCAGGCCAGCGTCGGCGGCACGGTCAAGAAGGTCTCGGGCAATCGAGTGACCGTGGCTGTCGGTAGTGCCGCTGCCACGGAAGATCAAACGTTCACAATCACGGGCGACACAAAGATCACGCTGGACGGCAAACCAGCCAAGCTCGCCGCACTCACCGAAGGCACCCGAGTCACGTTGAGCTACGACAAGATCACGAGAGAGGTCGTGAGCGTTCGCGTGAGAACCGCGGCGGCCAGCCCCGCGACCGCACCGAAAGAGAGCGACAGCGCGAGCGAGCCTAAGTCAGCAACGACCAAACCCGAACGCACAGCAAAGACGAAGCCGAACGCGGCGGGCAAGAGCACGGCGGCGGTCGGCGAGTGGCCCCAGTGGCGCGGGCCAGACCGATCGGGCGTGTCGAAGGAAACGGGCCTGTTGAAGCAGTGGCCGAGCGATGGTCCGCCGCTGGCGTGGACGGCCTCCGGCATGGGCCGCGGTCACGCCAGCCTCGCGGTCGCCGGCGGCCGAGCCTACGTGTCCGGCGGGCGCGGTGGAAGTCAGAATGTCACCTGCGTCAACGTCGCCGATGGGAGCGTCGTCTGGTCCGAACCGATCGGGCGACCGGGCGACGAAGCGCGGAGCACGCCGACCGTGGACGGCGACCTGCTGTACGTGCTCAGCACGCGCGGCAACCAAGACGCCGAGATCGTGTGCCTAGAGATCGCCACCGGCAAGGAACAGTGGCGCAAGAATTTTCGCGGCGAGTTTAACGGCAGGATGATGTCGAGCTGGGGCTACAGCGAATCGCCGCTGGTCGACGGCGACCATGTGATCTGCACGCCCGGCGGATCGGACGCGACGCTGGTCGCACTCCAGAAGAAGACCGGCGACGTCGTGTGGAAAGCGAAGGTGCCGGGCGGCGACGCGGCGGGGTACGCTTCGGCCGTTGTCGCAGAGGTCGGCGGCGTTCGCCAGTATGTGCAGCTCCTGGAACGAGGCATCGTCGGCGTCGCGGCCCGAGACGGAAAGTTCTTGTGGCGTTACGACAAGATCGCCAACGGCACCGCGAACATTCCGACGCCAATTGTTCAGGGCGACCTGGTGTTCTGCTCGACCGGCTACGGCACCGGCGCCGCACTGCTCAAGCTCACAGGCGGTGGGGGTGGGACGAGGGCCGAGGAGCGGTACTTTCTGCCAGGCAACACATTCCAGAACCACCACGGCGGCATGGTGCTGATCGGCGACTACATCTATGCCGGCAGCGGTCACAACAACGGACTCCCGACCTGCATCGAAATGAAATCCGGCAAGATCGCTTGGGGCCCCGAGCGCGGGCCGGGCGCCGAATCCGCCGCGATCGCCTATGCCGACGGCCACGTGTACTTTCGCTACCAGAACGCCGTCATGGCCCTGGTGGAGGCGACGCCCCGAGGTCTCAAGGTCAAAGGCTCTTTCAAGATCCCCAACGGCTCGACGCCGAGTTGGTCGCACCCGGTCATTGCCGGCGGACGCTTGTACCTGCGCGATCAAGACGTATTGCACTGCTACGACATCTCGGCCGCGGGCGCCGCACGGGCGGCGGCCAACTAGCTGTTTGCAATTCGGCCGGACGCACGCGGGCCGCGTGCGCCACAATGCTGGCCAAAACAGGGCCTAGTCGCGACGGCCTCTTATGCACGACACGCGGCCGGTTGATCGGCCTTTGATACGCTGCGTCCTGGTGCTGGCCTGTGCGTGGTGGGCGACTTGCCACGTTGCCGCCGCGGATGACCTGAACGACCGTGTGCATGCGTCACAGAAGCCCGAAGCACCAGCGAGTGAGCTCGGGCAATCGAGCCATCCGTGCGACAGAACCCTCGCTGGCGGCTCGGGCTTGTATCGCGGAACCGCGAACGGTCATCAAGTTCGGCCGGACTCGGACCCACTCACCGCCCGTCTGGCCAAACTCGACGCGCGCGTCCTTCCGGTCGGCGACGAACGTACGGCGCCCGCCGCGATGCTCGCGCGCGATGTTCGGGCGCGGTGCGATGCGGCAAACCGGCGCGAGACCCAAGCCTGGCGCGGCATCGCCACTCGCGAAGAATGGGAGCGCTATCGCGACGATCGGCTCCGCACGCTCCGCGACTCGCTCGGCCAGTTCCCGCCCGCGCCCCAAAATCTCAACGTCCGCGTCACGCGAACCATCAAGGCAACGGGCTACAAGATCGAGAATGTCGTCTTCGAGAGTCGGCCCGGCCTGATCGTCACCGCGAACCTGTACCTGCCGGCGGACGCCAACGATGCCGGATCGCCAACTCGACGCATGCCTGGCATCCTCATCTGCCACAGCCACCACAACCCGAAGGCTCAGGGCGAACTGCAGGACATGGGCATCACTTGGGCGCGGCTCGGCTGCGCGGTGCTCGTCATGGACCAGCTCGGCCACGGCGAGCGGCGGCAGCATCCGTTCCGCTCGGCCGACGACTATCCGGGCCAGTTTCGAGCCGGGCGGCAAGATTACTACTTTCGCTACAGCGTCGGAGTACAACTGCACACGATCGGCGACAGCCTGATCGGCTGGATGGTGTGGGACTTGATGCGGGGCGTCGATCTGCTGCTCGCTCGGCCAGGCGTCGATCGCGATCGCGTCATCCTGCTCGGCGCGGTCGCGGGCGGCGGCGACCCGGCCGCTGTCGCTGCGGCGATCGATCCGCGCATCGCGGCCGTCGTGCCGTTCAACTTCGGCGGCCCGCAACCCGAAACGACCTACCCACTGGCCGCCGACGCCGACGATTCGTTCAACTACGCTGGCGGAGGCAGTTGGGAGTCGACACGCAATCTGCGCCTGTCCGCGCGCGATGGATTCCTGCCGTGGGTGATCGTCGGTTCGGTGGCGCCGCGAGGCCTGGTGTATGCCCACGAGTTCGCGTGGGACCGCCAGCGCGATCCGGTGTGGGCGAGGTTCCAACGCATTTGGGAGTTTTACGGCGCGAGCGACCGCCTCGCGGCGGCTCACGGGCACGGCAAGCTGTCGGGCCAGCCGCCCGAAAGCTCGCACTGCAACAACATCGGCGCCGTTCATCGCCGCGGCATCTATCCTGCCTTACAGAAATGGTTCGGCATCCCAACACCCGAACGAGAATCGACTGAGCGTCATCCCGTCGACGAGCTGACCTGCTTGACGCCTGACGCAGCAGACCGCCGGCCGGGCCGACCCGTACACGAGTTGGCGGCAGATATCGGCGCGGCTCGCGTCGCGGCGGCGCGACGACGACTCGCGGAACTCGACCCGGCCGCACAGCGCCGGTGGCTTCGGCACCAGTGGGCCAAACTGCTCGGCGAGGTCGAGCCGCGCGGCGACGCTCACGTGACCCAGGTGCGAACCGAACAGACGCCCGACGCGACCGTCGAGCGGATCGTGCTCGAGGTTGAGCCGGGGATCGTCGTACCGCTGATGCTGCTCAGGCCGGGCGATGCCGCCGGGCGGCGTCCGGTGGTCGTGGCCGTCGCGCAGCAAGGAAAACAGGCGTTCCTCGAGCACCGGTCCGAGACGATCGCCGCGCTGCTGCGCGGAGGCGTCGCGGTCTGTCTGCCGGACCTGCGCGGCACGGGCGAGACTCGGCCCGACGACTCGCGCGGCCGTACGAGTGCGAGCACCTCGCTGTCGTCGTCTGAATTGATGCTCGGCCAGACGCTGGTCGGCTCGCGCGTGCGCGACCTGCGTTCGGTCTTGAGCTATCTGCGCGGCCGGACCGAACTCGATGGATCGCGCGTCGCGCTCTGGGGCGATTCGTTCACCGCGCCGAACCGCGACGACCAGCGCCTCGAAGTTCCGCTCGACGCCGACGCCTTGCCCGCGCTGGCTGAGCCGCTCGGCGGACTCGTTGCCCTCTTCGGCGGCTTGTTCGACGACTCCATCCACGCGATCCTTGTCCGCGGCGGGCTCGCCGGCTACGAGACGCTGCTCGACCGCCCGTTCTGCTACATCCCGCACGATGTGGTGATTCCCGGCGCACTGACCGCCGGCGACCTCGGCGACGTCGCCGCCGCGTTGGCCCCGCGCCCGCTTCGACTCGAATCGCTCGTCACCGCACTCAATCGCCCCGTAGCCCCGGCACGTTTGACGACGATGCTGGATTCGACGCTTCGTTCGTATGCCGCCGCCCAGGCGCCGGACCGACTTCGATTCGACTCCGCGCCCATCACTGGTGAACAGCCGGCCGATTGGCTGTTGCGCAGTTTGGCATCGCCCTAATGAGCTCGGGACCTTCCCGCCAGCGACCACGTGCGGCGGCTGTTGTGGTTCCCATCGCCGCGTCTGTGTTCACCGCAGCGGGCCGAAGAACTTGCGCACGTCGGCGGCGAGCAGTTCGGGCTGTTCCATCGCGGCGAAGTGGCCGCCGCGCGGCATCTCAGTCCAGTGCGTCATCGCCGGCCCGATGGCCCGCTCCACCCACGCGCGCGGCGGCACGTTGATCTCTTTCGGGAACAACGCGAAACCGATCGGCGACGATCGGCCCGACGTCTGAAACGCCGTCATCGACTTGGGACGCGGCTGGTTGTGTTGGAACTCGTAGTAGATCCGCACCGAGGAACTCATCGTGCCCGTGACCCAATAGACCATGACGTTGGTCAGCAGCTCATCCTTGGTGTAGATGTTCTCCAGCTTGCCGCCGTGGTCGCTCCAGGCCCAGAACTTGTCGACGATCCAAGCGGCCAGTCCGGCGGGCGAGTCGGCGAGGCCGTAGCCGAGTGTGAGCGGCCGCGTACCCTGAATCACGCCGTAGGCGCGATGATCGTTCAGTTCCTGTGCGCGGCGCTCCATGCGTTGTATTTCCTCCGGCGTGACTCCGCGCATCGGGTCTTCCATCGGCCGGCTGCCGCCCGGAAAGTTGCTGTGCGCGCCGACGCAATGCGCGCCGTCGCCGGTGGCGAGCCAGCGCACGATGCCGCCGCCCCAGTCGCCCCCCTGCGCCCCGTAACGCTCGTAGCCCAGCCGCGCCATCAGCTTGGCGATCGTCTCGGCCATGCGCTGCGAACTCCAGCCGCGCTCGCGCGGCTTGCCCGAAAATCCGAATCCCGGCAGCGACGGGCAGACGACGTGGAACGCGTCGGCCGCCTTGCCGCCGTGCTCTTCCGGCGCCGTCAGCATTCCCATGATCTTCGTGAACTCGACCACCGAACCAGGCCAGCCGTGTACGATCACCAGCGGCAACGCGCCCTCATGTCGCGACCGCTGGTGCATGAAGTGAATATCGAGGCCGTCGATCGGGGTGACGAACTGCGGTATCTCGTTGAGCCGCCGCTCCTCCGCCCGCCAGTCATATTTGGTTCGCCAGTATTCGACCAACTCCTTCATATAGCCGAGTTCCAGGCCGTAGTCCCACGCGGCATCGTCGACCTGATCGGGCCAGCGCGTGCGAGCCAGCCGCTCCTTGAGGTCACTGAGGACTGAGTCATCCACGGCGATGCGAAACGGCCTGATCGCTTCTGCGGTTTGGTCGTCCGCTTGCGCCATCAGCGGGCGTAGTGCGGCCGCTCCGCCGCAGGCAAGCCCGACGACGCGGAGGAACTCACGCCGGGTTGTCGAACCGAAGGCACGCGCGTGTGGCATGGTGAACTCCTCGGGTGAGGGCTCTGGTCTTGCGGCGAGAGTATAGACTCCCTCGGCGTCAGGCGAAAGCACCAGGCCGCCGGGCGCGGCGACTTGATCTACTCGTCGTGCTCCGTCATGCTCTGCGGTGCTAGCGAAGGATGCCATGAACACACGCGGCGAAGGGCGAGAGACAGGGTCGGCGGATCTAGGCATCCCGGCGGACCTGCGTGGGCCGCTGTTGGCTCATCTGGACGAGCTGCGCGAACGGTACCGCCGGCGCGGTTGGGCGGGGCGCGTCGGGTTCGGGTCGCGGCCCGCGGTCGTGGTGATCGACCTGGCGTGCTACTGGCTCGACTCGAGTCAGCAGATCGGCAGCCGGCTCGACGCCGTGGTCGACGCCACCTGCCGAGTGCTGAGCGCCGCGCGGGCGAAGAACGTGCCGATCTTTTTCACCACTTTCGCGCACGACCCCGCCGAACCGCCCAGTCCGCACGACCGCAAGTTGAAGCTCGACCTGCCCGACGACGCCGCGCGGTTGTTTGAACTCGATCCGCGGCTCGAGCGGCGGCCCAACGAGAAGATCGTGCGCAAACGCTACGCCTCGGCCTTCAAGGGAACCCACCTCCACGAAATGCTCACCGCCCTCGGAGTCGACACGCTAGTCATCACCGGCGTGCGCACGAGCCACTGCGTCTACGCCACCTGCCGCGATGCGACCGACAGCTTCCGCGTGATCGTCGCTCGCGAGGCGGTCGGCGAACGATGCGAACTGATGCACCACGTGTTTCTGTTCGACATCGACATCGACCTGGGCGACGTGGAACCGGTCGACAACGTGGTCCGATATCTCGCACAACTGCCCGACCAACGGGAGCACTCACGATGATCCGCCGCTTTGCGATTTGCCTGGCCGCTGTGACCTTTCCAGATGGTTCGGCCTCCGCGGGCGAACCGGCGCCGCCGCAGTTCCAGGCCGGCGCGGCGACCAGCAACTTCACGCCCGCGATCGGCGGCGATATCGTCGGCGGATTCCTGCCGATTCGATCGGAACACGTCCACGACGAACTGCACGCCCGGTGCCTGGTGCTCGACGACGGCAAGACCAAGCTGGCGCTGGTGGTGTGCGATCTGTTGGGCATCCACCGGCTGGTCAGCGACGAGGCCCGCCGGCTCATCCACGAGCGCACGGGCATCGCGCGCGATCGCGTCGTGATCTCGGCAACCCACACACATTCGGCCACGAGTGCGCTGGGCCAGGATCGCATGAAGTTCGAGCAGACTCTCGACGACTACCAGCGATTCGTGGCGCGGCGCATCGCCGACGGCGTGCAGCGTGCGGTCAACAACCTGCGGCCCGCCCAGATTGGGTTCGGCACGGCCGAGGCGCCCGAGCACGTCTTCAACCGACGCTGGTTCATGAAGCCGGGCACCGGCCGCGAAAGCCCGTTCGGCGGGTTCGACAAGGTGACGATGAACCCGCCCGCCGGCAGCCCGAACCTGGTCGAGCCCGCCGGACCGACCGACCCAACCGTGTCGTTCATCGCGGTGCGCGGCACAGACGGGCGGCCCATATCAGTCTACGCCGCGTACTCGCTGCATTACGTCGGCGGCGTCGGTTCAAACCACATCTCGGCCGACTACTTCGCCATGTTCAGTGAACACTTCGGCCGCCTCGTCACCGCCGAACGACAAGATCCGCCGTTTGTTGCCATGCTGGCCAACGGCACGAGCGGCGACATCAACAACATCAACTTCCGCGAGCCGCGGCCGTCGCGTGGCCCATATGCTCAGATGCGATACGTCGCCGAAGACGTGGCCGCCAAGGTCCACGACTCGCTAGCCAAAGTGCAGTTTCGCGATCACGTCACGCTCGACGCGCGGTATCGCGAGCCGCCGATCGGCTGGCGACATCCAACGGCGGAGCAGATCGATTGGGCCAACAAGACGCTCGCCGAGCGCAAGGCCGAGCCGGGCAAGACCGACCTGCCGAGAATCTACGCCGAGCGCACGCTGCGCATGGCCGGCTACCCCGAAACCGTGCCGATGCCGCTACAGACGCTGCGCATCGGAGACGTCTGTCTCGGTTCGATGCCGTGCGAGGTCTTCTGCGAGATTGGCCTGGAGTTCAAGCGACGCAGCCCGCTGCAGCCGGCGTTCATGATCTCACTCAATCACGGCTACTACGGCTACCTGCCGACGCCGCGGCACCACGACCTGGGCGGCTACGAGACATGGCTCGGCACGAACCGCCTCGAGCGGAATGCGTCGGAAAAAATGCTCGACGCGCTGCTCGAAATGGCGGTCGAGCTGAAACAGGCGAAGTGAATTGCCCTCGGACTCCCCAAGCGAGACCAACCGAATGAAGTACCGTTCGCGATCGTCCCTGCTCTCAGCGGCTGCCACACTACTGTGCTCGACGGCGTTCGCCAGCTCGCCCGCCATGACGGCCGACGCCGATGTCGACTCAAAGATCGACGCCGGACTCGACCAACCGGACCGGACCTATCCTGTGTTCGTCCGCATGACCGACCAGTTGATTCGCGGCGCGGGCGACTACGAACGGTTTTGCGAAGAGAACCGGCAGGCCCGTCGCACCGAACTGCGGCGCGGCGTGCTCGCGACGCTACACCGCAACAGCGATGGCTCGTGGCAAGCGGCGCGCGAGCTGGTCGATCGCCTGACGTCAAACGGCCAGGTCACGAACTTCGAACGATTCTGGATCGTCAACGGCTTCGCCTGTGACGCGACCGGCGCGGCGTGCCAACAACTCGCCGCTCACGACGCCGTGTCGTTCGTCTATCAGCAGCGCGGGCCGATCCGGCAACACACGCGCCAGCCAACACCGGACGGACTGCCGGCCGAGCAACAAAAGCAGGTCTACGCGCAGGTGCTGGCCGACTGGAAGGACGACTCGGACGAGCCGTTTTCCACGGACGGCCTCGAGATCCCGTGGAACGTCGATCGCATCGGCGCGCCGGCGGCGTGGTTCGAGGGGCAGGCGACTGGCCGGGGCGTCACGGTCGCGTTGTGCGACAGCGGCATGATGGTCGCCCCCGCGCTGGTCCGCGCGCTCTGGAAGAACCCGGGCGAGCAACTCAACGCCAAAGACGACGACGGCAACGGTTACATCGACGACCTGTTCGGCTACGACTTCCAAGCTCGTTCGTTCTACGCGCTGGGCGACTCGGCCACGTTGCCACACGGCAGCATGTGCGCCGGCATCGTGGCGGGCCGACCAATCAACAGCCAGAAGCTGGTCACGGGCATCGCGCCGCGCGCGCGGCTGATGATCTTGCGCGGCATGGGGCATCTGAAGGCGTATGAGTATGCGCTCGAGCAGGGCGCCGACGTGCTGTCGATGAGCTACATGTGGGTGAACGTCGAGCTGGGCAACTATCGCGGCGTGTACCGCACGGCGCACGAGCACCTGGCAGCGGGCGGCGTGGTGGCGGTGGGCGGGGCGGGCAACTTCGCCGCGTTGCCGCGCGGGCGACAGATTGCACTGCCGAAAGACATTCCGTGCGTGATCGCCGCGGGCGGCATTTTGCAGGACGGCGGCAAGGCGCCGCAGAGCAGCGAGGGGCCGTGCTTCTGGCAGGGCGTCAAGTTTTACGACGATTACCCCGCCGCCGCGCCGCTCGGCAAGCCGGACGTGACGGGCCTGTTCGGCGGCTACCCGGTCTGGGCGCGGCCCGCCCCACTCGGCCCGCGCTGGCAGCTCGTCTCGAAGGAGGGTCCGAACTTCGCGCTGGTGATCGGCCCGCAGGGCAACTCATTCTCAGGCCCTCACGCCGCCGGCGTCGCGGCTCTGATGCTCTCGGCCAATCCCGATCTGACCGCGTGGCAGACCAAGTCGCTCATGGAACAAACCTGCAAGGACCTCGGCGACCCCGGCCGCGACCACACCTTCGGCGCCGGCCTCCTCCAAGCCCTCCCCGCCGTGCAAGCGGCACGGAAACTCAAGAAGTCATGATCACTGCGGCGTCGTCATGGGGCAAACACCTTCAGCATTCGTCGTCGTAGTGTGATTCCGGCGCCTTTTTCGTTCGTGCCAGGTCGCAGATCCATTGCCGCGTCGCCGAATTCGCACCGTGCGTGGCCATGTTCGTTTTGGGAAACCTGGTTCGGCGATCTTCGGCGCCGAGGACATCACTGCCACGGATTGCCTTCGATCGTTGCGCAGCGTTCGTCGACGACGATGCGCTCGGGCATGGGGCCGGCGTAGACCCAGAGCATCGCCATGGTGGCGGAGGATTCGTTGCGGAAGTAGTGGACGCGGCCGCGCGGCACCATCGCAGTGGCGCAGCCGGAGAGCGTATAGCGACGTCCCTCGACGATGCACGTCGCCGCGCCGCTGATGATCGAAATCGATTCGTCGAAGTCGTGGACGTGCGCTGGCAGCCGACCACCCGGATGAAACAGTCCGTAGCCACCGCTCATCTCAAGGCCGCTGAGCAACTCCCCGTTGAAGAAGTCAATGAACTCGGTGCCCGGTCCGGCCGAGAACCGTTCGGCGCGGCGAAACCGGTTGACGCGCTCGGCGCCCGCACAGCCGGTCGCGTCGGCCGGCATCGGCTGGCTGGAAGACGGGCGATCTGGCACGACCGATTTGCCCACGGCAGTGTTCCTGTTTGGTAGGGTCACGAGCTGGGGTAGGGTGGGCCGAGTCCGCAAGTCCCACCGCGCCCAGAAATCACACAGCTCCTGAAGGTGGGACTCGCTGACTCGGCCCACCCTACTCTGACTCTGCTCTGGTTCGAGGTGGTTGCAAAGCAACCATCCTACTCAGACGTCGAGGTTGCGGACGTCGAGCGCGTGGGTTTCGATGAACTCGCGACGCGGCTCGACCTGATCGCCCATCAGGATGCGGAACATCTCCTCGGCCTTTTGCACGTCGTCCATTCGAACCTGCAGCAGCGTGCGCTGGGCCGGATTCATGGTCGTTTCCCACAACTCTTCCGCGTCCATCTCACCCAGACCTTTGAACCGAGTGATCGTCAGGCCGCGTTCGCCGAGCTTGCGAATGGCCGGCAGCAGGCCGCGGAGGTCTTCAAGCGGGACCTCCGATTCGCCGCGCTGCAACACAAACGCCGGCGGCCGCTCGAGACCGTTGGTCGACGGCTCGGCGAGCAGGCTGTCTATGTCCAGTCCGAAGCTGCGCAGCTCGGGCAGCACCTTGTTCAGCGTGCGGACCTCATGCAGCTCGGCGACCCGCATCAGCTTGGCCGTTTTCCCATTTCCGTTCGTGGCCTGATCGTCGGCCAGTTCCAATTCCTCGCCTTGCTCGGCCTGCACCGTCTGCAGGAAGGCATCGACCTGTTCCTTCGTCGCGAACCAGCGTTGTTCGTTGCCGCAGACGACGTGAAAGACGGGCAATAGACCGGTGTCGGCCTGACGGCGGTCGAGCAGGGCGCGCAGGCTCAGGCCGCGTCGTTCGAGCGCGACGATCGAGTCTTCGATGCGCATCAGCGACTGGGCAAGCTGATGCAACTTGTCGGCTGTGAACCGCACTCCGTCGGCGCGACGCAATTCGGTCCCCTCGAGTCCAAGCGTGAGCAACTCCTGGCGCATCTGGTCGTCGGTCTGCACGTAGCGACTCTGTTTGCGCTGGCGAACTCGATAGAGCGGCGGCTGAGCGACGTACACGTGCCCCTCAGAGACGAGCTTCGGCAGTTGGCGATAGAAGAAGGTCAGGAGCAACGTCCGGATGTGGCTGCCGTCGACATCGGCGTCGGTCATGAGTACGACCTTGCCGTAGCGTCGTTTGGAGATGTCTTCTTCGCCGGGCAGCACGCCGACGGCGCTGAAGATGTTGCGTATCTCTTCGGACGCGAGCAATTTTTCCAGGCGCTGGGCCTTTTCCACGTTCAGTATCTTTCCGCGCAGCGGCAAGATCGCCTGGAACTCGCTGTCGCGGCCGGTGTCGGCGCTCCCGCCGGCCGAATCGCCCTCGACCAGAAACAGCTCGCTGCCTTCGACCTCGTGTCGTCGGCAATCGCGCAGCTTGCCGGGCAGGCTGCCCGACCCGATGGCCCCTTTGCGTCGCGTCAAGTCGCGGGCCTTGCGGGCCGACTCGCGGGCCTCGGCGGCCAGCAGCGCCTTTTGGGCGATCTTCTTCGCGCTGGCCGGATTCTCTTCCAAGAAGTCTGAGAGCGCCTCGTTCACTACCGTGGTGACGATGCCTTCCACTTCACTGTTGCCAAGCTTCGTCTTCGTCTGGCCCTCGAACTGCGGATCGGGCACTCGCACGCTGATCACCGCGGTCAGTCCCTCACGAAAGTCGTCGCCGACCGGGGTGACCTCTTTGAACATCTCGGACTTCTTGCCGTAGTTGTTGATGCTGCGGGTCAGGGCGGTGCGGAACCCCGTGAGGTGCGTGCCGCCTTCGATGGTGTTGATGTTGTTTACGTACGAGAAGACGCACTCCGAGAACCCTTCGTTGTACTGCAGTGCGACCTCGACCTGGATGCGGTCCTGTTCCTTGTTCACGTAGCACACTTCCGGGTGCAGCACGGTGTCGGTCCGGTTGAGGTACTTGACGAATTCGGTGATGCCTCCTTCGAAAAAGAACTCGACCTCGCGGCGATCGCGCTCGTCGCTGATCTTGATGCGAATGCCGCGGTTGAGGAACGCGAGTTCCCGCAGCCGGCTCTCGATCGTCTCGAAGCGGAACCGTGTGTCGGGGAATATCTGCGGGTCGGGCCGGAACGTCACTTTCGTTCCACTCTTCGGCGCCTTGCCTACGGTGGTGACGGGCGTCGTGGGGACGCCCTGGGCGTATTCCTGCGTGTAGACGTGCCCGTCGCGCCGCACCTCAACCTCGAGCCATTCGCTGAGCGCGTTGACGCAGGTTATTCCGACGCCGTGCAGCCCGCCCGAAACCTTGTAGCTCTGGTGATCGAATTTCCCGCCCGAATGCACCTTGGTCATGATGACTTCGAGCGCCGATCTTTTTTCGGTCGGGTGTTCATCGACAGGTATGCCGCGTCCGTCGTCGGCGATCGTGACGCTGCCGTCCATGTTGATCTTCACCGAGATGTTCTGGCAGAACCCTGCCATGGCCTCGTCGATCGAGTTGTCAACGACCTCGTAGATCAGGTGGTGCAACCCGCGAGGTCCGGTATCGCCAATGAACATCGCCGGCCGTTTGCGCACCGCGTCTACGCCTTCGAGCACCTTAATGTGCTCGGCGGTGTAGTTGGACGTGGAGCCGGCCGGCTGTTCTGGGCCGGTCGGTTCTGGAGTCGGCTCGGTTGCCATGAATCCCTTTCCAGTTTTCGGCTCTCCGCCAACTTTTGGGAAACTTGTGGTGTGGCCGCCGCGGCCGCCTCACATCTGGCGGATGAAACAGCAGGCGGGACGCCTGCGCCCCAAAGTTGGCGGAGGGCCCAGTTTTCTCTTCAAAGTTGGCGGAGGGCCCAGTTTTCTCTTGCCGCCTAGCCCGTATCCGGCGGCGAATCGAGACGAAATCGCAGCTCGCGCACTTCACTTGTGCCAAGCGTCGACTGGAGCTTCTTCACCAGCCCCTGCTTCTGAAACCCGGCGAGTTCTTGCAACAAGACGGAGTTGGCGACTAGCACCTCCAGCACACCGCGGCGCAGCGAACCGATTCGGGTGTACTTGGCCGTCAACTCGCCGGCGGCCGTTCGCCAGGCGTCTTCGAGGTACTGCTGACCGCGCAGGCGCGCGAATCCGCGCCGGGCGGCGACTTCACCGAGAATCGCTGCGATAGACTGAACCCCGCCATGCGTCCGAGCTGCGGCCATTCGGGTTACCTCTCGCGCGTGAGCGGCATGACTACGTAGCTGTATCCGTCGTCCGTGCGGAAGACCGCGGCGCTCTGATGGTCGATCAGATCGAGCGTCACTGTCGATTCCTCGTTCAGAACTCGCAACATGTCTACCAGGTACCGTGGGTCGAACGTGATCGTAATGTCTTTGGCATCGTACGAGATCGGCAACTCGACCTGCGACTGGCCGACGTCGGCCGACTGTGCGGCGAGTGTCAGCTTCCCCTCGGTAAACGCAAAGTCGACCCCGCGGCTTTCTTCGCTCGTTACGATTGCCGCCTGACGGACTGCTTGGAGCAGGTCTCTGACATTGAGCGGCACGGCGGCCTCGGAGCGACTCGGGAAGACTTCTTGATATCGCGGGAACCGGCCCTCGACCAAACGACTGGAGATAACCGCACGCTGGGTCTTCACCAGTATCTTGTTCGCCTGCACAGCGAGTTGTATTTCCTCGTCGTCACTCTGCAAGGTGCGATCGAGCAGATTCATCGCCTTGCTCGGCACGACCGGCGTGAAATCTTTGGTGTTGTGTCCGGCCACGGCGACGCCGGTGCCGCGCATCACTGCGAGTCGTCGGCCGTCAGTGCCAACCAAGCTGATGCGGTTGCCTTCCAGTTCGACCAGCAGACCGTTTAGTGCGTACCGGGTACTCTCCACGTCGGTCGCAAAGACTGTGCGACGGATCATCGTGCGCAGGAGCACGCCCGATACCTTGTGAAACTTCTCTTCTACAAAGTCTGGTACTTCGGGGAATTCGCTGGGCGACTCGGCGGGCAACTGGAACCGGCTGCGACTGCCTCGAACATGCGTCTTACTTTCGTCGTTGTGAATATCGAACACTTCATCAGAGGATTCGCGCAGAATCGCGATCAACCGAGCTGTGGGCAGGACGACCTCACCCGCAGACGCAACCTCGACTCCGTCTACCTTACAGCGAATGCCGACCTCAAGGTCGGTGGCTAACAATGTAACCCCATCTTTCTTGGCTACCATCTTGACGCTTAGCAGGATGGGCTTGGGACTGCGAGTTGGAACGACGCCGGCAACCATCTGAAACGCGGACAAGAGATCACCCCGATTGCATGTTGCCTTCATGAGTCCTACTCCATTGGAATCTGAGGTTCTATCTGGTTGAGAGAGTAATATAAAGTCATGTCTAAAGACAGTAAGGGGACCGCAGATTGTCGATAAAAAACTACCGACTGCGTATCACAAAGAAGCGTAGGGTCTTGGGTAACACCGCGTACGAAAGAACGGATCAAAACTCTGTTGATAACTTCGTAGCGAACTGATTGTAGACCCGCCAAACATCAGCAGCATTGGGCGTACGGCCAGCCAAAGGGGCCAGTTCGAAGAGTCGACCAAGGAGTATTCAACAAGCTGTTGACAGATGCAAACCAACAAATCGCCCGCCAAGGTCCGTGATATTAGCAGAAGGAAACTAGCCGGTAAAGCAGCCCAAAGGTGGACCGGCCGTTGGATTGTGTGCTGCAGTCACGCGACAGATCAGCTCGACAGCCCGATCGATATCGTCCGCAGTTGTGTAGCGACTGAGACTGAAACGGACGGAGCTTCGCGATTCACATTCAGTCAGGCCCATGGCCAGCAGTACGTGCGAAGGAGTCGCTGCGCCGCTCGAACATGCCGAGCCGGTCGAGCAGGCGAGGCCGGCCAGATCGAATGCCATGACCAAAGATTGAGCGTCCAAGTCGGCGAATCGTAGGTTGAGGGTGTTTGGAACACAACGATCGTCACGGCCGTTGGCGTAGCAGTTCAAGTTTGTCATTAATCGTTGTTTGAGAGCGTAGCGCAGGCCGGCGATTCGCTTCACGTCGACGGCCATCGTGTCGGCCGCTCGCTTCAAGGCACACGCCAAACCTACGGCGAGCGCCACCGGCTCAGTACCAGGCCGCACGCCGAACTCCTGATGACCACCCGTGAGCACGGGGGCAAGCCGCTGCTTGTCGTCCACCAGGAGCGCTCCGATGCCGACTGGCCCGTGGAATTTGTGAGCGCTGAGGCTTAGCGAATGAACGCCGAGAGACCGGAACGAAACCGGCACACGGCCGACCGCCTGAACTGCATCGGTATGAAATAACACACCGTGCCGCCGCGCAGCGGAAGCCAACGACCGGACGTCTTCGATCGTTCCTACTTCGTTGTTTGCCAACATGATCGCCGCCAATCGCGTGTCGGGCGTGAGCAACGCCTCGAACTGATCGCAGTCGATAACAGCGTCATGCTCGACCGGGACCCGCGCCACATGGAACCCACGGCGTTCCAGGCGGTCGAAGCAGCCCAACACCGAGGGATGCTCGATGGTGCTGGTGATGACACCTCCGGGCGGATTGGCGGCCAGGCCAAAGATCGCCAAGTTGTTGGCTTCAGTGCCGCCGCTGGTGAAGATCACCTGTTCAGGGCGCGCGTCAAGCAGACCGGCTACGAGCTCGCGAGCCTCTTCGAGCGCGCGGCGGGCCAGTCGCCCCTCGGCGTGCTGGCTCGATGCGTTACCGTACCTCGAATCGAGGTATGGCCGCATCGCCTCGGCGACTTCGGGCGCGAGCTGTGTCGTGGCGTTGTTGTCGAGATAGATACGTCGCACGGCTCGATACGCCTCACAAGAGATGATCGAGCAAGGCCCTAGTGACATCGGCTGTCTTGGCCGTTCCGCCGAGGTCGGGTGTGCGTGGCTGCCTAGCGGCCAGTAGCTTTCGCACGGCGTTTTCGATGGTTCGTGCGGCGGCGACGACCTGCAAGTGATCGAGCATCATGGCAACCGACAACACGGCCGCGATCGGGTTGGCGATGCCCTTGCCGGCAATGTCGGGCGCCGAACCGTGGACCGGCTCAAACATGCTCGGAGCGGCGCGCTCGGGATTGATATTGCCGCTCGGCGCGAGTCCCATGCTGCCTACGATCGCGGCCGACAGGTCGGTCAGGATATCGCCGAACAGGTTGCTCGCCACGACCACGTCGAACCGGTCGGGCCGGCGGACGAAGTCCATGGCCGCGGCGTCGATGAGCAGCGAGTTCACTTCGACGTCGGGAAACTGCCGGGCGACGTCGCGAAACACCTGGTCCCAGAGCACCATGCCGAAACCTTGAGCGTTCGATTTCGTGATCGACGTCACGCGTCGTCGTCGTTTGCGTGCGGCGTTGAACGCGGCCTCCATGATGCGACGGCAACCGCGCCGCGTGAATACAGCGGTCTGCACAGCGATGTCCTGATCGAAGCCCTCGTACAGCCGGCCGCCGACGTTGGCGTACTCGCCTTCGGTGTTCTCGCGAAACACCAGCATGTCGATCTGGCCGGAGCCGTAGTTTCGCAGCGGCGAGTCGACGCCCTCGTACAAGTACGCCGGCCGCACGCACACGTACTGATCGAACCGGCGTCGGATCGGCAAGAGCAAGCCGCCGAGTGTGACGTGGTCCGGAATCTTCGGGTGCCCGATAGCGCCGAGTAAGATGGCATCGAATTGCCGGAGCTGGTCGATGCCGTCGTCGGGCAGCATGCGCCCGTGATCGAGGTAGTAACTGGAGCCCCACGGGAACCGGGTCCAATCGATCTGCGTGTCCGACTTGGCGACGGCGGCGTCGGCGACCGCGATCGCGGCGTCCACGACTTCCGGGCCGATGCCGTCACCCGCGAGCACGGCGACTTTCAACTGTGGCATGTAATGGTCCTACCTGAGATTCGAGTTTGTTGCGACCGACAATCGTGGCTGGGCCGGCAGTGTCAAGAGAGCGCCCGCAAGACCAGCAAGAGACCCACGATAAACAGCGGGATTCCGATGATGCGAAAAACGGGCATCAACGTCAGGGCCACCCCGCCGACCATCATCGCAAAGCCCAACACCAGCACGACGGCGCGGCCGATCAAGTCGACAAGCTTCCCCACCACTCGGAAGGGGAAGGCAATAACGCTGAATAGGAAACCCATTGCACGTCCAAGTCTAGCAGAGCCGTGCTGCGGCGGGCAACGAACGCAATCGGTAGGTGGTGGTCCAGGCAAGCGGCCAGGTTTGGGTCGGCAAGCCCACGCAAAGCGGAGGAGTCGCTGCGCTGGGAGTTGATCGAGCAAGCGGCGGAGGTCGTGCTGCAGCCGCTGCGCGAACGCGACGTGCCGCTGGTGCTGATCGCGCTGGACAAGGTGAACTACTTTGGGTCGGTGTTTCTCTCGCTTCTGTTGCGCTGCTGGAAGCTGACCTCGTCGCGCGGCGGCACCATGGTGCTCAGCGGCGTCTCGGCGCGAGCACGCGAGTTGCTTGAGGTGACGGCGCTCGACACGCTCTGGGCGATCTACGACGACGAGGCCGAGGCGCTTCAGGCCCTGGAAACCGACTGAACCCAACCACGTCGGCGGGGTCCACAGGCAACTGTCGATGACACATACTGCCACCCCGAATATAATCGTGCCGTGCCGATTCTGAACGCAATCGGTGGGAACGGGGAACAGGCCATTTCTTTCATGGTCGCTTCGTCGACTACAGGACAATCGAATGGGTAAGACCAAACCAAGCGGCCGGCGCGCCGGCCGCCAGGGCGAGAACAACGGCGACGGGCCGATAACGACCGCATCGCTGGTCGCCGAAATGCACGAGATCGCCGACCGGCTGCTAAAGGACGGCGCAAGCCGCGGCGACGTGAAAATCCTCAGCCGCGCGATGAAGGAGTTGCGGTACGCATTCAAAGTGTTCGCCGAGTTCCGCGGGCGACGCAAGGTGTCGATCTTCGGCTCGGCCCGGAGCAAGCCGACCGACCCGACCTACGGGCTGGCTGTCGAGTTCGGTCGGGCGATGGCCGCGGCCGGTTGGATGGTGATCACCGGGGCGTCGGGCGGCATCATGGAGGCGGGCCACGTTGGCGCGGGTCGCGAGCATTCGATGGGCGTGAACATCCTACTGCCGTTCGAGCAGGACGCGAACCCTGTCATCGCCGGCGATCGCAAGCTGGTGCACCTCAAGTATTTCTTCACCCGCAAACTGCTGTTCGTCAAAGAGTCTGACGCTGTCGGACTGTTCCCCGGCGGCTTCGGCACGATGGACGAGGGGTTCGAGGTGCTGACGCTCGTTCAGACCGGCAAGCGCGAAATGATTCCGCTGGTGTTCATCGAGCAGCCCGGCAGCGACTACTGGCGGAGTTGGGAGGACCACGTGCGACGGCGGCTGCTCGGTGGCGGTTACATCTCGCCCGAGGACTTGGGCCTATACAAAGTAACCGACAACGTGGCCGACGCGGTCAACGAAGTGTTGACCTTCTATCGTGTGTTTCACAGCATGCGGTTCGTGCATGAGCGCCTTGTGTTGCGCCTGGAGCGGCGGATCAGCGACGAGCTGCTCGATCGCTTGAACCACGATTATCGCGACATCCTGGTCGACGGCCAGTTCGTGCAGACTGGCGCACTGAACCAAGAGACGGGCGACGAGCATCTGGCGGCGATGCCGCGACTGGTGTTCCATTTCGACCGCAAGAGCTTGGGGCGGTTGCGGCAGGTCATCAACCTGATCAACGAAAGCGGCGCTTGACCGCGGCGACGCACGCGACCAAGATTCAACCGTGGGCGTTTTCCTCCGCGACGCGCGGCGACGGCAGGGCCGTGGCCGAACCCTCAGTCGGTGAAGAAGCCGTGGGCATCTACGATCGCGACTACTACCGCGACGAAACCTCCGGGGCCGGCTGGATAACCGGCCAGGCACCGGTGACCAAGTTCATCGTGCTCACGAACGTCGCCGTGTGCATCGTGCTGGCGCTGGCCCATCAGGTCGACGGGCTCGCGCCGATCGCCGGCCTGATCACCATCGAACCGAGCCAGATTACGCAGCACTTCCAGCTCTGGCGGCTCGTCACCGGCGCGTTCTGTCACGACGACCTTTGGCACATCCTCTGGAACATGCTGATGCTCTGGTGGTTCGGTCGCGAGCTGGAGATGTTGTATGGTTCGCGCGAGTATATGGTCTTCTACCTGAGCGCCGCGCTGGTCTCGTCGCTTGCCTGGACGCTGGCGGGCGCGGGGCAAGTGTTGCCGCCGCCGGGTTCGTCGGGCGTAATGATGGCGGTGATGGTCGTGTACACAATGTACTATCCACGCGAGCGGATCCACATCTATGGCATCTTTCCGGTGGAGATGCGTTGGTTCCTGCTGTTCTTCGTTGCGGTCGACGCGTATCTGGTGCTTCGGCACGGCGGCTTGTCGGTGGTAGGGCACACGGCACAGCTCAGTGGTGCGGCCTATGGGCTGGTGTTCAAGTTGGCCGACCTGCGTCTGAGTCGGCTCGTGTCGGCCCGCCGCCGGCCGAGATTGCGAGCGGTGGCGCCGGAGCCTGAGCGGTTGCCGGAGCCGGTCATGTCGCACGGGCTGAGCGAGTCATTGGAACATCGCATGGACGAGATACTCGCCAAGATCTCGCGCGAGGGACGCGCGAGCCTAAGCGATCAAGAGCGTGAAATCCTCGACGAAGCCAGCCGCCGGCTCAGAGACCGCCGCCCGCCTGATGCATAGTGTCGCGCCCAAAACATCGGCTCGCGAACGTGGCGGTGTCGCTTCGCCACAACATCACGTCGCGACAACACGAGTCGTCGATAACCGATACAGGAGGACGTCCATGCCTGGCATGACTCGGCGTGACTGGCTGACTGCTGCGACAGGCGCCGCCATCGGGAGCGGGTTGGCTCGGACGGCTTTTGCGGCCGATGCAGTTCCGCCCAGCCGAAAATCTGTCGCGGCAGTGATAACGGCGTACGAAAAGGGCCTGCATGCCGACGTGCTGGTCGGAAAGATCTTGGAAGGATGGCGGCAGGACGGAGGTCCCGGGCCGGCGCTGAAACTCGCAGCCATGCACGTCGAGCAGTTCACCGACCAGGACATGGCGCGATCGATGGCGAAAAAGTACGACGTGCCGCTATTCGATACGATCGAAGGGGCGGTGACCGTCGGCAGCGATCGCATTCCAATCGACGGCGTGATTAGCATCGGCGAGCACGGTAGCTATCCGGCGAACGACACGGGGCAGGTGCTCTATCCGCGACGGCGGTTCTTCGAGGCGATCACCGACACGTTCCGCAAATACGGACGCGTCGTGCCAGTATTCAACGACAAGCACCTGGGACCGGTCTGGTCGGACGGCAAGTGGATGTACGATCGGGCGCGGGAGTTGAACGTGCCGTTCATGGCCGGCTCGTCGCTTGCCGTCACGTTTCGCGATCCCGACGGCACACTGCCCATGGGCTGCGAAATCGAGGCGGCGGTCGGCATCGGCTACTCGCACCTCGACATCTACGGCGCTCACGCGCTGGACTCGTATCAGTGCATGGTCGAGCGGCGCCGCGGGGCCGAGACCGGAGTCAAGTGGGTGCAATGCATGCAAGGCGACGCGATGTGGAAAGCCGTGGACGACGGCGTGATTGCAAGAGACCTGTTCGATGCTGCGCTGGCCTTGGTCACGAATCAGCCCGGCCGCGTACGTCACAGCGACCAATCGGCTCTATTCCTGTTCGAGTACCACGACGGCCTGCTCGGCTCGGTCTTCATGTTACCCGACTTCGGCGAGGCGACGGCTGTCGCGGTGAAGTTGAAAGGCCGGAAGCGGCTGCTGGTCACTCGCTTCGAGGAACGCCCGGAACCGCGACACCCGCATTTCGCCTACCTGCTCAAGGGCATCGAGCGGATGTTTCACACCGGCCGACCGAGCTATCCAGTCGAGCGCACGTTGCTGAGCAGCGGCGTACTCGACCGGGCCCTCACGTCGCGGGTGCAGAACCATCGTAGGCTGACGACGCCCGAACTCGCGATTCGCTACGAACCGGTCGACTACCCGCACGCGCCCGACCCGCCCTTGGACGGCGCCCCGGTGCAGCCCTGGCCGCGCTGAGCAACCGGCACGACCGTGCGCGGGCCCGCACCGACGTAGCGACCCATCGGGCGGAAGATACGGTTCTTGTCCAGTTGTTCGATCACGTGCGCGGTCCACCCGGCGATGCGAGCGACCACAAAGAGCGGCGTGTACAACTCAATCTCCAGACCGAGATAGTAGTACAACCGAGCCACCGGCCAATCGACGTTGGCCGGCAGGCCTTTTTCGGTCTTCACCAGGTTCTCGATGATATCCGCCGACTGTTCGAGCGATTCATCGCCGCGAGACTTGGCGATCGACTTGCAGTAGCGGTCGATAATCACCGCGCGGGGGTCCACAGTCTTGTACACGCGGTGGCCGAATCCCATGATCAGCTTCTTTTGGGCAAACATGCTGCGCACCCACGGTTCAGCGTTGGACGGACCGCCGACCTCCATGAGCACTTTGATCGCCTCTTCGTTGGCCCCGCCGTGCAGTGGCCCTTTCAATGTGCCGACGCCCGAAGTCGCCGCAGAGTAGACGTCCGACAGCGTTGACGCCGTCACACGGCAGGCGAAGGTCGACGCGTTGAACTCGTGCTCGGTGTACAGGATCAGCGACACGTCGAGCGCCCGTGCGTGTTGCGCGGGCGGTTCCTTGCCGCTGAGCATCGTGAGCAGCGAGGCGGCGTGGCTCTGGTCGCCGCGCGGCGCGATCGGCTCCAGACCGTGCTTCAGCCGATTTCGCGCGGCGATCAGCGTCGGAATCTTGGCCAGCAATCGTTCGGCCTTGCGCAGGTTCGCGTCGTGCGAGTTGTCACCCATGTCGGGATCGAAATGCCCGAGCATACTCACGGCCGTGCGCAGCACATCCATGGCCGGCGCCGAGGCGGGCACAAGCCGCAGCATGTCAATCACCTGTTTCGGCACGGACCGAGCCGCCGCGACCCGCCCGGTGAACTCGCGCAACTGCGATGCGCTCGGCAGATCGCCGTGCAGCACGAGGTATGCGACCTCTTCAAACGTCGTGTTCTCGGCCAAGTCCTCGATCGCGTAGCCGCGATACTGCAGCCCGCCCAGCACCGACGATATGGCCGTCTCGCCGGCGATGACGCCTTCCAGCCCGGGGTAGTACTTTTCTTCGCTCATGGTTTGTGGTTCGGACCTTGGTTCGGGACTATTCGTGTTCAGGTCGCCCGAGCGGACCCTACTTGGATTCAGGCGGGGTTACTGGCGGAAGTAATCCTGGTCGCGTCGCTCGTAATCTGCGTACCCAAGGATATAGTATAGCTGCTGCCGCGTCTGCATTCGGCCCAGGAGATTCTTCTGAGATCCGCTCGACCGAATCTCGTCCAGTCCCTGTTCGACGGCCTTCATAGCAAGCCGCATTAGGGTGACCGGAAAGAGCACGAGAGAATAACCAATCGCGGCCAGCGCGTCGAACCCCAGAAGCGGACTTTTTCCAAATTCCGTCATGTTCGCGACGAGCGGAGCATCGACCGCCGCCCGAAAACGGGCGAACTCGTCGGCCGATTCCAGGGCCTCGGGAAAGATCATGTCGGCCCCGGCCGTCCGATAGGTCCGCGCTCGCGCTACAGCATCGTCGAATCCCGTCACGCCTCGGGCGTCCGTGCGAGCGATGACAACGAAGTCCGCATCGCGCCGAGCGCGCACGGCTGCCGCAATCTTGGCGGTCATCTCCTGGCACGAAACCAGCTCCTTGCCCGACAGATGCCCGCAGCGCTTCGGCAGCCGCTGGTCCTCGATCTGAACCGCCGCGGCGCCGGCCGCCTCGATAATCTGCACCGTTCGTTCGACATTGACCACTTCGCCGAACCCTGTGTCGACATCGACGATCGCGGGAATTGTCACGGCGGCGGTGATGGCGCGCGTCTGGGCCGCCATCTCGTCCAGGGTCAGCAGGCCGACGTCGGGTATCGCGAACGAACCGGCCGATATGGCCGCCCCCGACACGTACAGCACTCGGAAGCCCGCCCGCTCAATCATCCGGGCCGCCAGCGCGTTGAACGCGCCCGGCGCCATCTCGGCGCCCGCCGCGATGATCTGCTTCAGTCGCTTGCCCGGTGATTCACTCAAGGGTGGTCCCCAGCTTCGCGATCAAGTCACCGACGCGGTCAAGTCGCTCCACGTTCCAAGCGGCCTCGAGCACCGCGGCAGCCCGCTCGGCGATGAGGCGGCCCGCAGCCTCGTGCCGAAACTTGGCCTCGACCTCGGCGTCGGTCATTGGATTTCGCGCATGGCCGCGCGGAAACTCTACCTCACGCACGAGCTCGCGGCCGCCGCGCAATCGGACGCGCAGCCGGTTCGGGATGCCGGCCGGATAGCGGGCCGACAGTTCCGCGTCGCGATGGACCTTGATCCGCGCCACCAGGTCGAGCAGTTTCTCGTCGGTGAACCGCGCCGGATCGAACTGCGCGTGACCGACCTTGCCGTCGACCAGTGCCACAGCCACGCAATAGGGCAGGCTGTGGTCGGCGGTCTCGCGCGTCTTGGGCCGCCACTTTTCGGGGTCCGAACCGATGATGTCTACCGAGGCGTCAAACGAGTCGATGTCGACGCGCTCGATCGCGTCGATCGTTCGGTCGCCCGCGCCGATCTCGTCGCGAAGCTGCAGCGCCGCGTCGATCGCGCTCTGCGAGTGATACTCGGCCGGCCAGAACTTGATATACGTCTCGTTGATCATGAACGGGTGGCATGCTGTCGGCTTTGCGTCGGCATGCCCACCTAAGGCGGAGGGCATGCCACCCCATTTCGAAAGGTCCAGGTTTGCGCCGAGTGGACCCGACACGAGTTTCTCGAAGCCAAACACGCCCTCGAAAATCGGCGCCGGACCAGTCATGCCATCGGCGGCAAGCAACGCGGCGAACACACCGTTGCGGGCCGCATTCGCAAAGGCACATCCCTTCCACATCGACAGCTCGCCCGCCCGCGTTTGGCGCAGCGCCACGCCGTCCACTCCAGCCAGGCCCAGTGCGTGAACCATCTGACGATGATCGCACCCGAACAACTTGGCCGCGGCCAGTGCGGTCGAAAACGAGCCGTACGTCACGTGGTCCCACCCTCGCGCTCGAATGCTGGCGGCGTCGCAAAACCGACACTGCACCTCGTAGGCCAGCACGGCGGCGGCGATCAGGTCGCGTCCGCCACGCCCGGCTATCTCGGCCGCCGCGAGCACGGCGGGCAGGTTGTCGCTCGGGTGGGCCGGCTCCTTGGATAGATAGGTGTCGTTGAAGTCGAGGTAGCGCACGAGTACGCCGTTGGCAAACGCGGCCATGTCGGCGCTGCTCGACCCGCCGGCGATCAGAGTCGCGGGCCGGTCGGCATGTACGCGCCGCGCCACGCGTGCGGCGATCGTCGGCGCGTCGGCCCCCAAGGCGCCGAGCGCACAGGCGAACGAATCGATCAGCCGCCGCTTCACCTCGTGCACCACCACCGCCGGCAAGTCCTCGAACCGCAGCCGCGCGGCGTATTCAGCCAGTTGCTCAGCCAGAGTCTGGTGCATGATTCCGCAGCCACGACCGTCTTGATGCTCCCCGCCCACGGCGGCATCATACATGAGGCCGCCGCGACCCAAAAGGGGCGGCTGATCGCCGGTTTCCGGATCGCGAATCGTAGCGCGGACAAGACATGACCTATCCTCGCAGTTCGCAGGAGCCTCAACCTGGCGGTCGTTGTCGCGGGCGCGACCGTTGCCCTGTCCCGGAGAACTCGAACCGGTCCAAGGGTCGAACTCGATCGCTACAACTTGTCAGGCGGCCGAGAGGCGTTCGATTCTCTTGATACGGCGGGATCTGTAACCATGGCCAAACTCGCCGGCCTTTTGGTCCTGAACAAGCCGCCGGGAATCAGCTCGCGCGCGGCGATCGACTCGTTGGGCCTCGTGCTGCGCGGGACCAAGTTGGGACACGCCGGCACGCTCGATCCGCTGGCCGGCGGAGTGCTCGTGGTGTGTATCGGCAAGGCGACGCGACTCATTCCGTTTGTGCAGCGCATGCCCAAGGAATACCGCGCGGCGATCCGGCTCGGCCAGCGCAGCGACACGCACGATCTGGAAGGGGCGATCGAGACAGTCGAAGTGAGCCAGCCGCCGGACGCGGCCCAGTTCGATCAGTGCTTGAGCGGGTTTCGCGGCGCGATCGACCAGACGCCGCCGCAACATTCGGCCGTCCACGTCGGCGGCCGCCGCGCGTATGAGTTCGCGCGCGCGGGACAAAACGTGGAACTCGCGCCGCGGCGTGTCGTCATCGACCGACTCGCCTGTGCTCGATTCGATTATCCCGAGGCTGAGCTGGAAATCCGCTGCAGCTCGGGAACCTACGTGCGTTCACTGGTGCGCGACATCGGCACGACGCTTGGATGCGGCGCAGTCATGACCTCGCTGATACGGACCGCCGTAGGCCCGTTCCGACTAGCAGACGCGATCGCGGTGGATCAGTTGCAACGGCAGAACGTAGCGGAGCGAATACTGCCGCCGCAGGCCGCCGTCCGGGATCTACCGGTCGTCACGCTGACCGACGACTTGCAGACCGACGTCTGCCACGGGCGAGCGGTCCCGGCGAGTGACCGATCGCGTGAGTTTGCGGCGGGTCAGGCGTTTGCCCTGTGCAGTGCGTTAGGCGAACTGGTCGCGGTCGCCGCGCTCGACGCGACTCGAACGGAACTGCGGCCTCGCGTCGTCTTGATGGAGCATCACGAGGTCTGAAGCCGGCCGGCGGGCGTGTGCTTCGCAAGGTCGGCGATCATTTCGCGCAGCGCCTGCTCGACGCATGCTTCCCAATCGCGCCCGGCCCCATCGGCCCGCGGGTTCGTCGAACCGCGTGGGAACAGGATGCCGCGCGAACTGTTCACGATCGCGCCCAGGCCTCGCTCGTCGAACGCCGCCGCAATGTCCGCCGCCGCCGCTCCCTGGGCGCCATAGCCGGGAATGAGCAGTACGGCGCCGGGCATGGCGCGGCGACATTCGGCGATCTGTTCGCGCGCCGTGCCGCCCACCACCGCACCCACGGCGCCGTATCCACTCGCGCCGCGCGTCGCCTCGGACCACTCACGCACCCACTCGGCGACGTGCGAGTAGACGAGCTGTCCGGTCTCGATGGTGGCGAGTTGCTGTAAATCGCTCGATCCGGGATTGCTGGTGCGCACGAGCACAAACAGCCCGCGGTCGCCTCGCCGCGCGAAGTCAAGGAATGGATCGAGACTGTCGCGGCCGAGATACGGGTTCACGGTCAGGGCGTCGGCGTCGAGCCCGCCCGCGAGGCCGGTGAGCGGCTTGGCGGTTTCGGTCGGGCGGAACGCGGCGTCGGCATACGCCTCGCACGTCGACCCGATGTCGCCTCGCTTCGCGTCGAGAATGGCGACTAGGCCAAGCCGCTGAGCCTTGCGCGTGACGGCGTGCAGCGACGCGATGCCCGGCGCTCCGTGCAACTCGAAAAAGGCGCTCTGCATTTTGACTGCCGGCGCCAACGGCGCGACGACGTCGAGCACGCGGCAACAGAACTCTTCCACCGCCCGCGCCCACAGCGCCGGCGCGGCCGATCCGGCGAGCGAGTATCGCGCGACAATGCTCGCTGGCATCAAGTCGGGTCGCGGGTCGAGGCCGACCACGGCGGTAGTTTTCTTGCGGCGAATGGCCTCGATCAGTCGATCGGCGAAGTTGTTCATGTCTGACTCGTCTCGGCGTTCTACATGGTGTACTTCTACCCGCAGCCGCACGAATCGCCAAGGACTCTACCGGACTCTCCCCCGCGCCGACCGCGATGCCGGCCCCGGCGTCATGGAAGAGAAACTCACCCGGCGATTCGAACACCATCAGGTTATTGGCCTGCCCACAGGTCTCTGCGGGTAGAGGCTGTGGCAAGAGGTTCTGGCGGGTGGTGGGCGTCAGCCCGCGCAGAAGGATTGGAACATTGCGGAATACGCCAGCCGGCTCACGCCGACCGCTCGCCAGGATTCCTTGCCACAACCCGGGTGGCGTCTACAGAGCCTCCGTTGACAGTCCACCGTGGCGGAACCCACAATACCGTGCACGTCCGGTCGCCCGACATGCGGCCGGACTATCTAGATCGGGGCGTGGCGCAGCCTGGATTAGCGCGCTTGCTTGGGGTGCAAGAGGTCGCAGGTTCAAATCCTGTCGCCCCGACTCTGAAATCTTCAGCCTGCCAGTTGACCTGGTTCAAAGCCGGGTAACAAGAGGTGATCGACTTGAGGATGTCTAAACTGTCTGTTTCCCCCAAACTGGTGGTGATAACAAACCCTCAGTTTCATGGAGGAAACAGACGTGTAACCGTCCGGCCGAATGCGTTCTTGCCAGGCATGTTAACCTGGGAGTCGAGATCCATTCTTACTCGAAGTCCAGGAGGTCAGCATGCCGAGAGCATTCGATTTGGCGTTGGAGCGCCGCTGGCGAGAGCGACTGCGGAACTTTCAGCGAAGTGTCGGTGGGAACGCATAACATTAGGGTGGACGCCAAATGCACCGCGATCGGTACGTCGTCGACGGCGAGCATTTCGATTAAAGTACTCCCTGTCGAAGTAACGAGCATCACGGTGGTCCCCGCTCCGTCTTGTGTCGGAGAAACCATCACTTTCACCGCTAGCTTCACTCCGGCAGGGCACTCGGTCGATTCCTTGTCCTGGGAGCTTGTTTACACTGAGGGGACTACTCTGGTGTCCAGTAATCCAGGCGGTGGTGGAAGCACATCGAATACAGAAATCACCGTTGAAGCAACGGGCGCTGGTAATCCGGTATCGTTCACACCGCTGTCGAGTCTGTGCGGCCGGCCAAGGCGCGCGACTCGCGGTCGGCCGTCACCGAGTAGGTCCGCTCGATGAACGGGATCAGGTCGGTGAGCAGCTCCTGCTCGAACAGGGCGAACGCCGGCGACTGCTTGGGGATCGGGTCGCGCGGGGTCAAATCCTTCGACGCCCGGCCG
>DAIOWH010000062.1:0-2806 GCA_036758585.1 Planctomycetia bacterium
AGCCGCAGGCGAGGCACAACAAGCGCCAGCCATGCCTCGCCTGCGGCTGCGGGTTGAACGACCGAGGCCGATTTCAGACCCTATTCAATGCGGCACTGTCCTAGGTTGTGTAGATACCAATGCGGGGTGAGGGGGGGGTGGGTCAGCAAGGTGCGTTGCGCACCCGAACAAGTCACGTCGTTTCGTGTGCAGGACGTTGACACGATCGCGGCTCGCGGCGACGATGGGCGGCGAAAGCGAGGCAGATGATGCCGCATCGGTCGAATCCTGTCGCGTGCGAGAGTTTCCGGCGGGCCGTTCGGTCCAGCCGCCGCGAGATTCTGCAAGTTGGCGGACTCTACGGCCTCGGCCTGACCCTGCCCGGCCTCTTGCGCGAGCAGGCGCGGGCGGCGGTGCGCGGCGAGTCGTTCGGCCGCGCGCGGTCGGTCATCATGCTGTATCTGCACGGCGGCCACGCTCAACAAGAAACGTGGGACCCGAAGCCCGACGGTCCGTCACCCGCGCGAGGCGAGTTTCGAGCGATCTCGACTTCGCTCGCCGGCGTGCACATCAGCGAGTTGCTGCCACGTTCGGCGGCCATCATGCACAAGCTTGCCGTGATTCGCTCGATGAGTCACGACAACGCGAATCACGTTCAGGCCGCGCTGCCGGCGATGACCGGTCACGCTCACCCGCCGGGCACGGAGTCGCGCGGCGACTTTCCGCCGTCGCCCGGCGATTTTCCGGCGGTCGGGGCCGTGCTCGATGCGCTGCGTCCGTCGGCGACACTGCCGACGTGGGTGCAGATCGGCCCGCTCATGCGTCGCAACAACGGCACGGTGCTGCACGGTCAAAGCCCCGGGTTCCTCGGCGGCGCGCACAACCCGCTGGTCATCGACCAAGACCTGCGGCCGTCGGATGTGCGGGTCGAGGCCGTCTCGCCCGACGCCGATGTGCCGCAACTCAGGCTGACGAGCCGGCGCGCGTTACTAGAGCAGGTCGATGATCAGCGCCGTCGGCTCGACCGCGCGGCGGCGGTCCGCAGCTTCGACAGTTTCCAACAGCGCGCGATCAGCCTGCTCGCTTCGTCGGCAACCGCCAGCGCGTTCGACCTGGCCGCGGAGCCTGACTCGGTGCGCGATCGATACGGCCGCACGCAGTTCGGTCAGTGCTGTCTGTTGGCGCGCCGGCTCGCCGAGGCGGGCGTGCCGATGATCAACGTCCACTTCTGCCGCACGCCGGTCGGTTCATGGGACACGCACAGCCGGCACTTCACGCAGATGAAGGACCTGCTCTGCCCAACCTTCGATCAGGCGTTCGCCGCGCTGGTGAGCGACCTGGACGATCGCCGCATGCTCGACCAAACGCTGGTGTTGGCCAATGCGGAGTTTGGCCGCACGCCGCGCGTGAACGGATCGGCGGGCCGCGATCACTGGCCGTGGGTGTACTCGCTGGCGATGGCCGGCGGCGGAACGGCCCGCGGCGTGGTCTACGGCGCCTCGGACAACATCGCCGCGCGGCCAACCTCGCGACCACACCACCCCAAAGACATTGCCGCCACGATCTATCACTTGCTCGGCGTGCCCGCCGACACGGTCGTCTTCGACCCGCTGCACCGACCAAACCATCTGGTGATCGGCCGGAAGATCGACGGACTGCTGGCTTGATCGCGTCTGCAACGGCCGACGATGCACCAGCGCGCTCATCTCCAGTAGACGGTCAGCCACTCTGCGCGGCTGCTGGCCAAACGACAGATCAGCCCGCATTGATACGAACGATCGTTTTAGCGAGAATGCCGCCGCGTCGATGAGGCTCCCGCCAGGCCAGACGGAAGGGCTGTCGTGAATCGCGACGAACGAATGCTTCTGCCGATGCTCTCGCGCCGGACGATGTTGCAGGCGGGCACGATTGGGCTGATGGGTCTGGGCATCTCGGACCTGTGGCGGCTGCGCGCGAGTGCGGCCGGCTCGACCACGCCGACCAAATCAGTGCTGTTCGTTTTTCTGACTGGGGGCATCTCGCATCAGGATAGTTTCGACCTCAAGCCCGACGCACCCGACACAGTACGCGGCGAATTTCGGCCGATCGCCACGCGCACTCCGGGCATCGAGATCTGCGAGCATCTGCCGCTGCTGGCCCAGCGCAGCGATCGGTTCGCGCTGGTGCGGAGCGTCGGCACGCGATCGAACGGACATGAAGAGGCGTGCCACATGTTGCTCACGGGCCGGCTCGATTTTCCGCCCGGGTTCAATGTGAACAACGTACCCAGCCCGAACGAATGGCCGTCGATCGCAGCGCAGGTGACGCACGCCACGCGCGGCCGCAACAATCTGCCGCCCGCCGTGGTCCTGCCGCAACCGAGCATCAACGAGGCGGGGCGAGTGCGACCGGGCCAGTTCGCCGGCCGGCTCGGCCCGCGTTACGAAGCGTGGCACTTGAACATGGCCGCGCCGTGTCTGCTGGGCAACGGGGCGTGCCCGAACTGTTTCCGCTTCGACCCTACTCCCGAGCCGTTCCACCATGCCGCCGACTCGATCTTCACGACGCCGATGCTCGCCCTGCCCGACGGCGGCGAAACGCGGCTGAACAGTCGGCTCGGCCTGCTCGACCTCGTCGAAAACCAGCAACGCGAACTGGAGCGCACCGCTGAGTTTGGCAAACTCGATCGGCATCGCCAACAGGCGATCTCGGTGCTGGCCAACCCGACAGTCCGGTCCGCGTTCGACGTCGAGAAGGCCGACGCCGCCACGCTCGAACGATACGGCAAGAACAAGTTCGGCCTGTCGCTGCTCATGGGCTTTCGGCTGATCGCCGCCGGCGTGAATCT
>DAIOWH010000062.1:2906-31295 GCA_036758585.1 Planctomycetia bacterium
AGTTCGGCCTGTCGCTGCTCATGGGCTTTCGGCTGATCGCCGCCGGCGTGAATCTAGTGCAGGTGAACCTCGGCAAGAACTCGTCGTGGGACACGCACCGCCGAAACTTCGTCAATCTCAAGGACAATCTGCTGTCCTACATGGACCGAGCGGTCTCGGCACTGCTCGATGATCTGGCTTCGAGCGGCCTGCTGGAATCGACGCTGGTGGTGCTGACCGGCGAGTTCGGGCGCACGCCGAAGATCCAAGGACGCGGGCCGCGATCACTGGGGGCCGGCAATGACAGTCTTGTTTGCCGGCGGCGGAGTGCGCGGAGGCAACGTGATCGGCTCGACCGACAAGATCGCCGCCTATCCGACCTCCGACCGGCAGACGCCCGAGAACCTGGCCGCGACGATCTACGAAACACTCGGCATGCCGCACGATGCAACCTGGACCGACATCGACGGACGGCCGTTCGAGTTGTACCGCGGCGAAGCGATCAAGGGATTGATGTAGCCTGGCCACGTGGCCCAGGGATTCCCCAAGAGTGTGTTGGAGAAGCCTGTCGCGCGAGCGAAGGCGGGTTGCCGCGCACACTTCGCTTGCGATTCAAGCTTCAATCCGGCCGTCCGGCCACAGCCACGAAATCCGGCCGGGCTACACCAGGCTTTCAAGCAACAGCTTGAGTTTCCGGACTTCGGTCTCGACGTCGAACGGCAGGCCGGGCTCGTCGATGATCTCGACGCTGAGCGATCGAGCATAGCGGAAGCGTCCAAGCTGAGACAGCAGCCGGCCGTACTCGAGTTGCCCTTGGCCAATCTGCACCTGAGCCTGGTGTGGAGCGGTGCCGCTGTCGCAGAGTTGTACGTGCTGCACGCAGGGGAACACGCCCGAGTAGTCTTTGTTTTGGTGCGGGCCGTTGATGTAGTGCCTCGGATCGAGCGTCAGGCCGAGGCCGGGCACCGCCTGACACAGTGCGACCGCCACGGCTGGGTCCTGGGCCAGCCGGCCGACGTGGTTTTCAACGCACAGCGTGATTCCGTCGCGGCTTGCCGCACCGCACAGGCCGCGCAGCCGGTTCACCTCGGCGCCGAGGTCGCTCCCTACCGGCGCCGTGGGAATCGTGACGCAGGTGGCCGCTAGCATCTTAGCAAGCTTACAGACCGCCTCGAATTGCCGAGCATATTCCGACGCATCGTCGGCCGCGATTTCGACGTAGAGCGCAGCGGCCGTCAGACTCGGCCCCATCCGAATGCGCCGCTGAGCGGCGACCGCGTCGCGGGCGACCTCCGACGGCTTCAGGTGCGAGCCTTTCTCCAAGAGGGCGATTTCGACTTGAGAGAACTCCAGGTCGGCGATGCGCCGCAACGCCATCTCGAGCGGTTGCGACGCAAAGCACAATGTCGAGCAAGCAATGTGCAAGGTTCAACTCCTCCGACGACCGATCGCCACCAGGCCGCCGAATTGTACCGGCTACGCAAGGCCTGTCCAACGCAGTTCATGTGTTGAGCGTGGCGTCTACTGGTTTGTGAACATTTGACTAGCCGCCTGTTCGAACGCCGGCCACGGCACGGTGGGAAACAGCCCGCGCCAACGCGATGAGTCGAGCGATACGTCGCGCGGACGCGGCTCGGCGAACCCGGCGGCCGCGCGGTGCGATGAGACGATCAGCGACGGGTCGAGGCCCAGATGCTGGGCCAGCCGGACCCCCATCTCGAAGCGGCTCATCCGCTCCGGCCCACCGATGTGCAGCGTGCCGACGACCTCGGCCAACGCGACGGCCGCCAGCGCGCGGGCCGCCGTGTGCAGGGCGAGCGGTGTGCGCCACTCATCGGCGAACAGCGTGATCGGCCGGTGCTCACGCAGCGACCCCACCTGCTGGTCGAAGAAACCTGGCCGACCGCAACGCGATGGGCCAAACATTAGGCTCACCCGAGCGACTACGCTGTTTGGGTTTCGTCGGGCGGCCTCTTCGCCGGCGGCCTTGCTGCGCCCGTAGGCCGACAGCGGCGCGGCAGGGTCGTGTTCGCGGTACGGCGCGAGTTCGCCGTCGAACACCAAGTCGGTCGAGACGTACACGAGTCGAGCGTCGGCACTGTGCGTCAGCTCGGCCAGCACGTCAGTGCCGCGCGCGTTCACCGCAAGCGCGCGGTCAGGGTCGCGAAAGCACTCGTCCACGCGAGCCAGGGCGCCGGCGTGAATCACCGCTGCCGGTCGCACCCGATCGAACGCCTCGCGGATCGCAGCGGCGTTGCCCAGGTCGACAGCCTCCAAAGCAATCCCCTCGCGCTGCCCTCCGCACGAGCCGCTCCAAGCGACGACCGGCAGCCCACGCCCGACCAGTTCGCGCAGCAGATACGCACCCAACTGACCGCTCGCTCCCGTTACGAGCACTTTCATGACCGCTCCGGTAGTGGGTCCATCTGAATCGGGTGTAACCAATCTTGTGCGTTTCGGCCCAACACTCGCCCTCGAGGTAAACGCCGGTTCACTGCCTGGCGTTTGCCTGCCCGACCACGGCAGGCTGGAAGCCTGCCCCACGACGCAGCATATCCATGAGCCAGCGCACCCATCCCGCGTACATCAGCACCTGCGCAAACAGGAACACGCCGCTCCACTGGGGAATCGTCACGCCCAGGTGAATGCCCTTGCCGCCCTCGCCCGTCAAGATGCCGGGATGGTGTAACTGATAGAACGCCAACAATGCGACGGCGGTGGCGAGGGACGTACGAGTCAGTTGCGGGCTGCGCGATGCGGCCGCCAGCGGCACGAACCACATGAGGTATTGGGCGCCGAGCGAGCCGTACACGACGTACAACGTCAACACGACGCCCACCGCTTGCGACGCCAACGTCTCGCGGCGAAACCGCCACGCCGCCAACGCCAGGACGGCCACGGCCAACGGACGCATCCAAACCGGCGATCGCTCGACGATCGGGACGCCCGAACTGCCCAGGCCCAAATTGCACCACGAATTGAAGATGCCCAGGTAGCCAAAGTCGGTCGGTCCGCGATAGGTCGATCCCGCTTGGATCAACAACGCGGGCGACGTAGCCAGGTACGGCAACATGCACACGCCTGCGGTCGCAGCCAACACCGCGACGCCCCGGCAACATTCGCGACTCGACGCACATCGCCACAAGAGCAGCGGAGCGAACAACAGTCCGATCGGCTTGATGGCCAAGCTCAGGCCCAGAGCCGCCATGGCCAGTTCGATCGCGATCGGACACGGCCGCGCGACCACGAGCCAACTCGCCCACACCACCAGACCCATGACCACTGGGTCGTTCTGCGCGTGCAGCGACGCGATCATCAAGGCGACCGGGTTGATCGCGTAGCACACTGCGGCAAGTTGTGCGTGGCGCGGCCCGGCGCCGCCCGCCGCGGCGAGCAACCCGACGGCTGCGGCGGTTAGCCCGTCCACCGCACCCACGAACAGCTTGACCATAAGATCGAAACTAAGTCCCGTCGCTTCGGCCGCCTTCAGGCAGAGCCAACAAAGATACAGCCACAGCGGCGGATAGTTGGCCGCAGACTCGGCCGTGTAGGGGTTGGTCCCGGCGTCCAAGTTCTTGGCCCACTGCCAGAACGTGAAGACGTCGACAACCGGCTCGCCGTGTGAGAGCCACGCCAGCGTGAACCGCAGGGACATGCCACAGACCGCGACAAGTCCGAGCTGCCAGAGATTGACCGCAAGCGGGTGTTCGCCGGACTCGCGAGCGGCAACCGTCGTTGATTCGATCATCCCGCGATCCATCCTGAGCGGCCGAGAATACCCGACGCGGGCCAAAGCATCATCTATGGCCATCTCGCGAGCAAGTTCAAAGCGCCGACGCTCTACGCTCGGAGCGCAGAAGTGATACCGTTTGGCTATCACTGCCCGGGGCGACGCGGTACTTGACACCTTCACGTTCGCCTTGCGATAGTTGGCCACGGCGTCGAGCGTCGATGGAAGTGGGCAGAAGTTGCACCTGGAAGAATAGTCTGTGGTCGCGACACGCGTTCGAGCAATCGGTCTGGCTTGGGTGCCGGCCTGGGTGCTGTGCGGCGCTGCAGTGGCCGACGAGCAGCGGCTCGAGTTTATTGACGCGCTGCACCAGGCGGGCTACCACGACATGATCGTGGAGTATGTCGAGTTGATCCGGTCGCGCCCGAACGTGCCGGCCGAGTTGCGCGACCAGGCCGACTTCCTGATCGGCAAGGCGCTGCTGGGCGGCGCCGACGCCGTGGCCGATCTGGCGCTGCGCGATCAGGAACTTCAGAAGGCGCGGAAGTCGTTCGAGAGATTCCTGGCCGACTTCCCGAACCACGAACGCAGCGCCGGGGCGCGGCTCGAACTGGCCCAAATCCTGGTCGAGCGCGGCCGCACGCTGCTCTTGCAGGCCCAGCCGACCGGCGACGAATCGCCGCGCGAAGACCTGCGGCAGCAGGCCCGGTCGCTGTTCGACGAGGCCACCAAGAGTTTTTCCGACGCCAAGTCCGGCTTCACCGCCGCGTTCAAGGCGTTCCCCGCGTACATCCCCGAGTCGGACCGCAAGCAGCGCGACGCCAAGTCGGCCGCACAGATCAACCTCATGGAGTCGCACCTGCAGCTCGGCATGACCGAATACGAACGAGCGCAGAGTTACGACAAGATCAGCCCAGCCTATCGTCAGACCCTGGAATCGGCCGTGAAGACGTTTGGCGACGTGCACACGCAGTATCGCTTCTTGCTCGGCGGCCTGTTCGCACGAGTCTGGCAAGGCAAGTGCTACGAGGAAATGGGCGAGTTCAGCAAGGCCGAAGGTTGCTACCAGGAACTGGTCGAGCACGAAGACCGCGACGCGCCCGCGATGCAGGCGCTGCAGCGGCAGGTGCAGTATTTCCAGATCATCTTGTACAACAAGCGGGGCGATCATGTTCTCGCGGTGGACGCGGCCCGCCGCTGGCTGATCGACCATCGCAATCAGCGGCGTACCGAGATGGGCGCGGGCGTTCTGTACGAGCAGGCACAGGGCCTGATTCACGATGCGACGGCCGAGTCGACGCGAGCGACCGAGCGCGGCCGGCTGCTGGGCGAGGCGATGGAGGTGTTGGCCGAGATCGTCCGGCACAACTCGATCTACAAGCAGCCGGCCATCGTGCTGCAGCAGAAATACAAAGGACTCGCCGGCACGGGCGGAGGCGTCGCCAGTTTCGACCGGGCTGTGGCCATGGCCGTCGACGCTCGCGATCGTCGCCGCTGGGCCGACGCCGCCGACCTCTACACGCAAGCGCTCGGCCTGGCCACCGACAAGACGGACCTCGACCAACTTGCACTCGTGCGCTACACGCTCGGGTTCTGTCACTTCCAACTCAAGAACTTCTACGAGTCGGGCGTGCTCGGCGAGTACGTCGCGCGGCGGCAGCCGGCGAGTTCGGTGGCCGCCCCGGCCGGACATCTGGCGATGGAGTCGTACGCCCACGCCTTCGACGAGTTGCAACGCCAAGGCCAACCAACCGACTTCGAGCAGGCTCGCGTGGTCGCGCTGGCCGAGCACCTGATGCGTTCGTGGCCAGGCAGCGCCGAGTCGAACAAGGCGCGATTCCTGCTTGCCGATCTACATCGCCTCGACGGACGGCCCGATCTGGCGGGCGAGTTGCTCGAGGGAGTCGGCCCCAACTCGCCCGAGCGTGCGCTGGCGCTCGTGAGTTCGGGCGAAGCGTACTGGCAGGCGTACGTCGACGGCGCGAGCAAGCCGGCGGAAGAACGCGACGCGAGCCAACTCGGCCTGTGGCTCAAACGGGCGCGCGAGAACCTCGGCAAGGGCGTGACCGAACTCGCCGGCAAGCTGAAGCCCGACGCCCCCCTGCCGCTCGAACTTGGTCGAGCGCAGATCAATCTTGCGGAAGTTCTGCTCGAGAACAACGAGGCCGCCGGGTCGGTCCGGCTCGTGCAGGAGCTTGTGCCCAAGATCTCGGCCGATCGGCAACTTGAGGCCTTGGTATTGCCTGCGTACATCGTGCTCCTGCGCGGACAAATCATGACCGACAATCTGCCGGCCGCCCAGATCACCATGCAAGAGATCGAAGGCACGGGCAAGGACCTGGCCCAAATCACCCGCGTCTACCTGGACCTGGGTCGGCAACTGCAATCCGAAGTCGAGCGAGTCAAGGCCCGCAACGACGCACGCGCCGAACAGCGCATCAAAGAGAGCTACGTCGCATTCCTGAACCAGTTGGCCGCGCGGCGCGAGGGGCAGACGTTCGTTACCTTGCAATGGACCGGCGAGGCGTTCTTCAGCCTCGAAATGTACCGCGAGGCCGCCGATCGATTCCGTGAGTTGCTCAATCGTTCGGCGAGCGACTCCCGGTTCCTCGACAAGTCGAAGCCGCAGAGTCAGTCGGCGTTGCTTCGCGTCAAGTTGCGGCTCGTCACGGCACTGCGCAAACAACGACAATACGCCGAGGCTTGGAACCTGATCAAGCCGCTGTCCAAGGACGCGAACACCACCAAGGACCCGCTGCACGAAGGCGTCATCATGAACTACGACATCATTATCGAGCGCGGATTGGTGTCGCAGGACTGGGGTTCGACCGACCCGGCGAAGCTGACCACGGCGGTCAAGCACTGGGCGTTCTGGGCGCAGCGTATGGAACCGATGAAGGAGAAGCCGCCACAGTATTTCGAGATTCGGCTCAATCTGGTCCGCTCGCTACTCAAGGTCGCCCGCGCCGCCACCGACTCCAAGGAACGCGAACAGGCGCTCCGTCAGGTGGAAGGCCAATTGTTGTTCCTGACCAAGACCTACCCGCAACTCGGCGGCCCGAAGCTCAAGGAACAGTATCAGCGAGCACAACAGGACCTCGAACGCGAACTCGGCCGACCGATCGGCAAGGCCACGGCGGCGAAGTAATGGCGAATGTCAAAGCTCGGATGTCTATGGAAACTCGAATGACGAAACTCGAACAGAGGCTGTCCTTCCCTCTTGGCGGCTTTGGCCTAGTGTTCCGCGGCCTGGCGTTGCTAATGGCGATCGCGCCGGCCGCGCTCGCGCGCGACCAGGTCGAACTGGTCGGCGGCAAGACGATCATCGGCACGATCACCAGAGAAACGCCGGCGGAAATCACGATCGACACGCAAACGGGGATCCAGACGATCGCGGTGAACACCATCGTCGAAGTTCGCTACGAGGGTCAGGGCGCGGCGATGACTCAGGCCAAGATTCACGATCAGTCCGGCAACTTCACCGCGGCGATGGATCAGTTCACCAAGGCCCAAAACGAAATCAAGGACAAGCCGCTGATCGTCGCAGCGGCGCGGTTCGGCCACGCTCGCGCCCAAGCCCGGCTCGCACTCGAAGAGGCCAAGGGACTCGACGAGGCCGTCCGGGCGCTCGAGAGCTTTCGACAAGCGCACAGCCAGTCGCGCTACCACTACCCACTGCACGAGTTGCTCGGCCGGCTGCAGTTCGCCAAGAAGGATCACGCCAAGGCGGGTGCGGCGTTCGACGAGCTGGCCAAGGCGCCATGGCCGGAAACGAAGTTGCTCGCCCCGCTTTTTCACGGCCGCGTGCTCGTCGCTCAGAACAAACCCGACCAGGCGATCGCGCGGTTCGACGAAGTGGTCGCCGCCACGGGCGACTCGCCCGAACTCGTCAGGCTGCGGACCGACGCTCTGATCGACAAGGCCGCGTGCTTGCGAGTCAAGAACGATCGGCAGCAGGAGATCGAGACACTCGAAAAGGCGGTCGAGTTGGCGCCGGTCGGTGCAGTCACGGTCCAAGGCGAGGCGTACACGGCGCTGGGCGACGCCCTGCGCGCCGGCGGCCGGCCCAAGGACGCGCTCGTCGCGTTCCTGCACGTCGAATTGCTTTTCTCAAAGGATAAGGAACTCCGCGCCCGCGCTCTGTATAATCTGTCGCAACTTTGGGACGAACTTGGAAACCCCGAGCGAGCCAACGCCGCTCGATCGACACTGGAACGAGACCACCCCGACAGCACCTGGAAGAAGAAACTGTGATGCTCAAGCGACTTGCCGGCGGCCTCGCCGCCCTCCTAATGGCCCTTGCATTCATCGGTCCGTGCGCGGCGATTGCTCAGGATGAGAAGAAATCGCAGCCCGACGAGCCGGCCAAGAGCTCCCAGCCCGAAGGCGAGATGAAGGACCAGCCCGAACCGGAACCCAAGCCGGGGCCGGAACCCGAACCGGACATGGCTGCGCCCGGCGAGGAACCAGCCGCCGCGCCCGCCGCGCCGACAGATGCAGCCGCGCCGGCCGTGACGACCGAATCGTCCTCGCAAGAAAACTACGTTGTCTTCCTGGTCCGCGCCGGCGGGCCGATCGGCGCGTTCATCTTGCTCCAGTCGTTTGTCACCGTGGGCCTGACGGTCAAATACATTCTCGAAATGCGCCGTGACAAGTTCATTCCACCCGCGCTCGTCGCCGAGTTCGAGAACAAGATTCGCGACAAGAAGTATCAGGAAGCCTACGAAGTCTCGCGCAACAACCCGTCGTTCCTGGGCAAGGTGCTGGCCGCCGGACTCAGCAAGCTCTCCACCGGCTACACCCAGGCCGTCGAGGCGATGCAAGAGGCCGGCGAGGACGAGAGCATGCAGGTCGAGCACAAGCTGAGTTGGCTCGCCCTGATGGGTACGACCGGCCCGCTGCTCGGTCTGTTCGGCACGGTGGTCGGCATGGTCGACAGCTTCCGAGTGATCGCGACCAGCGAGACGCAGCCGAAGCCGAGCCAACTGGCCGACGGCATCTCGACCGCCCTGATCACGACGCTCGAAGGCATGGTCGTCGCCATCGTGGCCACGTTCGCCTTTCTGCTGCTCAAGAATCAGGCGTCGCGCCTGGTGCTCGAGGTCGGCATGATCAGCAGCAACCTGATGTCGCGATTCAGTTCGACGAGCCGGTCGGGCCGCAGTGGCACGGCTTCGGGCCAAAACGAGGTGCTCTGATGGCTCGGCGGCACAGCGGCACAGAAAAGGTCGACGTCAATCTCGTTCCGATGATTGACATCATGTTTCAGCTCATCGCGTTCTTCACCATGCTGATCAACATGGACAACGTAAACCGCGACGAGCGAATCCGGCTGCCGATCGCCGACCTGGCCAAGCCCACAGAGATGGCCGTCGACGAACTGCTCACGCTCAACGTCAACCGCCAGGGCAAGGTCAACCTGCTGGGCGACCTGGTGGACGTCGAGGACGACGTGTTCCGGCAGTTCATGATTCGCGAGGCGGCTGCGGCGCAGCGCGAGATGAAGCGGGCGCGGCGCAAGATCGAGGTCGTGCAGGGTCGACCCAAGCTGTGGACGACGGTGATGATTCGCGCCGACGCCGAGGTCGAATACGCCCGAGTGCAACACATGATCAAGGTCTGTCAGGAAATGGGTTTCACCAAGTTTGCCCTGCGCGCCACGGCCGAAAGGGCGGAGTGACCGATGCGTTTTGCACGCCGAGCCGGATCACTGAGCGAGTCGAAGTGTGAGATCGAGATGACTCCCACGCTCGACATCATCTTTCAGCTTCTCATCTTCTTTATCCTCACGTTCAAGCCGATCACCGAGGAGGGCCAGTTCGGCGTGAACCTCGCCCACTTGCCGGTCGGCGGCGCGGCCGTGCCCACGGTGGTGCCCGGCGAGGACGACCAGAGCGACGCATCGCTGGACGTGGAACTCAATCCGCCGTTTCGCATCCGTCTCGCCGCCGACGCCAACGGCAACCTGGCCAAGGGCGGCGTGTTCTTTGGCGAGGAGCGGCGGCTGCCGAGCCTCGATTACCTGAGGTTCGAGTTGCGCAACACGGCGCAGGGCTTTACCGAGGACTTCGAGGTCGTGATCGAGGCCGACCCGCGACTGCGCTGGGAATACCTCGTGCAAGCCGTCAACGCCATCTCCCACGCCGGCATCCGCAAGATCAACTTCGCCGCGCCCCAGTCGGGAGGTTGATGTGGGGCAACCGGCGCACGGTCAAGTCAGCGCGGTCGGAAGTAGCGGACGACTTCCTCTTCGAGCGCCGCGAGGTCGTCGCCGAACGCGGTCTTGAAATCGGCGAGACGTTCGTCGGAGGCGTCTTGGCCGAGCGGCGGCTTGCGCGCAAGCATGCTCAGGTACTCGAAGAACTGCTCGCGACGGGTCTTCATCAAGAAATAGGTGAGCGCCCACGAATCGGCGTAGGCGACGCGGGCCGTCTCGGCGTTGCGCAGCCGGTCGTCGTTGCGGATCAGCGATTCAAGATCGAGCGGCTTGCCCGCGACCAGATGTCGCTCGCGGAACAGATCGAGCCGCGGACGATTGATCTCGCCGATGCCTTTCCACTGAGCCGATTGACGGTTCGGCGCCTCGAAGAACATGGCCATGCCCTCGGCCAGCCAGAGCGGATTGTCGGAGAACCGCTGGTGCAGGCCGCTGTTGTAGGCCAGTTGGTGCGTCGCCTCGTGGATCACCGTGCCGATGTTCACCTCGTTGAACGCATCGATGCCGTCGGGGCCGACCGGCGGCCGGGCCGCGCCCACGTTGCCCAATCCCTTGTTTCGCGCGGCGGCCAGCATGTCGTACAGCACCATGCGATTCGACAGGAACGAGTAGTAGCCGATCACGTTGCGGGCCATTTCGTCGCCTAGTTCCTTGGCGGCGTACTCCAGAAACTCGCGCTCGTCGCCGAACACTACTGCAACCAGCGGAAACTCGCTGGGCGCGAGCTTGAACCCAGCCTGCTGTTCGAAGTAGTTCACAAACGACTTCTGCAGGTTCTCGAACAGCCGCCCGCACGATCGCGCGAACCCCGGCGAGCAGTTGTAACAGATGGTGTAACGCTGCGTAGAGAACACCTTGAACCGGCCGCCAAACTCGCTCTTCAGGCTCGCCTCCATCTGTTTCTGCGTCAGCGGCTTCGGGGCCGTTTCCGTGGCCTCGATGTCCACAACCCGCGCGGTGTTCATGAGGTGCATGCGCCCGTCGGGCGTCAGAAACAGCACCTCCTCGGAATTGCGGGCGACGAGCTTGCCGTCGAGCGTCTGTCGGCCGTCAGGCGAATCGTACGCCAGTTTGTCGGCCCAAGCGATCGACGCACACCAGAGCGACGCCAGAAGACCTACCGACCACCGAACCGGCAAGAGACGCAACATCCTGAGCGACATGAAGGGCTTCCTAAAGGATCGGGAGCGGACCGGCAAGACATTCTCGACGGCACTGTCGGGCCAGTCAATGGGGTCACTGGTCAATGGTAGTCAGCGGGACGTATTGTTGCGATTGCTGGGCGGAGTATCTATGCTAGTAGCCGACACCAGCCATCCAAGGAAATGGATGGGTTCCGGGGGGCGGCAACAGGGGGGCATGGAAAAAAATCCTTGACTCGGCAAACCTATCACTTACTATCGCTTCGCTGTTGGGCGGCCGTGGCCGGCCGGGCAACAGGCGGCTCGGCCGCGACCAGCGCCAGCCGTGTACTTTCAAGCTTGATGTTTCCAGCGGTGCCAGGGCGTAGCGTGACCCAAACTCAGGGCAGGCCTTGGAGCAACCGAGGGTCCTAGATCGTCACACGCGAGGTGCTTCATGTCGTCACAGGTGGGTGGACGTCGGCGTCGTCTGGTCGTTGAAGAGGACATCAACGGCGTGACCATAGTCAACTTCGTCGATAAGAAGATCCTCGACGAACAGAACATCCAGCAGCTCGGCGAGGAACTGTTCGGCTTGGCCGACGGACCGCGCAAGGTGCTGCTCAACTTCGCCAACGTGGAGTACCTCTCCAGCGCGGCGTTGGGCAAGTTGATCACAGCCAACAAGACGATCGGCGCGGCGGGCGGCAAGCTGCGCCTCTGTTCGATCCACCCGCAGATTTATGAGGTGTTCAAGATCACCAAGCTGAACAAGCTGTTTAACATCTTCAAGGACGAACAGGCGGCGCTCGAAGGGTTCTAGCCGTCTGGAGACTGGCTCGGAGGGGAAGCGTTCGGGGTAGATCGTGGTGCTCAGGGGTTGGCCGTCCGGGAAGTGGCTAGCGACTGCCGGTTCCACGGATGCCAAATGAGTTCATCGATGTCGAAAGACGCGGACAATAGTCGATACGTTCGAAGTATCGTCATCGACAGCGACACGGTCGAAGGCCAGCGTATTCAGTCCGACATCATGTCGGCGGCTGAAACCTGCCAGTACAGCGAGCCGGAACTGTTCGCCATTCGGCTGGCCGTCGAAGAAGCGCTGGTCAACGCGATCAAGCACGGCAACGGCTCCGATCCTACCAAGAAGGTTCGGATCAACTACGAGATCAACCCCGAACAAATCCGCATTCGCATCGAGGACGAGGGCGACGGGTTCGACCCCGCCGACGTGCCCGACCCCACCGATCCGGAATTCCTCGAACGACCGTGCGGTCGCGGCCTGATGCTCATCCGTCACTACATGTCTTGCGTCGAGTGGAGCGACAGCGGTCGCTGTATCGAGATGCTCAAGCGGCGCGGCGAATGCAACGACGACGAGTGATCTTCTCGCAGCCCTTGCCGCAGTACGAACAGCCCTGTAGCTTGTCCGGCCGCCTGGCCCTCTGCACTCGCCATGACCACGACCACCCCAATGATGCGGCAGTATCTCGACGCCAAGCGGCAATGCCCTGGCTCGATCGTGCTGTTTCGCATGGGTGACTTCTACGAACTGTTCTTTGAAGACGCTGAACTGGTCGCGCGCGTTCTAGGGTTGGCTCTGACCAGCCGCGAGAAAGGACCCGACGCGGCGCCGATGGCCGGGTTTCCGCATCACAGTCTCGACGGGCATCTGCGGAAACTCGTCCAGGCGGGTTATCGCGTGGCGATTTGCGACCAGGTGCAGGACCCGCGCGAGGCCAAGGGCCTGGTGCAGCGCGAGGTGACGCGGATCGTCACGCCCGGCACACTCACCGACGACGCGCTGCTCGAACCGCGTGCGAACAATTTCCTCGCGGCGGTCGTCTTCGACCAGTCGCGCTGTGGGCTGGCCTGGGTCGACGTCTCGACGGGCGACTTTCAGTTGTGCGACCTGGACGCGGCCCAGTTGCGCGATGAACTCGGTCGGCTCGAACCGGCCGAGTGCCTGGCGGCCGACGACCTAGGCGACGGTGAATCAGCCGCGCTCGCGCGCGGCCACGGCGGCATGGCGGTGACGCGGCGGCCGCCGTGGAGTTTTCATCCAGCCCAGGCCCGCGACTCGCTGCTCAGGCAGTTCGGCGTCTCGACGCTCGACGGGTTCGGTATCGCCGAAAACTCGCTGGCCGTCGGCGCGGCCGGCGCGATCGTAGACTACCTGCGAGAGACGCAGCGCACTACGCTTGACCACATCACCCGCCTCGTGCCTTTCCGCCGGGCGGCCGGCCTGGTCATTGACGAAGTGACGCGCCGCAGCCTCGAACTGGTCCGCACCATGCGCGGCGGCGGGCGCGAGGCGACGCTGTTGGGCGTGCTTGATCAGACGGCCACGCCGATGGGCGCACGGCTGCTCGCGGCGTGGATCAGCAACCCGCTCGGCGACCTCGCCGAACTCAACGCACGACTCGACGCGGTCGACGAGCTGCGCATCAGCCATGTACTGCGGCAGGACCTCGCCGGACTGCTGAGCGAGTGTTACGACCTCGAGCGGCTCACGGCCCGCGTCGCCACGCGACGTGCATCGCCGCGCGACCTCGGCATGCTCGCGCGCACCCTGGCCGTCGTTCCCCGACTCAAGGCCAAGCTCACCGCGCGCAACGCGGAACTGCTCCGACGCATCGAGGCGGAACTCGACCTCTGCCCCGAACTCCGCCAACTGCTCGATTCCGCCCTGGTCGATGAGCCGCCGATCGTGCTGCGCGAGGGCGGCATCATTCGACCCGGCTACCACGCCGAACTCGACGTGCTGCGCGAAATCAATCGCGGCGGCAAGGAGTGGATGGCCCAGTTCCAGGCCGCCGAGATCGAACGGGCCGGCATCCCCAGCCTCAAGGTCGGCTTCAACCAGGTCTTCGGTTACTACATTGAGATCACCAACACGCACGCCCACAAGATCCCGGCCAACTACATCCGCAAGCAGACGCTCAAGAACGCCGAACGCTACATCACGCCGGAACTCAAGGAGTACGAAGACAAGGTGTTGCGGGCCGAGGAGCGGTCGATCGACATTGAGTATGAACTGTTCCTCGCCCTACGCGAGCAGGCCGCAGCGCACACGGCGCGCCTGCAGCAGACGGCCCGCGCGATGGCGTCGCTCGACGTGCTCGCATCGCTCGCCGTGATCGCTGCGCGACAAAACTACTGCCGACCCACGCTGGTCGATGAGCCGGTGCTCGAGATTCGCGATGGGCGACATCCGGTGATCGAGTCGCTACTCGCGTCCGGCCAGTTTGTTCCCAACGACGTCGTGATGGGTCATGACGCCGGCCGCGTCATGGTGGTCACGGGACCGAATATGGCCGGTAAGAGCACGTACATTCGCCAGGCCGCACTGACACTCGTGATGGCCCAGATCGGCTCGTTCGTGCCGGCCCGAGCGGCTCGCATCGGCGTCGCCGATCGCGTGTTCGCCCGCGTCGGGGCGAGCGACGAACTGGCACGCGGCCAGAGCACGTTCATGGTCGAGATGGTCGAGACGGCCGCGATCTTGCACGGCGCCACCGAGCGAAGTCTCGTGATCCTCGACGAGATCGGCCGCGGCACAAGCACCTACGACGGCGTGTCGCTCGCGTGGGCGGTCGCCGAACACCTGCACGATGCCAATCGATCGCGCGTGCTGTTCGCCACGCACTACCACGAGCTGGCCGAACTGGCCCGCAGTCTCGACGGCGTGCGCAACCTGAACGTCGCCGTGCGCGAGTGGCAAGACGAGATCATCTTCCTGCACAAGATCATCGAAGGCCCCGCCGACAAGAGCTACGGCATCCACGTGGCCCGACTCGCCGGCGTGCCGCGCAGCGTGATCGAGCGGGCCAAGACGATCCTGGCCGAACTCGAGGCCCAACACCTCGACGCCGAAAACCAATCGCGACTCACGCACCCCACGCGGCGGCGGCGATCAAGCTTCATCCAACGCGGGCTATTCGCCGGGCCACACGACCACATCCTCGACGCCATGCGACGGCTCGATTTGGACAAGCTCGCCCCGGAAGACGCGCTCGCCACGTTGCGCGGCATTCAAGCGGAACTGAAACAACCTGACTGACCGTTACTGCGTGGTGAGCGTGAGCGGAATCTTTATCGGCTTGCCGTCGCGCAGCACGGTCAGAGTGATCGTGTCGCCGACCAGGAACTCGCGACGGATGAACGCCCGAAAGTCGGAAACGGTCATGTTGGGTGTGCGGTCGTTCAGCGCCACGACGATATCGCCCGCTTGAAGTCCCGCCTCGCGCGCTCGGTCCTTCAGTCGCGCTCCGCGAAACGCCAACTGCCCTTCCAACAGGCCGAGCGACCTGCGGTCGTCGGGCGACAGATCCTCGCCGCTCAGCGGCAGGGAAGGGATGAGTCTCCACCGCACCGACGCACGCCACGACAGATCGGTCTTCTTCCAGTCGCGGGGCAGGTCAAGGTCCGCGGCGAGTCGTTCGGTCCCGCGCAGCCAGGCGACGCTGAGCCGCCCCTGGGCCGGCGCCTTGTCGAGCGCGAACTGCGCGTCGGCAAACGAGTGGATCGGAACCGGGCCAACCGTCAGCAGGACATCGTCCGATTGAATCCCAGCCTGGGCGGCGGCGGAGTCTGGCAACACGGCCTCGACCACGTTGCCACGATCGTTATCCAAACGCACGCCGATGTTCTCGGGCAGCGGGAAGCGCCAGGCCTGGTCTCGCGTCCACTTGCCGTCGCGCTTGAGCTTGTCGTGCACCGCCTCCTTGACCTGGTGGCAGTGCATGCAGCCTCCGCCGTACCAGCCGGTCACGTCGCGTGCGTACATCGGGCCCGGCTCGGTCCGCGGCGCAAACAGCTTCGTCGCGCTGTCGTGCATCGCGAGCACCGACTCCATCGTGTACCGGAGTCCTTCGAGCGACTGCCGGCTGTCGGCCCCGGTGGCGTCGCGTCCGCCGTAGCGCGCGTAGACCTTCTTCTCTGCGTTCAGGAAGAAGGCGACGAACGTCAGGTCCCAATCGAACTCGAACAGGTTCAAGTCGACATCGTCGATTCGAGTCAACCGCACGCGGATGAACTCGTCAGCGACATCCTCAAACTTTTCCAGACGGACAACCTGCCCGTCGAAGTCGCGGCAGTCCGTTCAGGGCACGCACCGGATGACGACCATTAACGGCTTGCCGGTCCGGCGCGATTCGGCCAGTCCGTCGTCGAGCGACGCAAGCCACTCCTTCCTGCGAGCGGCCGGCTGATCGCCTCGGACTGGGCCGCGACGCTGTGCCATCGCGCGGGAATCGAACAGCACCGCGAGCGCCAATGCGGCGACGCACACCAGACTTGGTTTCATGAACCGATCGCCTTTCATGGATAGGGTGGGCCAAGCGTAGCGCCGGCCCACCAGAACCGGCAGGTGGGCCGGCGCTACGCTTGTCCCACCCTACCACCTACCACCTTACAATTCGCGTAAGAAAATAACACCGCCAAGGTAGGCCGGGTGCTGCACCCGGCCTACGTGTTGCACGATCGCTGCTATCGACCAAGCTGATCGGCCAGCGGGCCGGCGTCGTAGACCTTGCGCAGCGCCTCGACGATGGCCGATGAATGGACGGCCACGGCCCGGTTCTGCGTCTCGTCGAACACGTAGTCGCCCACCAACGACTGGATGTTGCCGTCGAAGATCAGGCCGACTAGCTCGGCGTTGCGGTTGATCACTGGGCTGCCCGAGTTGCCGCCGATGATGTCGCAGGTGCACACGAAGTTGAATGGAGTCTTGGCGTCGAGCCGGTCCTTGCGTTCATGCCATGTCTTGGGCAGCACCCACGGGTCTTTGTTGCCGTGGTTGGTCGCGTGTTCGAAGGCGCCGCCGATAGTCGTCCACGGCTCGATCGTCCGACCGGCCTCCTGGTAACCCTTCACGGCGCCGTACGAGAGCCGCAGGGTGAACGTGGCGTCGGGATACTTGCCCGTGCCCTCGGTCTCGAAGATCGCCTTGGCGATCTGGGCATAGGCCTGCCGCTCCGGCTCCTCGACCTTCTCCTCGAACCGCTTGCGCACCGCGCGGGCGTCCGAGTCGACGAGCCGGGCCAGTTCGATCATCGGGTCCTTGCAGGCATCGACCACCTTCTTGCCGCCCTCGCCGAGTCGTTTGCGTTCGGCGACGTCCTTCAGCTTCGTGCCGGCGATGAGTTCGGTGGCGCGGGCCTGCGGACTCTTGCCCGCCAGCACTTTCTCGGTTGTCGGGTGGTCGCCGCCCAGCATCTCGGCCAGCATGCCGAGCGAATCGGCCAGTTTGGCCCGCTCAAAGTCGTCGTAGATCGGCGCGGTCGAGTACAACTCCTGTTCGAGCGATTCGCGGCCGGCGTCAGTGTACTCACGGAGCCGCTCGGCGTTCGGCTTCTCGCTTTCGTCGGCCATGCGCACAAGTGTGCGAGCGATGCCGAAGAGCTGCGAGTTGAACGCCTGGCCCAGTTCCAACAGCGCTCGTTCGCGGAGCAGCTCGGCGTAATCTTTTTGCACCTGGGCGATGCGGTCCCACGCGCCGCCATACGCCGCTTTCATCTTTGCGTTAGCGTTGACCGCAGCCCGCAGCCGCCCCTCGGCCGACGCCTTTTGGGTCAACAGCGTGGGGTCTTGCAGGCCCTGGATCATGCCGTAGTAGGCCTTGCGGCTGTTCTGAATGCTGAACAGTTCTTCTTTGGCGACGCGCGCCTGTTCCTCGCCCTCGTAGCCGAACTGCTGCAGCATGATTTCGCGGCGGCGCAGCAGGTTCAGCACGTACGGCACTCGGTAATCGCGCAGGAACTTGAGCGCCTCGACGGTGAACAACCGGCTGGTGCGGCCGGGGTGGCCCGAGACAAACACCAGTTCGCCGTCGCCCGCACCCGCCTTGCTCCATTTCAGAAAGTGCTCGATCTTGGCCGGCTTGTCGTTCTCGTACGCGCGGAAGATGCATGCGTCGAGGTCGTAGCGCGGGTACTCGAAGTTGTCCGGGTCGCCGCCGAAGAACGCGATGCCGAACTCGGGCGCCCAGACCAGCCGCACATCGGTGTACTTCTTGTAGCGGTACAGGTGATACTGCCCGCCCTGATAGAGCGTCACGACGTCGCTGCGCTGGCCGGTCTTTTCGAGCGATTCCTTTTCAATGGTCGCGATCACACCGCGACGTGCGGCGAAGGCCTGGCCCGGATTCATCTCCGGCTTCACCGCCGCGTTCACCCGGTCGGTCACGTCCTCGATCGACTGCAGCACGTTCAGCTCCAGGTCGGGCGCCTTGGCCTCGTCTTCCAGTCGTTTCGCGTAGAAGCCGGTCTTGTAGTAGTCGCGCTCGCTCGTACTGATCTTGTGCAGCGTGTCGGCGCCGACGTGGTGGTTCGTCAGCACGAGACCGTCGGATGAGATGAACGATCCCGACCCGCCCGAGTTGAACCGCACCGACGACTTCATCACGTGCTCGGCCCACTCGTCGGTCGGCTCGAAACCGTATTTCTCCTTGAGTTGCTTGCGTGGCAGGTTGTTGAAGACCCACATGCCTTCGTCGGCGTGGGCGGCGTTCATCAGTGTTGTCATGGTGATAAGGTTCATCGCGATGAGAGGGATGGAACGGGCGTTCACGAGTTGCTCCTTCCTTTGGGATTGCCGGCTCTCCACCAAGTTTGGGGCGCAGGCGGCTCGCCTGCTGTTTCATCCGCCAGTGGTGAGACGGCCGCGGCCCCTGTCGTTGCCGTGGGTCCGCAACAGAGTGTCCATGTGGTGAGACGATTGCAAGAGCGCCGAGAAATCTCTTGGCCCACCCGCGTTGCCGCAACGACCGCCGGACGCGACAATGCCGCCTGGAGGTCGGATGAAACCACGGAAGTCACGATCGGACCTGCCGCGGCTGGTGTTTACCGGCGACTTTCCGGAACTCCAGGCTGCCTTCGTCGAGCGCGTGGGCTCGCTGCGCCGCGATGATCCGTTGCGGCCGCTGCTGGTGCTCGTGCCCACGAACCTGCTGCGCGTACACCTGCGTCGCAGCCTCGCCGCGAGCGGCGCGGCACACATGAACGTGCGGCTCATGACGTTCGCCGAGTGGGTGCGCGAGCTGACGGCGGCCGTTTCGGTGGTCGAGAACATCTCGCCATTGCCGCCGCTCGCCGACGAACTGCTGATCGCCCGCGCGTTCGCCGACGCCGGCGAGAACTCGTACTTCCGCGCGCTGCGCGAACGGCCCGGCCTGCACCGCGCGATGCTGCGCACGATCACCGACCTGAAAGAGGCGTGCATCACGCCCGCCAGTCTGGACGAAGCCGCCGGCCGAATCCGCAGCCTGCACAAGACGGCCCAGGCAAGGCTCCAGGGACTGTGGGCGATTTGGAAACGCTACGAGGAACTCAAGGTCAGCCACCGGTTCGTCGACGACGCCGACCGGCACCTGCTGGCCGCCGAGCAACTCGACTCGGACGCGCTGGTGCGCGAGGCTGCCGAGCTGATCGTTTACGGTCTCTATGATTTCAAGGGCATCCAGGCTCAGTTGATCGTCCGCGCGGCCGCGACCTTGCCGACCACCGTGTTTTTTCCGTACGGGCCGCTGCCCGCGTGGGAGTACGCCGCGCCGTCGCGCCAGATGCTGCTCGACGCCGGCTTCGTCGAAACGTCGCTCGCGCCTAGCACCGGCGATCGCGCCGCAGAACTCGACCGCCTCTGCCGCCGGCTGTTCGCGCCACTCGAATCACTGGACCGGTCCGACCTACCGGTCCGACCCGCCGGACTGGTCCGACCTGTCGGACCGGTCTGCTCCGCCCGATCCATCGCCGCGGTCGAGGTCGTCTCCACGCCGGGCGAGACCGGCGAGTCGGCGGAGATTGCACGCATCGTGTTCGACCTGGCGAAGCATGACGGCATGGCGTTCGGCGACGTCGCTGTGCTGTTGCGCTCGCCGGCCGCGTCGCTCGGCGACGTGCGGGGCGCCCTCGAGCAAGCGGGCGTCGCGCCCTACTGTCCCAACGGACTGCCGCTCGAAGAAACGCGGGCCGGGCGGTCGTTCGCCCTGCTTTTTCACATCCTGCACGAGCGCATGTCGCGTCGCGCCGTGATGGAGTTTCTGACGTTCGCCGACATCGACTTCCGTTCGCTGGTCGGCGCAGATCACGCGCCGACGGCGCTGTGGGACGCAATCAGCATGCGAGCCAATATCGTTCGCGGCCGAGACCAGTGGCTCAGCCGGCTCGGCTCGCTACATCGCCGCGCCGTGGCGGCCCAAGACGATCCGGAGCGGCGCGACGACGGCGCCCGACGGCTCAACCCGGAACTCGTGGGCGGATTTCTCAAGACTGTCCAGGCGCTCTTCGACCAACTCGCGCTGATCGAACGAGCGGCCACGTGGGGCGAGCTGGTCGCGCGCACGGTCGAGGCGTTTGGATCGCTGATCCGGTCGAGCGACGAGCGCGACCGCGTCGTCCAGTCGATTGCTGGGCTTGCCGCGCTCGAATGTCTGCACAAGGAAGCGAACATCGGCCTCTTCGACCGATTGGCCGCCGATGCGCTCGCGTCGGACAGGGTTCCGGCCGACCGCACGCTCGGCGATGGGCCGACCGTCGTCGGTCTGATGCACGCGCGTGGCGTACCGTTCCGCGCCGTCATCGTGCCGGGGCTTGTCGAACGATCATTTCCACAGCAGCCGACGCTCGACCCGATCCTGCTCGATCATGAACGGCGGATGTTGAGTGAATCGCTGCGTGCGATCTTCCCCGCGCGCGAGCCGGCGTCGAAACCGACTGCACGATCCGGCGTGGACCCACTGCGGCGGCTGCCCGCGATCACGCCCGCCGTCGCGCCGCAACTCGCAGAAAAGGGCCGGCAGGTGCTCGAAGAGCGCTTGCTGTTTCGGTTGGCCGTCGGTGCCGCGCGCGAGAGGTTGTTCCTCACCTTTCCCCGCATCGAAGGCGCGACGGCGGCTGCGCAGGTGCCGTCCTATTTTCTGCTGCGAGTGCTAGACGCAGTCGATCGCGCCTCACCGGCACCTGACACAGCGCCGACCTCCCAACCGCATGATGACCAAGCACCGGCCGGGACAATCAGAAAGAAGACCGCTCGCAAGTCGAAGCCCGCGCCCCAGCAACTCGCCTTCGCCTTTGACGCGCCAAGCAGAGAAACCGAGGAACCCCTCACCCCGACCCTCTCCCCCGAGGGGAGAGGGAGAAGTCAGAGCAGTGATTCGGTGCGGACGGCGCTAGAACGCCGGCGGGATCAGGCAAGAAGTGGCGGCGACTCCTTCTCTCTTTCGCCCTCTCCCCTCCGGGGAGAGGGTTGGGGTGAGGGGTCTTCCAGCCCGCCGACGCTCGCCGAAACCCGTCGGCACTTCGAGCCGGCGACCTACGACGCGCTGGCGCGCTGGCCTGGACTGCGACGTGTGCCGCTGTCGCCGGTCGCGGCCGACCCGATCCGTGCGGCCACGCCGTTCGACTACGACCTGGGCCACGCGGCCCGCGCCATGCACGCGCAGCCGGCGACGCTCGCCGCGTTCGCCGCGATCTCGCCGCACTTCGGCCGCGCGGTCCGGGCCGAGTTCGTCCGCTGGTCGAGGCCGCGCCTCACGCGCTACGACGGCTGCGTCGAGGACCCCGAGTTGATCGAATCGCTGCGCGGCCGCTCGCCGCTCCACGCGCCGATCTCGCCCAGCCGCATCGAAGACTACGCACGATGCCCGTTCCGTTTCTACATGCACAACCTGTTGCGGCTCGAAGAACTCGAAGAGCCTGAGTCCCTGATCCGGTCCGATCCGATTGCCAAGGGCCGGATGGTCCACGCCATCCTGGCCGAGTTCCTGACCAAGATGCGCGACGAGCGCCGGCTGCCGCTCGACGATTCGACGCTGGCCGACCTGCTCGATATCGCCGGCAAGCATCTGGCCGAGTTCGAGGCCACGGGCGCGTGTGGCCCGGGACTGGGCTGGCGATTCGAGCGCGAGCGCCTCGATTTGTTCTTTCGCGAGTTCATCGCTCGCGAGGCAATCGACCAGCGCACGACTGGCCGGCTGCCGGCATACTTTGAGAAGGCGTTCGGGCGCGGCGAGTCGGCCGACGGACTGTCGAACGATCCGCCGCGGCTGGATATCGGCGACGGCCGAACGATTCAGTTCCACGGGTTCATCGACCGAGTGGACCTGGCCGCGGGCGCCATCTACGTGATCGACTACAAGGGCAAGAAGCTCCCGGAGCTCGGCAAGGACGGCACGGCGCTAGGTACCGCGATCCAGTTGCCGATCTACCTGCTCGGCGCTCAAGCGATGCTGCGGCCGCAGGCGGAGTTCGATCGTGCCGGCGGCCGCTACATCTCGTACGAACCCGGCGTCGACCCCGTCGAACTTCCCGCGCCCACCGCTCGGTTCGACGCCCGGCTGCGCGACGTGCTCCGCACGATTGCCGACGGCATAGACGCCGGCCTGTTCATGCAGTACACCGGCCAGGCGGCATGCGAGTTTTGCCCCTACGACCGCATCTGCATGGGCGTGCAAGACGACATCGCGCGGCTCAAGCAATCCGATCCGGCGGCACAGCCGTTCTTGGAGATCAAGACCGACGGTTTCAAACTCTCGGCCGACGCCGACGAGGATTGAGTGGACGCGATGCCGACCATTGAACCAAAGCCACTGGACTGGGCCGACCGCCGCCGAGCGGCCGAGAGCATCGACGAGTCGCTGGTCGTCGAGGCGGGCGCCGGCACGGGCAAGACCACGCTGCTCGTAACGCGGATCGTGAACCTGCTGCGCAAGGCGCGGGTCGATGATCCGCCGCGGCCGGTGCGCATGAGCGAGATCGTCGCGATCACGTTCACCGAGAAGGCGGCCGGTGAACTCAAGGCCCGCCTGCGCGATGCCCTCGAGCGTGCGGCGTCGTCAGGCCGGTACGACGGCGAGCCGCTCGACGCCGCCGAGCGCGCCGCGCTGGCCGACGCGCTCGCGGACCTCGACCGCGCCAGCGTTTCGACTATCCACTCGTTCTGCGCCGGTCTGATGCGCGAACGGCCGGTCGAGGCCGGCATCGATCCGGGGCGCGGCACGATCGATCAGCTTGCTCAGTCGCTGCTTTGCGACGAGGCATGGCAGCGCTGGCGCGACGAGGCGTTCCAGGATGCCGACGACGAAGTGCTCGGCGACGCGATCCGGCTCGGCATCCGGCCCGACCGGGCGAGTTCCGACGATCGGTCGGCCAACCTGCGCGATCTGGCCTACTCGCTGATCAGGAATCGCGACTTGTTGGAGCATCTGCCAGAGCCTATCGACGACGTCGCCGCCTGGGCCGAGTGCCGACGGCGGGTCGGCGCACAGGTCGAAGCGATGCGCGGCTGCCTGACCCACGCCAAGAAGGAGTGCAAGGCCGGACGCATCGCCCGTGAGTTTATTGAGGAGTGGACGGCCCTGTCGGCGATCACCTCGCCGCGCGACGCACGCGCGAAGCTGCTGGAAGTTGCGATCGAGGACAAGCTCGGCGGCGACGCCAAGAAATGGCGCGACAAGACCAAGCTCGACGAGCTGCGCCGGTTGCTCGATGAAACCCGCGAACAGCTACTGCCGCAGTGCCAAGCGACGATGACGCACAACCTGACCGTGGCGGTCGGGCGACGGCTCGCGGAGTTCGTTCGCAGTTACAATCAACTCAAGGAAGATCGCGGCGTGCTCGACTTCGACGACCTGCTGCTCGGCGCTCGCCGGCTGCTCGCCGAGCACGAAGAGGCGCGGCTGTACTTTCGCGACCGGTTTCGGTTCCTGCTGATCGACGAGTTCCAAGACACCGACCCGCTGCAAGCGGAGGTCGCAATGTTGCTTGGCGGCGCGTCGGGAGAGGACAGCGGTCAGCGGTCAGCGGCCAGAGGTCAGCAGCAAGCCCGCGCCGATCGCCTGTTCGTTGTGGGCGATCCGAAGCAGTCGATCTATCGCTTCCGCCGGGCCGACATCGAAGTTTACGACGAGTGCGTGCACGAGCTGGGCGAGTCGCAGCACTTGCGCATCCAGCAGAATTTCCGATCGGGACACGGCCTGATCGACTGGGTGAACCGCGTGTTCCAGCGACTCATCGCGCGGTCGGCCGACGGATACTATCAGCCCGATTATGTGCCGCTGCTGCCCGGCCCGAAGGCGGCCGAGTCGGCGGGCGAGGTCGTGCTGCTCTATCCGCCGCAGCCAACGGACCGCCAAGGCCACATGGACAAGATTCGGTTTCGCGAAGGCTGTGCAATCGCGCGGCTGATCCAGCACGCCGTGGCCGAGGAGTGGCCGATCGGCCGGGGCGAACGCTCGGTGCACTTCGGCGACGTGGCGGTCCTGCTGCCGCAGACGACCGGCATCGAGTATTTCGAAGAGGCGCTGCGGGCCTGTGAGCTGCCCTATCAGATTCACCGCGGCAGACACCTGTACAAGCGGCTCGAAATCAAGAGCCTGATCAACGTGGTCGCGGCGCTCGACAACCCCGAAGATGCGATCGCCGTGGTCGGCGTGCTGCGGTCGGCGTTTTTCGGTTGCTCGGACGAGGACCTGCTGCGTCACGCGCTGGCAGGCGGTCGATTCAATTACCTGCGGCCCAGTGCGGCCGCGCCCGAACCGATCGCCGGCGCCTTCGAGCTGCTCGCGCGGCTGCACCGCGATCGAAACAGCCGGCCTGTGCATCAACTGCTGATCGACTTCTTCGACGCCACGAAGGGGTTGGAGTCGTTCTTGACCAAGCCGCATGGCGAGGCGCGCGTGGCCAACCTGATGAAGGTCGTCGACGCCGCGCGGAGTCTCGAGCGCGGCGGCGCCGTGACGTTCCGCGGGTTCGCCGGCTGGCTCGAACAGCGGCAGACCGACCGCGAGGGCGAATCGGAGGGCGCGACCGCCGAGCCGGGCGACGAATCGGTGCAAGTGATGACGGTGCACGCGGCCAAGGGCCTGGAGTTTCCCATGACCGTCGTAGCGAACCTCGCGGCCGGCGAACGCGCGGGCGACGGTCCACTGGTGTTCGATCGTTCGCGCGGCGTGCTGCACATGTGCTGCGGCAACTTGGCCACGCGCGATTGGCACGCCGCCGCGGCCTGGGACCAGCGCCGCGACGAAGCCGAACGCATCCGCCTCTTCTACGTGGCCGCGACCCGTGCGCGCGACTACCTGGTGCTGCCGGTGTTCTGGAACAAGGCCGAGAAGCAGCCCGGCGGCATGTTGCAGTACATCAAGGACCTCGTTCCACCGCCCGCCAACCCGCCGTGGGGAACGCGTGTCGATGGAATGCGAGTTTTCGACGCCCGCGAGCTGGGCGACTGGCCGGAAGTGACTCACTCGCCGCGCGTCGACTTGAGGGAACTGGCCGGCGCACGCGAGGCCGAGGCGTTCCTGGCCGCGCGCACCGAGTGGCTGCGCGAGCGAGACGGCGTGCTGGCGCGGGCGAGCGCGGGGCGTCGGATCATTCGCCCCAGCGCGGAGAGCGAGGCGCCTGCCGCGCCACAACCGACCGCTGCCGCCGACGGACCGCGCGGCGCCCAGTTCGGACGATTGGCTCATCGGCTGCTCGAACTGCGTCTCTCGGGCGCCGCCGGCGCCGGGCAGGAGCACCAGTTCGCGACGCGCCTGGCCGCGGACGACCACCTGGACAATGCCACCGCCGCATCCGCCGCGGCTCTCGTGGCCGCCGCGATAGAGACGCCGCTCGTCCAACGACTGCTCGCCGCCAAACGACTGCACCTCGAAGTGCCATTCACCTACATGCAAGACGGCGCGTTGGTCGAGGGCCGGCTCGACGCGCTGGCCGAGGAGGATGCCGGCCTGTTGCTCGTCGACTTCAAGACCGACTCGATCGCGCCGGGCGACGAGCCCGGCCGCGCCGAACACTACACCCCACAGCTCCGCGCCTACGCCGCCGCCGTCTCCGCCGCCACCGGCCAAACCGTGCGCGAAGCCCACGTGCTGTTCCTACGGACACTGGTTGGCTTGCCGATTGCCTTGAACGCCGAAAACTTGCTTGCAGCAGCGGTCGCCCAGCCCCAGACGCACTGAAACGTCAACCAGTCAATCAATCGCGCGCCGAATCGGCCGTCTTGCGTAGTTCGTATCGGGCGATCTCTTCCCTGAGTTGCTTGATCAGGCCGTTGAGGGAACGGACCGTCAACTCGCGGCCACGTGGATTGGCCGCGGGTTTCTGTTTGATAGCTGCGCAGCGTTCCTCCAGTTCCCGCAGTTTCTGCTGCGTGTTGTGCAACTGGCGTTGGTTCAGAATGCTCATAGCATCACCTCGATCATACCCTTCGGATTGGAATCTCGATCTGTAGCGAAGAACCGGCCGACCAGATACTCGAAGCCCTCCTCTTCGACGATCTGAACCTCCAAGAGCGGCAGACCCGCCGACAGTTCAGCCTCGGCGGCCGCCTCGCGTGGGTAGTCAGGGCCGATCAGCAGCACCCAATCTGCGTCGTTCGGTTCCAAGACATCTGTCACGAAGCTGCCATTGATGATGATTCGGGCGATTCCCGCTCGCTGCGCGATATCCACAAGCCAACCCAGCGACTGCATCTGAACACGCCGCAACTCCGACTGCCGACCGAAGCGGGCCTCGATTTCGTCCAAGCCGGCAGGGTGTATTCCTGGCGGCAGGAAGCCGTGGTCGTTGAATTCGGGAATCATGTGGGTCCATTGCCGCCGTGACGCCAGGCTCGGTTGTCAGCTTCGTCCAATTCAGAGTCACGAGCATTCTACACCGGAATCGGACGCTATTCGTCGGCCATTCTAATCGAGCAACCCATTCATACGGTCCTCCAGCAGCGTCGATGAAGGTCGCAACTCGACTGCTCTGAGTCTTGCACTGGATGCTTGGCGACGCGATGCTGTTGCGGACCGTGTCGAACAGTTTGAACGGTTGAACAGTTGAACGGTTCAGCGGTTTGACGGTTCTCGGCGTTCGACGCGTCGGGAGGATCAGCCATGCCACGATTCACGCGCCGTCAGTTTGTCGGTTCGAGTGTTGCCGGGGCAGCGGTGATGGGGGCGAGCGGAATCATGACGTCGCCGGTGCAAGCCGCGTCGGCCAATGAAACGCTCTCGGTCGCGCTCATCGGCACCGGCGGACGAAGCCGGTCGTATCTCGACCCGCTGCTCAGCCGCAAGGATACCGTCGTCGCGGCGATCTGCGACCCCGACGAGAATCGTATGGGCCAGATGGCCGAAACGCTCGACAAGGCCAAGGGACTGAAGCCCGCGATGCAGGTCGACTTTCGCCGGCTGCTCGACGACAAGTCGATCGACGTCGTGTTCATCGCGACGCCGCATCATCAGCATTGTCCGATCGCGATCCCGGCCGTGCTGGCGGGCAAAGACGTGTACGTCGAGAAGCCGGCGTCGCACGTGTTTCGCGAAGGGCGGCTGCTGGTCGATGCGGCCAAGAAAAACGGCCGCATCGTGCAGCACGGCACGCAAATGCGATCGAGCGAGGTGACGGCCAAGGCGGCCGAGGTGCTTCGGTCCGGCGTGTTGGGCAAGGTCAAGACGACCAAGGCATGGAACGTTCAGCGGCATTCGCACGGCCCGGCGGTCGCCGACGCCCCGACGCCCAAGGGCGTTCACTACGACGTTTGGCTCGGTCCCGCGCCCGCGCGGCCGTTCAATCCGAAACGGTTTCACGGCGGGTGGAATTGGCTGCGCGACTTTGGCAACGGCGACATCGGCAACGACGGCGTCCACGACATTGACATGGCTCGGTTCGGGCTGGGCGATCCCGACCATCCGATTCGTATCACCGCGCACGGCTCGAAGATCGACCTGACGGGCGAGCGCGAGTTTCCCGACAACATGATGGTCGCCTACCAGTTCGCCGACGACAAAGTGCTGCTGTACGAAGACCGCGGCTGGACGCCGTACGGACTGTACGGTTACGACAGCGGCAACGCGTTCTACGGCACCGAGGGTTGGATGCTGTTTACGCGCCGCGGCTACTTCGAGGTGCGACTGGGCCGCAAGGAGGAACCCGGCCCGACGATGCGCGGCGGCGCGGGCATGCCCGACCACGTGACGAACTTTCTCGACTGCGTGCGCAGCCGCAAGGAACCGGCCGCGTCGGCCGAGATTGCGCACCGGACGTGCGCGCTAGTGCACCTGGGCGAGATCGCCTATCGGCTCGCCCGCGTGTTGAACTTCGACCCTGCCACCGAGACCTTCCCCGGCGACGCCGAGGCTACGGCGATGCTCACGAAGCAGTATCGCGACCCGTGGAAACTGCCGGCGGCCTGATCAGTCGTCGCAATGAGCACCCTGAAACCACAAATCGCCCCTCACCCCGACCCTCTCCCCGCAGCGGGGAGAGGGAGATGTTCGCGGAACCTCGAACTGGAACGGTGCGAATCGAACTGGAACGGTGCGAATCGAACTGGAACGGTGCGAATCGAACTGG
>DAIOWH010000063.1:0-30990 GCA_036758585.1 Planctomycetia bacterium
GATCGATCGCCACGGACATTCCAGGCAAACCAAAGCGGTGTCCAGCCACCGCACTCCAAAGTTCGCTTGTTTGAGGACTAGAAGTCTGCGTTGCCGACCTGTTCCTGCCCGTTCCTTGAGCCAATCGCGCGCCAGATGGTCTCGTTTACGGCGTCGGAAACGCTGCGAACGGCCCCGTCGGCCATGAGCACATTGACCGACGCCGGATGGTAGCTTCGTGGCGCCACAATAGCTCGAGAGACGTTGTTGGTGCAGGCCCGCGTGTTTGAGTCTTGGAAGTTGCAGTTGTTTCCACAGTCAACCGTAGTTGAATTGGGCGTGAGGATGTGATTGTAGAACGTGTGTTGATACGAGGCCTCGGGCCAGAGGTCTCGCCCCATATTGCTGAAACCACGGTTCCCACCTCCCGGTGGTGTGGTGGAGCTATTAGCAACACAGATTTGCAGATGCTGAGCGGTCGTCATCGTCACAGAGCCGCCCCCTACGTTCACCAACATGTCCGTGCGCCTATTCAAGATGCCTGAGTTGTTGATAAGCCCATTGATGTCACCCCGGCAACGTTCACTTGCCACAGCGGTATGGGCCAGGCCGTCAGCGAAATCTCTGGCTGCCAGCGGTCCGTTGTCGGAAAACGCGCCGTTCATCTCTTGGGCGCAAACTGGATTGGTCGGGCCGGTGACGGTGCCATTGGCCGTCAACCTGGTTTGGCAGCTACTGGTGCCCCCGTAGTTGACCCTGTAGTTTAGATCACCCCAATCACCGAACGCCGGAACAAGCGCGGCAACGAAGCCTCCCGGCAGTGCAGCGTCCGACGGGCAAAGGAAAGTCTCCAACTGCTGCCGAAAGGCCGTAGTGTTCACCGGAAAGACGTTTCCCATCACGAAGTTCCCGGAGTTGAAGATATTGGCATCATCAAGATACGGAACGAGATGACAGAAGGGCCCGACGCGACCACTGAATGTTCCCAACGATTCCGGGTGCATGCGCCCCGGTGGAAACGCGCCGAAGCTGTCGTGATAGTTGTGCATCGCCAGTCCAATCTGTTTCAGGTTGTTCCGGCACTGCGTCCGCCGCGCCGCCTCGCGGGCCATTTGGACGGCCGGCAAAAGCAACGCGATCAGAACGGCGATGATCGCAATCACTACCAACAACTCAATCAGCGTAAACCCTCGATCTGCGCGCGTCATGATTACTCTCCTTTGAAAGAAGATGAAGAAAGAACCCGACCGATCGGATTTCGAATGCGTGAGGATCTGCAAGCATGGGCAACCCCTTTTTGCCCCTGCCCTGGCCGAACTGAGAATAGCGAAAGTGGCTTGATGGTAATCATCGTGCGCGCCAAAGGCAAGAGAAAACTCGGCGGGCCTCGGACCACCGCGACTGTCTGCCGGCAACCAGTTCGCTCGTTCCGGCGCACGGTTACTTGGGTCGATTTGACTCGATGAGGTACGCAGGGTCCCGCTCGGCTTCACTGGACCAGACCGTTACCGCAGGGAATCGCTGCGACAGGCGAGTCGCAAGGTTCCCGACGCCCAGGTGCTCGGTGGCGAAGTGCCCGGCGAGCACCAACGCGAGGCCGGCCGCCTCGGCTTCGAGTTGGCGATGGAACGTGGCTTCGCCGGTGAGCAACACGTCGCAGCCTCTAGCCGCCGCATCGCCAATGAACTCGGCCGCCGAACCGCATCCGATCGCTACCCTGCCGACGACACGCTCGCGTGGACCAACCACCAGAATAGGCCCAATGCCGAGGGCCGACTGGACGCGGCGAGCAAACTGTTCGAGCGGTTCGGGCACGGCTAGGTTGCCGACCCGGCCGGTTCCGACACGGGCCGGTTGCGGCGCGAGCGGGTACACGTCGTAGGCAGGCTCTTCGTACCGATGAGCCGCTCGCATCGCGGCGAGTACTGGGGCGGTGGCTGATTGCGGGCAGATCATTTCCAATCGGAACTCGTCCACTTCCTCACGTCGTCCGGCCTGGCCGACAGTCGGGTTCGACGCCTCGGAGCCGAAGAAGGTCCCACGTCCGCCGACGCGGAAACTGCACTCGCGGTATTCACCGATCACTCCCGCGCCCGCGTCGAACATCGCACGGCTGACTTTTTCGAGATCGCCGTGCGGCACGAACACGACGATCTTGCACTCGGCCGGCCGCGCCGCGGGCCGCAACGGCCGACATCCGGCCAGCCCCAGCCGCGCGGCGAGTTGGTCATTGATGCCGCCGGCCGCGCCGTCGTACGCAGTGTGTGGGCTGTAGACGGCGACACCGGCGCGAATCAGTTCCAGCAGCATCCGCCCCTGCGGCTCGTCCGTCGTCAGTCGCTGAACCGGGCGAAACAGCACGGGGTGATGAGTGACGATCAAGTGCGCGCCGCGGTCGATCGCCTCGCGCGCGGTCGTCGGCGTCACGGTCAGGCAGGTCATCACCCGCGTCACAGACGCCTGCCGGTCGCCGACAATGAGGCCAACGTTGTCCCACGACTCGGCGAGCGATCGCGGTGCGATCTCGTCCAGGCACTCGGCGACTTGAGCCACAGTGAGCATGTGCGGCATGATAGCCGCCCGCGTTCCAAACGTACACCGCGGCCGCGTCCCAGCCGTTTCGCATCGCGCCGTGCAAGGTCTCCCGAGCCGCACCGCGACGCTCACGTTGGCCTGCGTTCGCGGGACATGAGCCCGGCGCACACGGGGAGGGCCCGGGAATGCCCCTCACTTGCGCATCGGGCCTGTGTGAATCGGGTTCGGCCGGGTCAAGCCGGAAGAATCGAGCACGCTCACATTGATGGGAATGCCGGCCGCGGACTTCCCTTTGCCGCGCGTTGCGGTTAGCTTGCGACCCAGGCGGACGCCGATGCGGTGGCGATCGCCTTGAGGCACTCGTTGGCTGCGCGACGCAGTTTGCGGAGTCGCGATTCGCAATCGATGGACCGGCAGTTTGGCCCGGCTGCGCTGCCGGCGCTGTTCGACGCGGTCGTCTACATTCAAGAGACCTCGGCGGCCAAGCCGTTGCGCTGATCGCTTGTGCGAACCTGGAGGCTTCCCATGATTCGCCCGTCCACGTTGTTGCGTTGTCTTCGTGTTGGACTTGGTGCGCTGTTCGCACTCGCGGCGGTCGACCGCGCGTCGGCGGCAGACCAGGAACGGGTCGAGTGGAAGGCGGGCGCGGCCTCGGTCGTGATCACGCCGCAGGAGTCGATGTGGATGGCGGGCTATGCGTCACGGACGAAGCCGTCGGAGGGCGCGGCGCAGGATCTGTTCGCCAAGGCGCTGGCGATTGAGGATGCGGCGGGGGCCCGGCTGGTCATCGTTACGACCGACTTGATCGGGATTCCGCGGTCGCTGCGCGACTCGGTGGCGCGCGAGGTTCAGGACAAGCACGGCCTGCCGCCGCAATCGCTACTGCTAAACGCATCGCACACCCACTGCGGGCCGGAGTTGCGAGCGAGCAAGGCGTCGCTCTACGGATTGGAACAGGACCGAGTCGCACAGGCGACCGCGTATCTCGATTCGGTTACACAGAAGCTCGTCGCACTCGTCGGTCAGGCGCTCGGTCGGCTCGAACCAGCGCGGTTGAGCTACGCGCATGCGCGTTGCGGGTTCGCGATGAATCGGCGACTGCCGACCGAGCGGGGTTATCAGAACAGTCCGAATCCCGAAGGTCCGGTCGACCACGACGTGCCGGTGCTGCGCGTCGAAGGGACCGACGACAAGTTGCGCGCACTCGTCTTCGGCTATGCGTGTCACAACACGACCCTGAGCTTCTACCAGTTCTGCGGCGACTATGCCGGCTACGCGCAGCAGTACATCGAGGCCGAGCACCCCGGCGTCACGGCCCTGTTCCTGACCGGCTGCGGCGCCGATCAGAATCCGTATCCGCGCGGCAAGCTCGAGCAGGCTCAAGCGCACGGCCGATCGCTGGCAAACGCCGTCGAGGCCGCGCTGTTGCCCAAGCCGCGGACCCTAGCCGGCCCGCTACGCACAGTGCTGGAAGAGGTCGAGCTGCAGTTTGCCCCGCCGCCGTCGCGCGACGAGCTTGCCAAACTGCGCGAGTCGCAAGACAAGACCGACGTCCGCCGGGCAAGCCTGCTGCTCGATGAACTCGACCGCACGGGCAAGATTCGCGACACATACTCGTACCCCGTCCAAGCGGTTCAGTTCGGCGGCGACCTGACGCTCGTCGCGCTGGCCGGCGAGGTTGTTGTCGATTACTCGCTGCGGCTGAAGCGCGAATTGGCAGGGCCGCCCGCCGTCTGGATTGCGGGCTACTCGAACGACGTGTTTGGCTACGTGCCGAGCCGTCGCGTGCTCGCCGAGGGAGGCTACGAAGGCGGCGGAGCGATGCGGTTCACATCGCTGCCCGGCCCGTTCGCCGAGTCGGTTGAGGATCGCATCACCACCAAGGTTCACGAGTTGGTCGGACGTGTGCGCGGCGGCGACGGACGGGTGCAGCGGGCCGAGCCGGTGCGCGTGGCCGGCATCGTGCTCAAGTGGATTCGGGCCGACAAGGCCGCCAACATGCGCCGCATCGAGCCGATGATTCGCGAGGCTGCGGCCGCCGGCGCCCAGATCGTCGTGACGACCGAGTGCTTTCTCGACGGCTACGCCATCGCCGACAAGTCGATTCCGCTCGATGAGTACCGCTCGCTCGGCGAGCCGATCCCCGCCGGCCCGCATTTCCGCCGCCTGGCCGCGCTGGCCGATGAACTGGATATTCACCTGGTCGCCGGCATGATGGAGGCCGACGGCGACGCGCGATTCAACACGGCCGTGCTGATCAACCCGTACGGCGAACTGGTCGGCAAGTATCGCAAGCAAAAGCTCGGCCACGAGCTGGATCGCAACACGCCCGGAACCGCCTCGCCGGTGTTCGCGACCCCGTTCGCCCGCGCGGGCCTGATGATCTGCGCCGACCGGACGGAGCGGGCGCTGGTCGAGCGGCTCTGTGTGAACGGCGCCGACCTCGTGATCTGTCCGTCGGGCGGAATGTTCGGACCCAAGTCGAACGACCCGATCGTGCAGGCCCGATCCCAAGAGAACAAGGTCCCGATCGTGTTCGTTCACCCGGCCGAGTTCCTGGTCACCGGCCCGGACGGTTCGATCCTGTCGCGCACGATCCTCGGCGATCGGCTCAATGGCCTTGCGTGATCCTGGGAGTCCGCAGGGACAGTAGCCCGACGCGCCAGCGAGGGACCGGGCCTGATTTCTTGTGATTTCGCCATGTGCCCCCTCGCTGGCGCGTCGGGCTACTGTCCCAGAATCGTGCAAGGCTATTTAGTCATCACGCCTGATCAAGAGGGTTCCGAAGCCGACTCGATCCGCGTCTTCTACTTCGACTTCGACGCTCGTCGCCCCCTCTTCTGACCCGCTGAGTCGCACTCGGCGCTGAAGATCCATCAATCGCGTCTGGAGGGCGGTAATCGCCGCTTCACTCGCGGCGCAGCCGCAAAGCGGCGATGAATCGCTGCACTCCAGGATTCGCTTGTTTGAGGCCAGTTCCATGCTGGATTGTGGCCGATTCGACGGATAGGATCGTTCATCGCCGTGTCATCGTATCTTCGAGATCATTTGGGTATGAACCGCAATCCATCGAAGCGTGTCCGGCCCGGCCGCCGCCGGCCTCGTCGACCTGCGCGGCTTGGCTGCGAGCCGCTGGAATCTCGTTTGGTCCTGAGCATCTTCCTGGTCAATGTGGCCGACGACGCGGCAGACGGCCTGTGCGACGCCGCGCATTGCAGCCTGCGCGGGGCGATCGTGGCCGCGAACGCCAACGCCGGCGCCGATGAGATTCACTTCGCCGTACCGGGCGCCGGCGTGCCGACGATCCCACTGGCGGATGAACTGCCGACGGTGACTGACCCGGTGACGATCGACGGAACAACACAGCCGGCCGGGCTGGTCGAGCTGGACGGCAGCGGCGCCGGCGCGGGCCGCGACGGCCTGGTGATCGTCGCGGGCGACAGCACGGTGCGCGGACTGGTCATCAACCAGTTCGACGGCCGCGGCGTGGTGCTCGCGCGACACGGCGGCAACCGCATCGAAGGGAATCGGATCGGGACGGATGTCGCCGGCGCCATGGACCGTGGCAATGGCTCGCACGGTGTGCTCGTCCTCGACACCGCGAACAACACGATCGGCGGAACCAGCGCCGGATCGCGCAACGTCATTTCGGGCAACGGCGGCGACGGGGTTCAGATCTACGGGACTGGTCTGAGCGAACTCGCCACACTCGATTTGGCCACGATCCAAGACGGGCGAATCACTGACCCAGACGGCGATAGTCAGGTGGCGCTTGATGGACGCAACGCGACCATCACGGTCCCTGGAACCGCCCACGACCTGTCGGCCGAGATCGGCCTAGTAAACGCCCCTCGCGTGCTTCTGTCTGTTCTCTACGATTTCGTCGCAGAGGCGACCGTCGCGGGCGTGGTTCGCGCGGCGGGCGACCCGACGCACCCCGAACGAATCCCGTTCAACGGGGCCGGCATCCTACTCTGGCACGATGAGGCCAACTATGTGCGGTTGGAACGCGCGGCCCATGTCCGCGACGGCACTCTGGTGACCTACGCACTGTTTGAGGTGCGTGAGGCGGGCCAAGTGACCGTTGCACAGACCCGTGGACTGTCTGACCAAACGACGTTCTTGCGCTTGACCCGCCACGGGAATCACTTGCTTGCGATCGTCAACCAAGGCGACTCGCTGTGGGACGCCTTTGACCCGATTGCGATGCCGTTTCCGGCGGACATGCAAGTCGGTGTGGATGCCGTGAGCACGGCGTCGGAGCCTTTCACGGCAGAGCTGAGGGACTTCAGACTGCTGCAGATCGCTCCCGATCTGGCAGCCGCGAACGTGATCGCTGGTAACCTCGTCGGTACGGACATTACCGGCACAGTGGACATCGGCAACACGGGGCGCGGTGTCGCGATCCGCGGTTCGGATGGCAACACGGTCGGTGGTTCGGCTGCCGGCGTTCGCAATGTCGTTTCGGGCAATGACTCGGACGGCGTCTACATCTCGGATGGCGCGATGAACAGCGCGGTGCGCGGCAACCTGATCGGGACCAATGCGACCGGCTCCGGGCTGCTGCCGAACAGCCAATGGGGAGTGGTGGTGCTCGGTGCCGCACAGTCGAACGTGATCGGGACCGACGGCGACCGCAACTCCGACGCTGCCGAACGTAACCTTATCTCCGGCAACCTCTGGGGCGGGATAGGCCTGCTTCAAGCCGGAACGGACCGCAATGCGGTGGCGGGGAATTACATTGGAACCGACTTGACCGGCGCAACAGCCCTGGGCAATGGCAACCGTGGGGTCGATGTCTTCGCGGGCGCCAAGTCCAACGTAGTCGTGGGCAACGTCATCTCAGGCAACGGCTGGGAAGGCGTCGGCATCAACGGTGCGGGGACGGACGAGAACGTCGTCGTGGGCAACCTCATCGGCACCAACCACGACGGCTCGGCGGCCGTGGCGAACACTTTGAGCGGCGTCGTGGTGTTTGGCGGCGCGTCGCACAACACGATCGGCGGCGCGACCACCGAGGCGCGCAACATCATTTCCGGCAACACCGAGTTCGGCGTCGCCCTGTTCGACACGTCCACCGACAACGTGATCCAGGGCAACTTCATCGGCACCGACGTGACCGGTGCGGTCGACCTCGGTAACGGGCGCGACGGCATCACGTCGCAGGGATCGCCCGGCAACGAGATTGACTACAACCTGATTTCGGGCAACGACGGTGCCGGCATTTGGTTCGCGGGCGAAACTGCCGAGGGCAACCGCGTACTCGGCAATTTTGTGCTGGGCAACGGCACCACGGGCGTGGCGATTCAAGACGCACCTCGGAACAAGATCGGAGTCATACTCGGAGCGACGGCTGGCGGTGCGAGCAACGTTATCTCAGGCAACGGCGTGGCAGGGATTGACATCTACGGCGTCGCCGCGATCGGCAATGTGGTCTTCGGCAACTTCATCGGCACCGACGCGACCGGCACTGCCGCCATGGGCAATCGTGTCTTTGGCGTCAAGGTAGCGGCAGATTCGAACGTCATCGACCTCAACCTCATATCGGGCAACGACGGCGAGGGCATCCGCATCTCGGGCGACGGGAACACGGTGCAAGACAACAGGATTGGGACGGACGTCAGTGGCACTCTGCCGCTGGGCAACTTCTTGCAGGGCGTCGTGGTCCAAGGCCCCAACAACCTGATTCTCCGCAACGTAATCTCCGCGAACGAGGCGGGCATCTTGATCGAAGAGCCTGGATCCACCGGCAATCTGATCAAAGGCAATCTGATCGGCACCGACTCGACTGGCACACAGCCGCTCGGCAACCGCTCGCTCGGCGTGCGCCTGATCTCGTCCAGCAACACGATCGGGGGCAGCGAGCCTGGGGCGAGAAACGTTATCTCCGCCAACGGAATCTGGGGCGTGTACGTCCTCAGTACCGAGTTACAGACCGCCGAGAACAACCTCATTCAAGGGAACTACATCGGAACCGACACCACGGGCACACTAGCGCTGGGCAACCGCGAGGGCGTCGTCATCGAAGACAGTCCAAACAACCGCGTCGGTGGAACTGCCCCCGGCGAGGGCAACGTCATCTCGGGCAACACCGGAAGCGGAGTGTCAATCACCGGAGTCGCCGCGACGGGCAACGTCGTGCAGGGAAACCTGATCGGTACCGATGTTAACGGAACAATAGTACTCGGAAACCGCATCCTGGGTCTGGCCATTACGCACGCATCACGAAACACCATTGGCGGAGGTACACCGGGCGCGGGCAATGTCATCGCCGGAAACGCGCTGAGCGGCGTGAGCATCGTCGGGTCTCCAACCAACACAGCGGTGAACAATGCAGTTCAGGGCAACTTCATCGGCACCGACCGGACCGCAACCCTCAACCTGGGAAACGGCTTCCATGGCATCTATCTCCAGGACTCCTCAAACAACGCGATCGGAGGCACCATCGCGGCGGAACGGAACGTCATCGCGTTCAACGGACAAAACGGCGCAATCATCGTTCAGACGAATGGCCAAGCGACATCGAACTCGATAATCGGGAACTCGATCTTCGCCAACGCTCTTCTGGGCATCAATCTCGGCGTCGGCGATGGGGTCACTCCAAACGACGTCGGCGACCGCGACGCCGGACCTAACGATCTGCAGAACTTTCCGACCCTGTCGTCGATCGTCGTCCGGCAGGGTACTACGACCATCCGGGGAAAGCTCAACAGCGCGCCCGGCACACCGCTGCGAATCGAGTTCTTTGCCAATGACGTCGCCGACGCTTCCGGGCACGGCGAGGGGCAAACGATGATCGGGTCTGTCGCCGTCACGACCAACCGCCGCGGCATCGCCTCGTTCTCCGCGAAACTGCCGCTGATCGTGCCCGCCGGACAGTTCATTACGGCCACCGCGACCGACCCGCAAAACAACACGTCGGAATTCTCGCGTGCGAAGCAGGTCGTGATTCAGGCGATGGGCGATCGTGGTGAGATCGAGCCGCGGCGAGAACGGTCGTCGCCTCGCACGACGCCGTTCGATCGAGCGGAGGTTTCCAGAGTGGAGGCGATCGATACGGTGCTCAACCAGTTGGTCCGGCGCAGGCGGCGCGGCGACCCCGCAGCCGATCGGCTCCTGGTTTGATTCAGCCGCCCTTCGACGAGGCCTTGGCGTCGCCAGTGGACCGACGCGATTGTGGCGTCGCCAACCATTTCGTCTTGTTCGACGCGGTCGTTCCGGTCGTTCTCGATTTCGATCGACTCACGCGGGCAGTCTCGGCGGTGCGGTTGCTCGATTTGCGTCGTAGATCCGCCGGTCCGGTCGGCGTTAGCTTGGCCTGGTTTGCCGCACGGTGCTTCACGGTGCCGGAACGCTTTCGTTGGGCGGCGATGTCGGCTTCGGTCACTCCCTTCGTTGGATTCTTCACTCCGACGTAATCGCGCATCATGCCCCGGTCCTGACCCGTCACCGCGTCGTACACGTATCGCATCCAATTCAGAGTTCTCTCGCCGGCGGGATCTGCAGCGAAATCGGACGCCGCAAAACCGGCCGAAGCCAGCAGCGCAACAATCATGCAACCGCGCAGGACGGTTTTCATGCACCCACTCCCAGAATCGCAGGAAGAGAAGACTGATCCGCGAATTCGTCATTGCCCGTACAGACCGTACGGCCACGATGCGCGGAAGACGCTGGAAAGACCAGCTCCACTCGAAGCATAGGTCACGGCGGCCCCTCGTGCCAAACTGCGCCGCCGAAAAAACGACCACGATGGGATGGCAGCCTCTGTTACCTCTGTTGCCTCCTGTTCAATTCAGTGGCTTCGTCGTCCGGCACGATTCGTTTTGTCGCGTCGATGCCGAGCGCCGCCAGGCCGGACACTAGGAAGCCGGCCGCACAGACTATGAATGCCGCGTCCCAGCCGTAGTGCTTCACGGCCCAATTCAGCAAGGGCGGTGATAGCGCGGCACCGAGGTTGCCCCACATGTTGCCCCAACCAAGCACCGATCCGACGTGCCGGCCGCCGACGTCCTGCTGAAACGCCCACACCGCGCCGATGCCCACGTCGGTGCCGAACGCGACCACCGCGAACGCGATCGTCACCTGCCAGGGCGACAACGGCAAGAGACACACCACGTACGCACCCATCGCCACCAACCGCGAGCCGACCACCAGCGCACTGCGGCCCCAACGCAACCCCAGCACCGGAACAAATCGGTCGGTCAGCCACCCGCCGCACAGCATTCCGAACCAGCCGACGAAGATCGGCGCGCTCGTCATCCAGCCGCGCGCCTCCACCGGCGCCTCGTGAACCTCTTCCAGATAACGCGGCAGCCACGAGACCAGGAACACCCATCCGACGTTCGTGCCCCACTGCATCAGGCAATTGAGCCACAGGCTGCGGCTCCGCAGGATTGGTCCCCACGGAACGCCGCCGACAACGCCAGCGCGATCGGGCGCGTGGGCGAGCCGATCCGTTTCGATCGTAGCGATCTCAGCCGCGTTGCACAGGCCGTGTTGGTCCGGACGGTCGCGAAACGTGACCCAAAACACCGTGGCGATCGCCAATCCGATCGCTCCGTAGACGAACATGGACTCGCGCCAACTCGCCCACAGAATCAGATATGCCGTCAGCACTGGCGCGAGCGACCCGCCGATTCGCCCGCCGAACGCGACCACACTGCTCGCTAGTCCGCGGCTCGCAAACGGAATCCAGTTGCTTAGCAGGCCCGCGCTGGTCGGATACGCGCCGGCCTGAGCCAGCCCGAACGCCAGCCGACTCGCCAGCAACGCCGCAAAACCGCCCGCCACTCCGGTCAGAGCCGTGAACAACGACCAGAGCAGGATATACACCGTCAGCATCCGCCGAGCGCCGAACCGATCGGCCAGCCAGCCCGACGGCACTTGTCCGAGTGCGTACGTCCAGAAAAACGCACTCAACATCCAGGCCATCTGCTCGTCGGACAGGTCGAGGTCGCGCTTGATGAATCGTTCGGCGAACGAGATGCAGAAGCGGTCGAGGTACAGCAGCACCGCCGACAGCGTGGTCACCGCCACGACGACGTAACGCACGCACGTGGGCCGCGAGTTGTCGAGCATCGCGGTAGATTATGCGGCCGGCCCGCCAAAGACCATGCCTGTAGCCAACCAATTGTTGCCGCATGCGATCGACCTTGGGGCGGGCCTGACCCGCCCACGCCACCATTCTCATTGCGTGCGCGAGGCCGGCCGTTTAACTTCGTGGTCGGCCAACCTACTGCAATCACGCCGGACAATACTCGTTGGAGGAAAATTCGGATGAGACTCCGCCCGCGTTCGCTCGTCGCACTCGTTGTGGTCCTGTTGGGTTTGGCCGGTTCGGCCCAGGCCCAGATGTCGGCAGACGAGCAACTCAAGAAACTGCGTGTGCCCGAGGGCGCCGAGTTGTCGCTGTTCGCCGCCGAGCCGATGATCACCAATCCCGCGGCGATCGACATCGATACGCACGGCCGCGTCTGGGTCGCAGAGATTCAGTGGTACCGCGCGAAGGCGAAGCAGCCGCCTGCCGACAAGATCAAGGTGCTCGAAGACACCGACGGCGACGGCAAGGCCGACAAGGCGACCGTGTTCGCCGACGGCATCTTCGCACCGATGAGCATCTGCGTTGCCGGAACCAAGGTCTATGTCGCGACCAGCCCTGACCTGTGGGTGTACGAAGACAAGGATGGCGACCTCAAGGCCGACGGCCCGCCCACGAAACTGCTTACCGGCTTCGGCGGCTTCAATCATGACCACGGCGCGCACAGCCTCGTGCTCGGCCCCGATCACAAGTGGTGGATGTCGCACGGCGACACTGGCTTTGACGTCAAGGGCACTGACGGTTCACACATTCAATTCCGGTGGGGCGCGATGCTCCGCGGCGAACTCGATGGCTCGAAACTCGAGACCATCGCAGTCAATTTCCGCAACCCCTACGAACTGTGCCTCAGCTCGTTCGGCGAATGCTACATGAGCGACAACGACAACGATGGCAACGAGAGCGTGCGGGCCGGCTGGGTCATGGAGGGTGGCAACTATGGCTGGTTCGGCGGCCCGCCTGGCCCAAAGGGTCACGTGCCGCCCGGCACTCCGTTCGGTCAGCACTGGCACTTCCGCGGCCACATTCCCGGCTTCGTGCCGGCGACGCTCGTCACCGGGTTCGGTTCGCCGTGCGGTATTTGTTTCTACGAAGGCGATGCGTTCGGCCCCAAGCTCAAGAACGCCCCGCTGCACTGCGACGCCGGCCCGCGCGAGGTCCGAATCTACCGCCACGAACTCGCCGGTTACGGCATGAAGGCGACCAGCGAGAACCTGGTCACCTCGGCGGGCGACAACTACTTTCGCCCCGACGACATCTGCACCGCGCCCGACGGCAGTCTATATATATCGGACTGGTACGACGGCGGAGTTGGCGGCCACGCCTATAACGATCCCGACCGCGGCCGCATCTTCCGTCTGACGCCGAACGACAAATCGAAGATCAATCGGATCGGAAAGCCAGGACCATACTCGAACACCGCGGCTGCGATCGAAGGGCTTAAGAACCCGAACCTCGCAACGCAGTTTCTCGCGCGTGAGCGCCTGCTGGCCGAAGGACCGAAGGCCATCCCGGCCCTGAAAAAGCTACTCGACGACCCCGAGCCGAACTACCGCGCGCGGGCACTCTGGCTACTCGGCCGAATCGCGGGCGAAGGCACGCTTCTGGTGGGCGCGCAGCTCAAGAGTCCAGACCCGGCGTTTCGAGCGCTCGCCGCGCGAATCCTCAGGCGGCAAGTTGCGGACCGCATGAAAGACGTCCTGGCCGGCAAGGGCGAAGGTGTGCCCAAGGACCGGCCGCTGGAGAAAGGGAGCCTGGTCGGGAAGGACGACGGCGCAGTGCGGCTCTTCGACGGCGCCGCCGACGATCCGTCGCTGGAAGTGCGACGCGAGGTGCTCCTGGCCATACCGACGCTTGCCCTGGCCAACCGCGAGGCAGCACTGAACACGCTGACCAAACTGGCCGCGTCCTTCGACGGCAAAGACCGGTACCAATTGGAAGCGATCAACATCGCGGCGGGCGAGATGAAGCCTGAGCTGTTCACTCGTCTCGAACGGAGCGGCAAGCTGACGGCCGCAAGTTTTCCGCTCATGCAGGTACTCGATCCCAAGGCGGCGGGCCAGTATCTCGTCGCGGGCCTATCGAAGCCGGATCTGGACGAGGCCGCGGGCAAGTCGCTCCTTGAAGCTGCGGCGGTGACTCAATCGATCGAGGCCGGCGAGGCCGTCGCCGCGCTCGCAGCCAACGCCCAGGCCAAACCGGCGCTGCGGCGGCTCGCACTACAGAAACTGGATGGCAACCTGTCCGCCATCTGGAAGCCGCTCGCCGGCGACGCGCGGCTGGCCGCCACGATCAAACAACTGCTCGGCGACAAGGAATCTCGACTCGCCGCACTCGACCTGGCCGCCAAGCATTCGCTGGCCGCGGTCGGCAACGACGTGCTCCAATTGGCGATCGGCTCGGGCAGCGATGCGTCCACGCGTCAGCGGGCGATCGCGGTGGCCGCCCAACTGAAACCTGCCGGAATCTCCGATGCGCTCCGCGGCCTGCTCGCCGATCGCGACGCGGGCATCCGCCAGGCCGCGCTCGCTGCGCTCGTCGATATGCAAGACGTACGGACCCTGCGCGACGTGCTCGCCGCGGATAAGTCGCCGCCCGAGGTGCAAAAGCAAGTGGCCGAACGCTTGATGGCAAGCTCCGGCGGTGCGCTGGTCCTCTTGCGCATGATCGACGCCGGTACGGTCGCCGCCGCCGTCCGCGACCAGGCGATCGTCCGGGCGGCGAGCCATGCCGACTCGAATGTGCGCGTGCTCTACGAGAAGTTCATCCCCGCCGACCAGCGGCCCAAGCGACTGGGCGAGGCGATCAAGCCCGACGAAATCCTCGCGCTCAAGGGCGACCCCAAGCGAGGCGAACAGATTTTCTTCCAAAGCTCAGCCGCGCAGTGCAAGAATTGCCACACGGTCCACGGCAAAGGATCGACCGTCGGACCTGATCTGAGCCAGATCGGCAAGAAGTACGAACGCAAGACGCTGCTCGAAACGATCCTCGATCCGTCCAAGGCGATCGCTCCGGAGTACGTCGCGTACCTCGTCGAAACGAAACGGGGCCTGGTCTACGCCGGCTTTGTGATGGAACGCACCGACCAACAGTTGGTGATCAAGGACTCGCAGAATCAACTGATCCGGGTGCCGGCCGCCGAGGTCGGCGAAGTGGTGAAGCAGGAGAAGTCGCTGATGCCGGAACTCGTGCTGCGCGACATTACGGCCCAGGACGCCGCCGACCTGCTCGCGTTCCTCGAATCGCTGGTCGGCGACACGCAGAGCGTCGGCAGCTTTCGGATCATTGGCCCGTTTCCAAACAATCGGCGCGAGCTGGATCGGTCGTTCGCCCCGGAGAAGAAGCTCGACTCGCCCGACTTCGACGCCGAGTATCGTGTGGCCGACGGCCAGAAGCTGCGCTGGGAGTTGGTCGCCGCCGACAGTTCCGCGGGCTTCGCGGCGGTCGACACGGTCAGGTTCGATGCCGCCCGCGGCGCGGCGACAGGCAACGTCACGCACTACTTCGCCGTCTTCGCCGACAGCGCCGCCGACCAGGACGTCACGCTGCTCGTCGGTAGCGACGACGGCTGCAAGGTATGGTTGAACGGCAACGAGATTCACAAGAACGACACGACGCGAGCGATCGGCTTCGCTCAGAATCGCGTGCGTACAACTTTCAAGGCCGGCCGCAACACGATCCTCCTCAAAGTCGTGAACGGCGACGGCCCCGGCGGCCTAAGCCTCGCCGTCACCGCGCCCGGACCGCTGCAATTCAAGACGGAATGACCAACCGTAGCGGCTCCACTCGGCTCGCTAGCGAGCAGTATCGCAGATCGGGGAATCTTCCAGATTGTTCGCCGCTAGCAACAGTGCGCCGTGAACTGGTTCGGGAACCTGCACGATCTCGGCTGTCAAACCGCTCGTGGCGATGGCCGACAGGACCCGCTGGCGAACTGAGTGGCCTTGGATGAGAAGCCCGCCGCTGAGGACTAGCGGAAACGACGCCGTGTCAAAGCGCAGGGTCGCGACGAGCGTAGCGACGTGTCCGGCCAGGTCGTGCGCGGCGGTCGAGAGTATCGCGTCGGCGACGGCGTCGCCCGTGTCGGCAACCGACGAGACGAGCGGCGCTAGCGATGCTACGCGGCCACGATCGGGCGCGCGTTCGTACACGGCCGCGACAAGTTCCTGCGGCGTTGCCAGGCCCAGATGCTTGAGAAGTGCGTCGACCAACGCGGTATGAGGGCCGCGCCCGTCGGTAGACCGCGCGGCCGCGCGCAAGGCAGCAACGCCAATCGCGTAGCCGCTCCCTTCGTCGCCAAACAGGTATCCCCAGCCGCCCACGCGGGCCGTTTCGCCTCGCTCGTTGCGCGCGAAGGCGAACGAGCCGGTGCCGGCCACCAGAGCGACGCCGACGCCCGGCCGCGGACTCGATGCGAGCAGCGGTTCGGCGTCGTGCACCACCGCGATACGTTCGGCCAGCCCGGCCGCTCCGGCCCAGTCGCTCAGCGCGCGCCGTTCCGCGTCGCGCCCCGCGCCCGCGACGGCCAGGCATGCGCTGCGCACTGGTCGCCGCTCCACACCAGCGGCGACAAACGCGGCCGCGACCGCCGCGTCGATCGAGGCCAGAGCCTGATCGAGTCCGACGGAGCGTGGGTTCGATGGCCCTGCGCTGCCGCGGCCGATCACCTCGACGCCGCCGTTCGCCGCGGCCCGACCGAGCCAGGCGACCGTCTTCGTGCCGCCGCCGTCCACGCCAAGCACGTAGGTCATGCTGTGCAGTTCGACGCGATTGCCCCTGGCATGATCATCACCGCTACCCTCCCGCCCCACTCGCGGGGATTGGACCGGGGTGAGGGAGATCTCGGCATGGTTCAAAAAGGTGTCAGGCACCGTTGCCGGAACGGCCCGAAGGGTGCTTCGCACAACGGTGCCTGACACCTTTTTGAACCATGCCGAGATCTCGATTACTTGGGTCGGCTGCAGCGCCGCCCGCAGGTGACCGCCCACCGATTCGAGCATGCGCCGCGCGACGTCCGGCGGCACGGCGCGACATTGGGCGACTACGGCGGTCTTGAGTTCGCCGCCGCAGCGCTGCAACTGGTCCTCGGCCTCCGACTCGCTCAATCCGGTCAGCTCGGCCACGATGCGCTTTGAACGCGCGAGCAGCTTCGAGTTCGTGGCCCGCAGGTCGACCATCAGATTTCCGTACGTCTTTCCGAGTCGCACCATCGCGCCGGTGGTCAGCATGTTCAGCACCATCTTGGTCGCGGTGCCCGCCTTGAGCCGTGTCGAGCCGCTGATCACTTCGGGGCCGACGACCGGCGTGATCACGAGGTCGCACTCGCCGGCCAACTCGGAGTCGTCGTTGCAACTGAAGCCAATCGTGAACGCACCGATGCCGCGGGCGTAGCGCAGGCCGCCGATCACGTACGGCGTCCGGCCGCTGGTGGCGATGCCCACGAGCACGTCCGCCGCGGCGAGTCCGATCGTCTGCAGGTCTGTGACCGCCTTCTCCGGCCGATCCTCGGCCCCTTCGACCGCGCGAGTCAGGGCCGAATGGCCGCCGGCGATCAGACCGACGACCAGTTCGGGCGGCGTGCTGAACGTCGGCGGGCACTCGGCGGCGTCGAGCACTCCGAGACGCCCGCTGGTTCCCGCGCCGATGTAGATGAGTCGCCCGCCGCTCCGAATACGTTCGGCGATCACGGCGACGGCTTGCGCGATCGACTCGGCCTCGCAAGCGACCGCGGCCGCGACCCGAGCGTCCTCGGCGTTCATCAGGCGCACGATCTCGATCGGCGACAGTTCGTCGATGCGCTGCGAGTCGGGGTTGCGGGCCTCGGTGGTGAGCTTGTTGAGCATCTGGATTCGCGTCGGTTATGATCTCGCGACTCATTGTAGACCACTCGGCAAGCCGGCAACAACGACGACGTGAAACCGTGATTGGAACCATCGACCTGGCGGTACTTGCGGCCTATCTGGCGGGCGTGGTGGCGCTGGGCGTCTGGATCGGGCGCGGGCAGCGCAGTCTCGACACGTTCCTGCTGGGCGATCGCAATCTGCCGTGGTGGGCGATCCTCGGCTCGATCGTGGCCACCGAGACGAGCACGGCCACGTTCTTGAGCGTGCCGGGCCTGGCGTTCGCACGCGACGGCGGCGACCTGCGGTTCTTACAGCTCTCACTCGGCTACATCGCCGGCCGCGCGATGATCGTCGTACTGCTGCTGCCGCATTTTTTCCGCGGCGAACTGTACTCGGCCTACGAGGTGCTCGCGTTTCGGTTCGGCGGCGCGGTGAAGCGGACGGCGTCACTGGTGTTTCTGGCGACCCGCAACCTGGGCGACGGACTGCGCCTGTTCCTGACGGCGATCATCCTTGTGAAATGGCTCGGCCGGCCGCTGCCCGAGTGTGTCGTCGTGGTCGGCATCGTCACGATCGTCTACACGACGATGGGCGGGATGAAGTCGGTGGTGTGGAACGATTGCCTGCAACTTGCGATCTACCTGGTCGGCGGCGTGTTTGCCGGCGTGGTGATTGTCGACCGTGTGGGGGGTTGGACTTCGGCTAGTGCGTTTGCCGCGGCCGAGGGCAAGCTGCGCATGTTCGACTTCCGGTTCACTGCGTCTGAGCCGTTCACATTCTGGGCCGGCCTGGTCGGCGGCATGTTCCTGACGCTTGGCACGCACGGCACCGATCAGATGATGGTGCAGCGGCTGTTGTGCGCCCGCAGTCGGCGTGACGCAAGCGTGGCGCTGGTCGCCAGCGGGTTCTTCGTCTTCGCGCAGTTTCTTCTGTTCCTGCTCTTGGGAGTGGGGCTGTCGTGCTTCTACGCCGACGTCGTTCCGCCGCGCACGTTTCCCAGCAACGACCACGTATTCGCCACGTTCATCATCGAGGAGATGCCGCGCGACGTTGGGGCAATCGGGCTGATGCTCGCAGCGATCCTGGCGGCGGCGATGTCCACGACAGCCAGTTCGCTCAACTCGTCGGCCGGCGCGGTCGTGAACGACTTCCTGTCACGAGTGTCGGCCGAGGCGCCCGCGTCGGGGTCCGACCGATCGACAAACCCGCATCCACGACGAAGCGGGGCGAAGTCGGTTGTGACGACGCGCGTGCTGACTGTTGCGTTCGGCGTGGTCCAGATCGCGATCGGCATCATGGCCGAACGACTGAGCACGAGTGTGGTGAACAACGCGCTGGCCATAGCGGGGTTCTCGTCGGGGCTGTTGCTCGGAGTGTTTCTGCTCGGCGTCTTGACCCAGCGAGTAGATCAGCGCGCGGCACTCGCGGGCCTGGTTGCTGGACTGGCCGCCTTGCTGGTCGTAAAGTTTGTGGCGCCGCGATACGGCGTGGTCGTCGCGTGGCCGTGGTTCGCGGTAATTGGTTCGACGGTCACGTACGCAGCCGGACTGGCCGCGAGCTTTCGACCCGGACGGGCGTCGCCATGAATCGCAGTTGGTTGTTTGTACTGTGTGTGATCGCATTGGTCCGTTCCGGCCAACCCGCCGAATCACGAGCATTGCCGGCGGATCCGTGTACATTCAGTCGCGCCCTTGAAGTCGACGCGGCGGGCTGGAGGCCCGCAGACTCGACTCCAGGCAACCCAGGACCCGCGCGGACCGGCATCGATGTGCTCTATCGCGATGGTTTCAAACAGCTTCAAGGGCGACGAGTCGGCCTCATCACAAACCAGACCGGCGTCGACCGGCGTGGCACGAGCACAGCGCGGCTGCTCAGCGAGGCGCGGGGCGTTGAGTTGCGGGCGCTGTTCAGTCCTGAGCACGGCATCGAAGGCAAGCTCGACGTGCCGAACATCGCAGACGCACGCGACTCGGCGACCGGTCTCGAGGTCTTCAGCCTGTACGGCAAGACACGGCGGCCCACGGCCGAAAGTCTCGCCGGCATCGACACGCTCGTCTTCGACATCCAGGACATCGGCACGCGGTTCTACACCTACGTCTCGACGATGGGCGAGGCGATGAGCGCGGCGGCCGAGCATAGAGTGCGTTTCGTCGTGCTCGATCGACCGAACCCGATCGGCGGCGTCGCTGTCGCTGGGCCAATGCTCGACGCGGGCCGCGAGTCGTTCACCGCGTTTCATCGCCTGCCCGTGCGGCACGGCATGACGGTCGGCGAGCTGGCCCGCATGATCAACGCGGAACGCAAACTGGGCGTCGAGCTCGAAATCATCCCGGTCGAAGGATGGCGCCGCGCGGACCTGTTCGATGCCACCGGCCTGGTGTGGGTGAACCCATCGCCCAACATGCGCAATCTCAACGAGGCGCTGCTCTATCCCGGCATCGGCCTGTTGGAGATGACGAACCTGTCGGTCGGGCGCGGCACCGACACGCCTTTCGAGCTGATCGGCGCGCCGTGGCTCGACGGCATCGAGCTTGCCGCCAGGCTTAATGCGGCCGGACTCGCGGGCGTGCGATTTGTTCCGCTGCGGTTCACGCCGACGTCGAGTAAGTTCGCCGGTCAGGCGTGCGGCGGAGTGAATATCCTGATCACGGACCGCGCTCGGTTCGATCCGCTGCGCACCGGTCTGGAGATCGCGCGGCAGCTCCGCTTGCTGCACCGTGATCAATGGGACGCGCCCGCGTACGATCGGCTGCTGGCCAACCGCCGCGTGCTCGACGCCGTGCTCGAAGCGCGGCCCGTGGCCGAGATCGAGGCGTTGTATCGAGGCGAACTCGATGAGTTCATCGCGCGGCGAGCGCAGTTTCTGCTCTATGAGTGACGGCGGCGAGATGGTTGAGATCGGTTTGGAGCGATGCGTAGTGGACCCGCCGCAACTGCTGCGCGGCGCGCGGCTCGGCCTCGTGATGAATCACGCCTCGCTCGATCGCGACTTTCGATTCGCGTGCGACGTGCTGGCCGAGCGATTCCCCGGCCAGTTGCTCGCCCTCTTCACGCCGCAGCACGGATTTTGGGGGGAAGCCCAAGCGAACATGATCGAGACTCCGCACGCATCACACACGCGACTCGGCGTGCCGATGTGGAGCCTGTACAGCGACACGCGCCGACCCACGCCCGACATGTTGCGCGATCTCGATTGTCTGATCGTCGATCTGCAGGACGTCGGGACGCGGGTGTACACGTTCGTCTGGACGATGCTCTACTGTCTCGAAGAGTGCGGCAAGCTCGGCATCCCGGTCGTGGTGCTCGACCGACCGAACCCACTGGGCGGCGAGGTTGTCGAAGGTCCGGTCGTGGACACGGCGTTTCGCAGTTTTGTTGGGGCCGCGGCGGTGCCGCTGCGCCACGGCATGACGATCGGCGAACTCGCGCGGCTCTTCAACCAGGAACTCGCGCTGGGCTGTCGCGTCGAGGTCGTCGCGATGGCCGGTTGGCGGCGCAGCATGCTGTGGCCCCAAACCGGCCGAGTCTGGGCGCCGCCGTCGCCGAACATGCCGCGGTTTGAGACGGCGGCTCTGTATTCCGGAATGGTGCTGCTCGAGGGAACGAACCTGTCCGAGGGCCGCGGCACGACACGCCCGTTCGAGCTGTTCGGCGCACCGTTCATCGATCCGGACAGGTTGCTCGCCCGCCTTCGTTCGTATCCGCTCAGCGGCATCAGGGTCACCGCGTCGACGTTCCGGCCGACGTTCGACAAGTGGCAGGGCGCCGTTTGCGGCGGCGCTACGCTGCACATCGTCGACACTCGCAGCGTGCGCGCTCTGGAAACGACGATCTCCCTGCTCGCCGCGGTTCGGTCGCTGTGGCCGAGCGACTTCGCGTGGCGATCGCCGCCGTACGAGTACGAACACGAGCGAATGCCGGTGGACCTGCTCTTCGGCGACAGCCGACTGCGCGAACGATTGAGCAATCCTGCCGAACTCGACAGGGCCGAGATCGCTGAACTCGCGCGGGCAGACGAGGCTGACTGGCACCGTCGCACTCGATCGGCCCTGCTGTACTCATGAATCGCCCTGGGGGTGGACTTGAGTAGCGTCGTCGCTGCTCGCTCGACATCGCGTCACCGCCGCGGCCGCCAGACCGAGCACCGGCAGCATCGCCGCCTCACGATAGCGCACCGAACTGACGAACACCGAGTGGATCGCAGTGAAGTACAACACGGGGCCGGCCAGCAGGGCCAACGCGACTCGACATCGCCGCAACCGCCAGACTCCGACGGCCGCCAGCACGACCACCGGCCCGCAACTGGCCAAGCTGACGATCTGCGCCGCCGCACTCTGCCACTCGGCGGCGTTGGGCAGCGGGTTCCAGAACCGCGCGACCTTCACTGCCGCCAGTTGTAGTACTCGGCCAGGCTCGCGCCGGGCGTATGCGATCGCCTGATCGCGCAGGTAGCGATCCTGCTGCCACTCGTTCATGCGCCCGAGCGCCGGATCCAGACCAAACTCAACGGGCCGGTCCATGAAATCCATACGGCTCGATCCGTCGGCCCGCGGATTCAGCCCGTCGTACAAGCTGGCGCCGATCCAAAGAGTCGTGGGCACAAAATGTCCGGTCACCCGCCAGTTACGCACGCACCACGGCGTCATGGCCAGCGCGAATGTCGTGACCATCGCGCAGGCGGCCGCGCTCGATCGCCGTCGGGCCAACATCAGGCCCGCGGCAGCAAGCGGAGTTGCCAGCAGCCACGAGGGCCTCACCAGCGTTGCCGCCGCGCCGAGCAACCCCACGACGCCCGCGAGTGTCAGCGCACCGCGCGGTCGCTCGGGCCGGCCGGCACGCTCGATCACGAGCGATAGCACGATCAACTGGCCGGTCAGCACGGCCGCGAACAGCGTCTCGGAAAGCAACACGGCCGACAGGAACACGGCGAACGGATAGACCGCGGCAAGCCCGGCACCCACCGCCGCGGTGCGCTCGTCGATAAGGCGGCGAACCAGGAAGAACACCAACACGCACGCCGCAGCGCCTACGGCCGCCTGCAGGTGCCGCGCGCCGATGGTGCTCGGACCAAACAGACGCGCGCTCGCGGCTAGGAAAACCGGATAGCCGGGCGTTCGAAGCACGGCCCGCTTGCCGTCGTGATACGGCTCGCCCGCAGCGATGCGCTGAGCGAGCAACCAGTACAGCTCACTGTCGGCGAACTCATGCGCTTTGCCGGCCGCTCGCGTGCGATGATCCAGCCACAGCGCCGCGCCGACTCGAAGCACCAGCGCAACGCAGAACAGCGCGGCGAGCAGAACACGCCGCAGTCGCCGCGAGACGTCGCCGTCCATGCGGTTATCCTGCACCCAAGAGGTAGATCGTCGCCAGCGAGAAATAGATGATGTTGCCCGTGACATCTACGAACGTGGCCACGAACGGGTTCGACGCGATCGCCGGGTCCACGCCCACTCGCTTGAAGAACATCGGCAGCATCGACCCGACCAGCGTGCCCCAAATGCAGATCGCCGACACCGACTGGCCGACGACCATCGCCAGCTTCCAGGGTGTGACGTCGCCGATGATGACGTCGGGCAGAACGTAGACCACGGCCGTGCCGATCACGCCGAGCGTCATGCCCAGCGCGAGCCCCATCAGGACCTCGTGCCGCAGCACACGCAGCCAATCGCCGACGCCGACCTGCCCCAGCGCCATCGCGCGGGTGATGAGCGTCGCCGCCTGCGAACCCGAGTTGCCGCCGGTCGAAATGCACAACGGGATGAACAACGCGAGCGCCACCACCTTGTCGATCGCGTCTTGAAACGACGCCAGGGCCAGCACGGTGAGCAGCTCGCCGACGAACAGACACGACAACCAGAACGCTCGCTTGCGCCACACCGACCGGAAACTGGCCTCGAGGTAGTTCTCCTCCATAGGTCCGACCGCGCCGAGCCGGTGGACGTCTTCGGTCGCCGCCTCGACCACGACGTCGATCACGTCGTCGTGCGTGATGATGCCGACCAAGTGGTTCGCCTTGTCGACCACCGGCATGGCGATGAAGTCGAAGTGGGCGATCTTCTGGGCGGCCTGCTCCTTGTTCTCGTCCACCTCGACCGAGATCACGTTACGCTCCATCATGTCGCCGAGTTTGGTCGACGGCTTGGCCATGATGAGCTGGCGCAGCGTGACGATGCCGACGAGATGCCGGTCGGCGTCGAGTACGTAGATGTAGTAGATGGTCTCGCGGTCGGGCGCCTGGAGCCGCAACTGAGCGAGCGCGTCGCCCGCCGACAGGTCCGCCGGCAGCCAGGCGTAGTCGGTCGTCATCACCGCGCCGACCGAGGCCTCGGGATACGACAGCAGCCGGCGAATGTCCTCACGTTCCGCTTGGGCGACGAGCGGCAAGAGGTCGTCGCGCAGCTCGTCGTCCAGGTCCTTGACCATGTCGACGCGGTCGTCGGCCGCCATCGCCTCGATCAGGCGCGCGAGCCGATCGCGGCCGGCGACGCGCACCAGTTCGCGCTTGCGCGTGTCGGGGAAGTACTGAAAGATGTCGGACTGGCGCGCCGCGGCGGTGCGGCTGAGCACTCGCCAGATTTCTTCGCCGCTCAGCTCTTCCAGGAAATCCGCCGTACTCGCCGGGTGCATCGCCTCGCAGAATTCGCGCAGCCCGTCCGCATCGTTCGTCTCGAGCATCTCGCGCAGTTCAGGAGTCAGTATCGAAGCGATAGCCATTGCGGCGCCGATTGTGGCGATATGCACGCGGCCGTTCAACGCGGAAACCGCGGAGCGTCACTGGTCCGTCGTCGTTGTTCGTTGTTCCGTGTTCCGCTCCTGAAACCGCTCTGGTACTTTCTCCGCTGACTTCAGAGCACACCAGCCAAGGAGATAGTCATGGTCCGTATCGGCATCGTGGGCGTCGGCTTCATGGGCATGATTCACTTCTACGGAGCGAAGAAGCTGCGCGGGGCGAAGGTGACGGCGATCGCAACGCGCAACGCACGCAAACTCGCGGGCGACTGGAGCTCGATCCAGGGGAACTTCGGACCGCGCGGCAAGAAGAATGAGGACCTCACCGGCGTGGCCCGGCACGCCGAGATCGACTCGCTGCTCGCCGACCGCAACGTCGACCTCGTGGACATCTGCTTGCCGACCGATCAGCACGCCGACGTGGCGGTCGCGGCCCTACGGGCGGGTAAGCACGTGCTCGTGGAAAAGTCGATCGCGCTCGACGTCAAGGATGCAGATCGGATGCTGGCCGCGGCGCGGCGGGCGGGTCGGCGCCTTCTGGTCGCGCACGTGCTGCCGTTCTTCCCCGAGTTCGCGTTCGCTCGCACGGCGATCACGTCGGGCAAGTATGGCAAGCTCGTCGCAGCGCACTTCAAGCGGATCATCTCGCAGCCCACCTGGTCGGCCGACATTGCCAGCCTGGAGAAGACCGGTGGGCCGGCCGTCGACCTGCACATCCACGACACACACTTCATCGGCCTCGTCTGCGGAGTCCCGAAACGAGTGTACGCACGCGGAATCACCGAGCGCGGATTCGTGACATACCTGACGACTCATTATCTCTTTGACGACCCGAGCGTGTGCGTCACCTGTTCCAGCGGCGCGATCTGCCAGCAGGGCCGGCCGTTCGTACACGGCTACGAGATCTATTTGGAAAAGGCGACGCTGCTCTATGAGTCGGGCACTCAGCCGCTGACGGTGCTCACCGCCGACGGCAAGAGTCATCAGCCGAAGCTTGGCCCCGGCGATCCGATCGTCGCGTTCACCGCCGAACTGCAACATGCGGCCGGCGTCGTGCGCGGCGCTGCCAGGCCCGCTGAGCTGTCCGGCCAGCTCGCGCGCGACGCGTTGCGGCTCTGCCACTGCGAGGCCCAGTCGGTGCTCACTGGCAAGGCGGTGGCGATCGGTTAGACTCTTGGGCGGCTCTGCGATGTTCGCGGCGCGAAGTCAGGAGGCCGACATGAGCGAGCCGGCAAGCGCAGATCAACCGACCCAAGCGATCGGGCCGCAACCGAAACAACCCGCGGCCGACTCGGACGCCACGATCCACGGTGTCGCGCCCGATGTCGACACGGCCCATCCGGCCGCGCGGGCCACCATCCTGTTTCAACCGGTGTGCGCCGACGACGATGCCCGGCAGGTCGACGCGGCCACCGACGTGAGCTTTGACTTGGGCTGCTCGGCTATGGCGCCGAGCGACTCGGCGACTCTGGCCGGACCAGCGGCCGCGTCGGGCCGCGGCGCGATGCCGCGCCTCGCCGTGCCCGGCTATGAGATTCTCGGCGAGCTTGGTCGCGGCGGCATGGGCGTTGTATACCGCGCGCGGCACTTGAAGCTCGAGCGTATCGTCGCGCTGAAGATGATCATCGCCGGGGCGCACGCCGGCGCCGACCATCTCGCACGATTCAGCGCCGAGGCCCAGGCGGTCGCCCACCTGCAAAGCCCGAACATCATTCAGATCTACGAAGTCGGCGAGCACGACGGGCTGCCGTACCTGTCGCTCGAATTCGTCGATGGCGTCAGCCTCGCCCACAAAGTCGGCGGCAAGCCGCAAGACGCAAATGAAGCCGCGGCCATGGTCGAGACGCTCGCTCGGGCCATGCACCACGCACACCAGCACAACGTCGTTCACCGCGACCTCAAGCCCGCCAACGTCCTGCTCGCCGCCGACGGCACGCCCAAGATAACCGACTTCGGGCTGGCCAAGCGGCTCGAGGGGCAGTCGTCGACCCAAACCCGCAGTGGCACCATCATCGGCAGCCTAAGCTACATGGCGCCCGAACAGGCCCTGGGTGAAGTACACCAGATCGGGCCGCACACCGACGTATACGCGCTTGGTGCGATCCTGTACGAGATGCTCACCGGCCGGCCGCCGTTCCTGGCCGCGACTCCGATGGACACGGTGATGCAGGTGGTGCGCGACGAGCCGGTCGCGCCGGCGCAACTTCAGCCGAAGCTCGCGCGCGACATCGAGACGATTTGCCTGAAGTGCCTGCAGAAGGAGCCGGCCAAGCGATACGCCACGGCGGCGGCACTGGCCGACGACCTGGGCCGGTTTCGAGCGGGCGAGCCGATCACTGCGCGACCGATCGGCGATGTCGAGCGATTCGTGCGGTGGTGCCGGCGCAACCCAAAGATCGCGGGATTGAGCGCTGCAGTGGCTTCGTTGCTCGTCGCCGGGCTGATTGGGTCGATCGCCGCCGCTGTTCGCATTCGGCACGAACGCAACGACGCGGTGGCCGCGAAGCAGCAGGCCGAGCACAACGAGCAACTCGCGAAGGTCGCCCAGACGCGTGCGGAGCGAGCGGAGCGGGATGCTCGCGAAAGCGCGCGACAGGCTGTGTTGAACGCTCGGCTGGCCGACGACAACTACCGACTCGCCGCCCAACAGAGCGAGTTGGCGCTCGAGTCGCTCAAGATCGTCGTGCAGGAGATCGACGCCGAGTTGCGAGACAAGCTGCCGCTTCAGGCGGTGCGCAGCAGACTGCTGGAGATGGCGCTCGACAAGCTTGAAGCCGTGGTCGCCACTGAAGGCAACGCCAGCCTGATCGCGCGCAGCAAGGCGGCAGCGCTGATGCAGCGAGGCTTCATCATGAGTCAGCTCGGCCAGGGGGAACAAGCGCTCAAGCAGTACGAACAGTGCCACGAGATACTCACGCGGCTGGCCGAATCGCATCCGACAGGCGTCGAGGCCGACAAGGCGCGGGCCAACCTGGCCGCGTCGTGCGATGGGCTTGGCAGCCTCTACCAGGCCAAGGATCCGACAAAGGCCCGCGAGCTGTACGCACGCGGACTGGAACTGCGGCTTGATCTGGCCCGACAACCACAGAGCGATTTCTACGCGCCGGCGCTCGTGGAAAAGTTCATCTCGGACTCCTACGAACGACTCGGCAACGTGAGTTCGGCGACGGGTGCATCCAAGCAGGCGCGCGAATATCACGCCAACGCCCTGGCCCGGCGGGAACGACTCATCGCCGCGGATCCCGAGAATGCCGACGTATAGCGATCGCTCGCCCAGTCGCTCGGCACATTCGGCGACCTTCACTTTCGCGACGGCAGCCTCGAAAGAGCACGCGACCACCTGCATCGCGCGGTCCTGTTGCGCACGAAGCTGAGCGAGGCCGACCCCTTGAATGACACGGCGAAGGCCCAACTCGCGGCCGCGCTCGGGTCGCTGGGCGATATGCTCCTCTTTATGGGCGACGCCGCAGCGGCCGAGGACGTCTACTCGCGCGGACTGGCAATCTACTCGCAACTGGCTGCCGCCGACTCTCGGCCGGCGACGCAGCGAGCCTTGGGACTCGCCCACTACCGCTTCGCGACGGCACTGCTGCGCCAGCACAAGAGCGCCGCGGCCGGACACTACCAAAAGTGTCTGGACATCCACGAGGAGCTGGCCGGAAAGGGCGGGTCGAAGATCGAACTGATGTTCGCGCTGGCGCGGTGCGGCAAGTTCGAACGTGCTGCCGCGATCGCCGATGAGGTCCGCACCGCACGACCACCCCGGGCCCGGTTGCTGTACTACGCGGCAGCTTGCTACGCGCTCTGCTGCGCCGACCCAATGCCCAGCGCAACCGCTGACCACGTCTCTTCGGAAAAGACACGCCGCGCGAGCTACGGCGAGAAGGCGGTCTCGACGCTTTGCGACGCGATCCGCGCCGGATACCGTGACGCCGTCGAGCTGGGGGTCGATCCCGACTTTGACTACGTCCGCGACTTGCCCGAGTTCCAAGCGATCCTCAACGAGTTGCGCGACGCGCAGCAAGAGTCGGCGTCGCCCGCGCGACCGTAGTTTCCGGACGTGATCAACTTTCACGGCCCGCGCGGCGACTCGGACGTACCGGCATCCAACAAGATCAACGCCCGTGACCGGACGTCGTAGTGCCAGAACTCGCGGTCGGGAAAAGCAGCTCGGAGTTCCGCGATCGGCAGGCCGCACGCACGGGCGCGCACGACCGGCTCGTCGAGCGTGGGTGAATTGGTCACGAGGTCGCGATGCCGGTCCGCCGGATCGGGTTCAATCACTACAACGGCCGGCGGCCGCACGCCGCTCGCAGCAAGCAGGAACTGAAAGCTGGCGTAATAGGTCCGCGGGAACCGGACCTCGCCGATTGCCGTAGAAAGCCGCTCGATCGGGCCGACGAAGCCGCACACCATGAGCAATGCCAGCCACGCGACTCGGCCCCAGCGTCCCGCCGTTCGCCACATCTTGCACAGCAACACGACCGTTGTGGCGCACAGCACGCACAGGATCGGGACCGACTCGAACACGTACGATAATTCAAATATCCCCTCGAACCCGAACGGGAAGTACACCGCGTGCAGACCGAGCACCGCCGCCGCCAGCAGCCGCCACGTGCCGGGCAGCCACGCCAGCATCACGACGAACACCGGTACGAGCCACGCCAGCGTGACTCGCCCAGTCGACCACAACGCGCTGGCCGCCGCGCGGCGACCGACCAGTTCCAGCGCTCGCCGCACCGTCAACTCCTCGGCCCAGCGGTTGTAATTGTCGAGCACCTTGGGTCCGACCTGCTCGCGCCCGCGGCTGACGTTGTGAAAGCCGTACGCGTGACTTGGCGAGTAGATTCGCGTGTACAGGCCGTATGGAGTCTCGAACGGACTGCCCGTCAGCGCGACGTTGTAGGCGCCGAGCAACCCGACGCCTACAACCAGCGGCGCGAGCGCCGCCGCGACCCGCGGCACGCCGCTTTCCAATCGCCTGCGCCCGACCAGCCACGCCAGATGGGCCGCGAACGGCAGAGCGAAGCCGAACGCTGTGAGTGGGCGGCACAACATCGCCAGCGCGAGCGACACACCACCCACGAGCGGCCAACCGAGACCGCGCGTGCGGATCGCGCGCAGGTAACACAGCGTGAATCCCATGAGGCCCAGCGTCGTCGGATGGTGGCTCAAGAGCAGGTTGCTGAACAGCACCATCGCCGGCGACGCTGCACACCACAACCCGGCAAGAGCCCCGCACAGGTTCGCACGCGACCGCGATCGCACCGCGGCCGGCTGAAACCGTTGTTCGAGAGACTCGCACAACTCGCGGCCAATCCAAAACGCCAGCACCGCGACCAGCCCGCCGGCCGTGTATTGACCCCAGTACGGTCGATTGCACGCGACCCAAGGCGCCAGCCACAGTCCCACCCCCGGAAAGTATCGACTTGCAAAGACGCCGTTGTCGTTCAGCACGTGCATCTGGTTGAAGTAGTCGCTCGCCGGCGGTTGTGGAAAAAAAAGCCTGCCGGCAAGGAACGTCTTCGCCTGGAACAGATAACTGTATTCGTCGTGATAGGCGGGCGGCATGCCGCGGAAGAGCCGCCCGACATGCGCGGCCAAGCCGATGTGGACGAGGAAAACCAGGACGCTCAGGAACACAGGAAACACTACGGAACAACCTCGCGTTGGCTTGGCGGTTGAGGCAATGCCGCAAGCAGCGCTGCCCCTCACCCCGACCCTCTCCCCCGCAGACGGGGGAGAGGGAGAACGCCACGGCGGTTTGCCCGAGGGAGCATCTCCCTCTGTTGTCGACGTGGTGCACCGCGAGGGTTCCGATCGAGAACGCCACGGGGGTTCTCCCTCTCCCCCGTCTGCGGGGGAGAGGGTCGGGGTGAGGGGGTCAGGCCGCTGGTTCGGCGCACTGCGTTGAACGTCGGTCCGCCTGCCCAGCCAGCCGATGATCGGCAGCGCCAGTACGACGAGCCCGACCCAAGTGGTTTCGCCCTGAGGTGTGTAGGCAAGCACCAACGCCGGCTGCGCCAGATACTCGGGTCGCCTGGCAATCTCGATCGCCGCGACGGCAGCCACTGCGCCGCAGAACCCCGCCGCCTCCGCCCAGGGCAACGCGCGATCGGCAACGGGGGTGTCAGAAGGCATGATCGCATTGTAAGCTGTATCGCTCGGCGCGGGCAGACCGGCCTGCCCTGCGCCACTCTACCGCAAGTAGGACCACATGGGGCAAGGAGACAGGAATGAACGCATCCGAGGCAGCGACGACGGCGACCCCAACAAGCGGCACGCCGGGCGACCGGGGCGGCGCGATCCAATGGCTTGGCCTGGGGCTCGTCGTGATTCTGTCGTGCGTGCTTCGATTCTCGATCGCTCAGATTCCGCTCGAACGCGACGAAGGCGAATACGCCTATATCGCCGATCGGTGGCTGGCGGGCGACGTGCCGTATCGCGACGCCTTCGACCAGAAGCCGCCTGGCGTGTTCCTCGCCTATGCGGCGTTGTTCGCGATCGGCTTGCGTAGCATTGAGGCGATCCACTGGCTGGCCCACTTGTTCGTGCTGGCCACAGCGGGCTTGCTGTACCTTGTGGGTCGGCGGCTGTTCTCGCCGGTCGTCGGCGTGGCGGCGTCGCTCACCATGGTCGTGCTCGTCATGGATGTGTCGGTCTTGGGCAACGCCGCCAACACCGAAGTGTTCGCGATCTTGCCGCTCACGGCTGGAATGTACCTCGCTGTTCGCCTGCGCGACCTGCGCAGTAGGCTGGGTGCGACACCCAGCCTACAGCCACTGGGTGCGACACCCAGCCTACAGCCAC
>DAIOWH010000064.1:0-30876 GCA_036758585.1 Planctomycetia bacterium
CCCATCGCGACACCGGGGAGGGAGTGGGCGCAAGCCCACTCCCTTACCCAATTGTTTTCGACGCAGAATCGAGCCAAGTCACACTAACCCGAAGCGTCAGCGAGGGCGACCGGTTACACCCAAATCAAAGAGGGTGTCTGGCGCGCGGAATGCAGAGAAGAGATTTGGGGGCTAAGACCGACATACCAGGGGACGGGAGTCGTTTTCGGGAACGATTACCCCGGGTCCAATAAAAGGGGTCGGGAGTGGGCTGGGAGTCTTTTTCGTTTGGGTGGAGACAACTGCACGTGCGTTGGATCTCGCATGCGCGCTTCACGTCGCGGCCGCCCTCGCAAGGAGAACAGCGAGGTCCCGATGAGCGCAATCACGCTTCGATGTCCGCACTGCGGCGCGCAAGCACCAATTAGGCAGGACTAGGCCTAGGGGGGTGTAGCCAATGAAAAAGATCCTCGGCATTTTGGCATTGCTACTTGGCGGAATGATCGTCTTGGGAATCGGCCACAGTTTGTTCGTCGCTCGAAGCGGTTTTCAGTTCGGGACGATTGTCGCCGGCGGCGCGGCAGCTACGATTGTCGGCGTCGGCCTGAAGTGGTTGAAGGAATAGTTCGGGACTGCGTCCGTTCATCTGGGTCAGCCGTGGGGCGGGCTTCGCCTGCCCACGTCGGCCGAGGAACTGGCTGGCAGGCTGGAAGCCACGGCCAGTTCCTTCGGAGGTCGATACCTTCACCCGTGAATCGCGTTCTCTTCGCCTCATCTCACTGTCTCTTGGACCCATCGAGCGGCGCGGCGATCGCCACGCTGGATGGGCTGAAACTTCTCGCGCGGGCGGGATTCCCGTGCAAGGCATTCTGCCCGTCGAAGTTGGACCTGCCCGGCGAAGCGCCAGTCGAGCAGTTGCTGGTGGATCGCGGTTACGCGATCGAGCGGCGCGAGCAGTTGACCACCGCGGGGCCCGTGCAGTTGTTGCGGGTTCGGAGCGAAGAGTTTCCGATCACGATTTTTCGGAGCCGGTCCACACTGCCCGACGTTTGGTTTCCGGGCGAGCCCGATGCGTTGCTGGCGGAATTCGACCGTACTCTGCGCGACTTTCGCCCGCAGGTGCTGCTGACTTACGGCGGCGACACGGTCGCGCGGGCGATGATCGAACTGGCCCGCCGGCGTGGCGTCACGGTGGTGTTCGGTCTGCACAACTTCGCGTATCACGACCGCGAGTTGTTTCGCCACGTCGATCGCGTGGTTGTGCCGAGCAACTTTGCGCGGCATTGGTACGAGGAGCGGCTTGGATTGAAATGCGACGTGCTTCCGTATGTCATTGATTGGGAGCGAGTCAGCGTCAGAGGTCAGCAGTCAGAGATCAGAGGTCAGACAGAAGCCCCTCACCCCGGCCCTCTCCCCGCAAGCGGGGCGAGGGACGTTGATTGTGCCACTCAACCCTCAACTCTCAACCCGCAACGATTCGTGACGTTCGTGAACCCGGTGCCGGCGAAGGGGCTTTGTGTGTTTGCGCGGATTGCGGAAGAGATCGCGCGGCGGCGGCCGGATATTCCGATGCTGGTGGTCGAGGGGCGCGGCCGGGCGTCGTGGCTGGAACGGGCGCCCGTCGACCTGAGTTGGGCGACGAACCTCAACGCGATGGACAACACGCCCGACCCACGCGACTTCTACGCGGTCACGAAGATTCTGCTCGTGCCGTCGCTCTGGAACGAATCGTTCGGGCTGGTGGCCGCCGAGGCGATGATCAACGGAATCCCCGTGCTCGCGTCGAACCGCGGCGCGTTACCCGAAGTGGTCGGCGACGCCGGGTTGCTGTTCGCCATTGCCGCGCGCCACACCAGCGAGAGCTGTTTGCTTCCGACGGCGGAGGAGGTTCAACCCTGGGTGCAGGCGATCGAGCGACTTTGGGACGATACCGCCTTCTATGGCGATGCAAGCGCGAGATCCCGCAATCGCGCTCAGCGCTGGACCGTCGCTCAACTCGGCCCGGCGTACGTCAGCTACTTCGCCCAACTGCCGGCTTAGCCTCGGAGCGTCTTGGGAGAGGGCTGGGTGAGGGGGCGGCAAAGTGCGTCGTGCACCCGGATTTGTCGAACGGCGATGGACTTGGCGGCGCGGCAATTTCACCGTTCCGCCAGATCGGTTCGCCTGTTACGCTGGGACTCGCCCCTTGCTCACGGGAGTCAGAATCATGAAGCCTGCCCGACGATTGGCGATCGTTGCGTCCATGCTGGCCGCGCTGGCTGCGGTCTGGGACAGCGCGGGCGGACAAGCCACGACCGAGTCGGCGCCCAAGCTTGCGCTCGCCTGGGCCGACAACATGCTCAGCGTGCGCGGACCGCATCTGCCCGGCGGCGAGGTTCAGGTCTGGTACCTCGAAGCGTATTGCCGGCCCGGCTCGACCGATCGCGATTGGGGCCAGACCGTGATCGGCCACAAGACCGAACTCGTCTCGGCCGCGCCATCGGGCCAGGCGCTGCAACTGCGTTGCACGCTCAACGACGGCGTCGTCGTGCGGCACGAAATCCGAGCATCGGCCGACGAAGTGGACTTTCGCCTCGTCGCCCACAATCCGACCGGCAAAGCCTCGCAAGCTCATTGGGCGCAGCCGTGTGTCCGCGTGGACAAGTTCACCGGCGTCAAGCTGGCGCGAGCCTCTGAGGAGTATCTGCCGCGAAGTTTCATCTTCGTCGACGGCCGGCTCGCCCGCATGCCGACGCAGCCGTGGGCGACCAAGGCTCGATACACGCCGGGCCAAGTGTGGTGTCCCAAACACGTCGACCGCGACGACGTAAACCCGCGCCCGCTCAGTTCGATCGTCCCGTCCAACGGCCTGGTCGGCTGCTTCTCGGCGGACGAGAGACAGATCCTGGCGACGGCGTGGGAACCTTATCAAGAACTGTTCCAGGGCGTGATCGTGTGTTTGCATTCCGACTTTCGCATCGGCGGCCTCGAACCAGGCGAGACCAAGAAGATTCGCGGCAAGCTGTACCTCGTCGACGGCGACGCGCCGAAGCTGCTCCAGCGCTACCAGCGCGATTTCCCGGAGCACAGAGAAAAGAAGTGAACGGCTTTGCAACTTCGCTACATTCGTCGGCCCGCGATCGTGCTAGAATCGTTTCGTCACGGGCAGGCCGATTCCTTGGAGCACAACCATGACCCTGGAAGGAACGTTCCAGAACGGTGTGATCGTGTTGGACCAGCCCGAGCAGATTCCTGAGGGCACGCGCGTCAGAGTTGTCGTCGAAGACGAGGACAGGACTGAGTCGCCCCTGGCGAGTCTGCTCAAGTACGCCGGCATGGTGAAGGACCTACCGCCCGACTTTGCCGCGCAGCACGACCACTACCTCTACGGGACGCCCAAACGATGAGTTGCGTCTTCGCCGACTCCTTCTACTTCTTCGCGATCCTTAGTGCCAGCGATGCAGGTCACGCCAAGGCCGTCGCAATCTCTCACACCCTCAAGGGGCGGATAGTCACCACCGACTGGGTCTTGACCGAGGTAGCCGATGGACTGGCCAGACCACCAAGACGAAGCGTATTCGCTCCATTCCGTCAGGACATCTTGGCCAATCCGGGCATTATCGTCGTACGATTCTCAGCTGAATGGAATGAGGCGGGAATCGACCTGTACGCTCAGCGACCGGACAAGGAGTGGTCGCTCACTGACTGCATTCGTTCGTGGTGATGCAGCGCCACGGAATCATCGAAGCTCTCACGGGCGACCATCACTTCGAACAAGCCGGTTTCGTCGCCCTGCTGAAATGAAACGCAGCGTCGTCTGTATCCGGGAGATCGCCAACGAGATTCCGCCCGGCTAGTACTACATGGACTCAACCACAGCGTTTTTTCTGACCGGCCCGACCGCGAGCGGCAAGTCGGCGATCGGCTTGGAGTTGGCCGAACGCATCGGCGCCGAGATCGTGTCGATGGACTCGATGGCCGTCTATCGCGGCATGGACATCGGCACGGCCAAACCGTCGGCGACCGATCGCGCGCGTGTACCGCACCATCTGCTGGACATGGTCGAGCCGTGGCAGGAGTTCAGTCTGGCCGAATACCTGGCCGCGGCCGATACCGCGGTACGGGCGATCCGCGCGAGTGGCCGCCGCGTGCTGTTTGTGGGTGGCACGCCGCTCTACCTCAAGAGCCTGCTGCACGGCGTAGACAGCGGCCCGCCGCCAGACAAGGACCTGCGCGATCGGCTTACGCACGAGGCTCGCGCGGCTGGCGCCGACGCCCTACACCAACGGCTTGCCGCGGTCGACCCCGATGCCGCGCGGCGAATCCACCCCAACGACCTACGTCGCACGATTCGCGCGATCGAGGTCTTCGAAAAGACCGGTCGCCCGATCAGCGCGGCGCAGGTCCACTTCGGCGGCGAGCCTAACCCGGATGCGTGCGTCTTCTGCGTGGACCTTCCCCGCGCCGAACTCTACCGCCGTATCGACGAGCGGGTCGCGGCCATGTTCCACAGCGGCTTCGTGGACGAGGTGCGCCGCTTGTTGGCCCTCGATCGGCCGCTCAGCCGCACCGCTCGTCAGGCCGTGGGCTACCGCGAGGTCATCGAACTCCTCGACGGGCGCAGGTCGCTTGCCGAGACGATCGAACGGACCCAGCGGCGCACGCGGCAGTTCGCTAAACGACAGATCACCTGGTTCCGCAGCATCCCTGAGTGCCGGCCCATCGAAAACCATTCCGTCCTTGACCGCGTACTGAGTACCATCCAGCAACCCTGATGGAGACCCGCGACCTCACGCGACATCGACCTTGGCCGCCTCGAATCGTTCACTGATCGTCGTTGTGATTGTGCTCGCCACATTCTGCGCGGTCTTCGGCGAGGCGATCTTCCAGGACCGCAACTTCATCTATCGCGACGCAGGTCACTTCTACTACCCACTGCTCAAGTACGTTGCCGACGAATGGGAGGCCGGCCGCTGGCCGCTGTGGAATCCGCACGAGAACGGTGGCATGCCGCTCTTGGGCAACCAGGCCGCCGCGGTGCTCTATCCTCCGCGCGTGGTGATCTTTCAGTGGCTGCCGATCAGCTATGCCGCCGCATTCAAGTGGTACACGTTGCTGCACGTGCTGTGGTGCGCGGCCACGGCGTACACGATGGCCCGCCACTGGAAGGCCAGCGAGTTTGCCGCCGGGCTGGCAGCGATCAGCTTCGCGTTTGGGGCCACTGTGATGTTCCAGTACTGCAACACGATCTTTCTGGTCGGCGCGTCGTGGGCGCCGCTCGGCGTCGTCGCCGCCGACCGAGCAGTACACGGGGGCGGCCTTCGTTGGGCGAGTCTGCTGGGCGGCGTGCTCGCGATGCAAATGCTCGGCGGCGACCCCGAGGCGGCCTACGTGACGGGTGGTCTGGCGGCGCTGTACGTCGCGATGCTCGACTGGGAGTTCGCCGTCACGCTCACGCTGGCGAGCGGCATGTGGGCGACCGGTCGGTGGGTTCGAACGCAGCATCCGAACGAAACCATGCAATTCCTTTGGCTCGTTGCGAGCATCGTCGCTCTAGTCGCTTGGGAGTTCCGGCGGATTCGTCGTTGGCGGGCGTCCGTTGGCGGGCCGCTCGGCGTGCTGAAGCGACAGCGCACGATCGTGCTGGGCGTCGCCGCGGTCGTTGCCGCCGGCCTTTCGGCTGTGCAATGGTTGCCGACCGCCGAGTTCGCGCGAGTGACCTTGCGGGCCGCGGGCGGAGTGCATCACGAGATTTACGCTTTCTGGGCCGCGCCCTGGCGCCTGGCCGAGATGATCTGGCCCAACATCAGTGGACATCAATTCCCACAGCACACGCGCTGGCTCGATATCTTCGGGGTCGATGATCGCGTCTGGGAGCCATCGCTTTATCACGGCGTCTTACCGCTGCTGCTGGCGCTTGCGGCCTGCGGTGTGCGCCGCGCGCCTCACTGGCAACGCTGGATGGTCCTGACGCTGGTGATCAGCATCTGGGCCGCCGCCGGGCCGGCCGGCGGACCTACGTGGTACATGAACATCAAGCATCGCCGCATGTCGGTCGACCAACCGCGCGGTGCAGCGTCGCCGCCAGCAAGCGAGTCCGGCAAGACGGCCGGCGCACGGCGACTGCGAAATGAACTGGAGAACCCGCCCGGCGGCCTCTATTGGTTCCTAGTCGAGGCGTTGCCCGGCTTCAGCAGCTTTCGCTATCCCGCGAAGCTCCTGACTTTCGCGGCGGTGGCGATCGCGGCGCTCGCCGCGGTCGGTTGGGACAGGATGTTCGCAGTCGGTCGGACGCGAATCACTGTGGTGCTTGCCGCGGTGTGTACCGCGAGCGCGGTGCTGACCGTAGCTTCGCTCGCTGCCCGGCCGTGGCTAGTGACGTGGATGGAGCGATCGCCTCTGGTGCGCGGCACGCCCTACTACGGACCGCTGCTCGCCCCGCAGGCGGTGTGGTGCATCGTCGCGGCCTTCGCGCAGACCGCCGTCGTGCTCGCCCTGGCACTGGCCGCGCGGTGGCGGTCGCAGCGGCCCGCGGCCGCGCTCGCCGCCGCGGCCGCGCTTGCCCTTGTTGCCGCCGACCTCGCCATCGCCAACCGCTGGATGGTCTCGACCGCCCCGCAGGCTGCGATCGATAAACAGCCCATCGTCGTCGACATCCTGCGTCGCGCCGAGGCTGCTGATGCGGCGAACCGCACGCAGTCGGGGCAGCCGTTTCGCGTGCACCGCGTCTCGATCTGGTCGCCTACGCGATGGCACAAGGCCAGTTCACCGTTGCAGGACGAGGAGGTGCTGCGCTGGGAGAAAGAGACGATTCAGCCGAAGTATGGGCTGCCGCACGGCGTAACCTACACCATCAACGAAGGGACGATGGAGACGTTCGATTACTGGTTCTTCTTCGCACCATTCCATCGAACCACGCCGCGTAGCCTTGCCGAGCAGCTTCAGAAGATCGGCCACCCGCCGGCCCCGCGCGTCGTCTACTACCCGCGGCGCGGCTATGACATGTGGAACGCGAAGTACTTTGTGTTGCCGAAGCTGCTCTTCGCTCACGAGGAACACCGCGGCATCCTGACGTTCATGCCGGACACCGAGCCGCTGGACTCGTCATCGGCCACGGAAGACGACTTTCAGGTGCTGCGCAACCTGAACTACCTGCCGCGCGCCTGGATCGTCCACGAGCTGAAACTGCGCGAGCCGATCCGCGGCCTCGATCGCCAAGATCGGCAAGACATCATGGAGAACATTCTGTACCAGGGCGACGAACTGTGGTTCGATCCGCAACTGGAGCGGACCAAGTTTGACCCGCGCCGCGTCGCGTGGGTCGAGGCCGAGGCAAACGAGTTGCGATACGTTGCCGCCTACCAGGCCCCCGCCGCCGACTCCGCCGCCGACCATTGCGAGATTGTGCATTACGATCCGCTGCGCGTCGAACTGGTCGCCCGAACCGCGGCGCGCGGGCTTCTCGTTCTCGCCGACGTGCTGCTGTCCGGCTGGCGCGTCACGGTCGACGGCAAGCCGCAGCCGATCTTCCGCGCCAACCGGATCATGCGCGGCGTGTGTCTCGAACCGGGCGAGCACCGTATCGTTTTCACCTACGACCCGCCGAGCTTCCGCATCGGCGGCTGCATCAGCTTGGCGACGCTGCTGGCGGTGGGCCTGGCCACAGTCGCGGCGGCATGGCGACGACAGACAAACGCCAGCGCCGCGATCGCCGGATCCGTTGGTCTCTGAACCGAGTGCCAGCGTCGGGTCGTCGCCGCGTCTACGACTTCGGTCGAAACGCGGACCTCACCACCGTTGATCTCGGATCAATTCCCGCGCGTGTCAGCGACTGCGTCACCCTGCGACGGCTCCGCGTCTGGCGGTTGCGATGCGTCGGCGAGCTCGGCGCCATGCTGCAAAACCTTCCGGACGGCGGCGATGATCTGATCGATGTCGGTAGGCGAGCCGAGCAAGATCGGGTGGTGCAGCACAACCATGCCGTGGTGCGCTCGCTCGGACTCGGCGAGGTCGCCCGATCGGCGAAAGCGGCTGCGCGCGCGGCCGACGTGGGCCGCTCGGAACCCGCCGTCGATCGCGATCCCCTCGGCCCGCATTGCCGCGACAAATCGATCGCGAGCCAGGCCGCCGACCGCCGCCGGATCATATTGAAAGCCGACCTTGTAGTAGCCCGGCTCTGCGGCCAGCACGCTGTTCCGGAGTGGCCGAAGCCCGGCCATTCGATCGAGTCCGCTGGTGAGCCGCCGGACATTCTCCGCGCGCAACCGATTGCGGCCGTCCAGCTTCGCAAGCTGCGGCGCGAGCACGGCCGCTTGGATCTCCGCGAGTGGGTAGAGCAGGTTGTTGCCGCGTTGGCAGAGCAACCTTGCGCGGTGGTGCAGTGAGCGGTCCGCCGTGACGATCGCTCCACCGCGACCGGCGCTGAGCAGTTTCGATCCGCCAAAGCTCAGGATTCCCACGTCGCCCCAGCCGCCGGCGCGACGCCCGTCGATCCACGCGCCGGGCATCTGCGCGGCGTCTTCGATTACGGCAACGCCGTGCGACCGCGCGAGGGTCATGATCTCGCGGATCGGAACAACGCCGCCGTGCAGGTGCGACGCGATGATCGCCTTCGTCCGCGGCGACACAGCCGCCTCAACCGCGCCGGGCGCCAGGTTCCAGTTCCCCGCGTCGACATCCACCAGGACCGGCTGCGCGCCGACCGCCAGTACGCTCAAGATGTTTCCGCCATAGTCGTACGACGCCAGGATGACCTCGTCGCCCGGACCGACCCGCACCGCCCGCAACGACAGCTCGACGGCCAACGTACCGCTCGAGCAACACAACGCAAACTCGACGTCGTGCAACCGGGCCAGGTCCGTCTCCAGGCGTTCGACATGCGGCCCGTGATAGCGGCCCCACGAGCCGTCGCGGGCCGCCGCGTCGAGTGCGACTCGGACATCGTCTTCGATAGGCCAGTCCGGCGGGCCGGCTGGTCGCGTCGGCTCGCCGCCGAGAACAGCAGGACGTGAAGGGTCGGGAGTCATGCCGGTGGGTTAGCGTCGCCGCTCATTGGCTTGCGGCCGCACGATCGGCGGTCACGTGTTCGTGATTGAAAATGTGTTCGGTGCAGTAGCCTCGCGTGCCCGCACATTTCGGGCAGTAGCGGAAGTCCATGTCGGGGTGACTGTGATCGGTGATGCCGCACACGACACAGCGATGAAACGGTTCGTTCTTGGCGGCGATCTGGGCCGCCTGAGCGACCATGCGGCGCCGGCCGTATCGCACGCGGCGCACAATATCGGGGGCAAAGAATATCAGGAAGTTTGCGACCGACGCGGTCACCAGCAGCTTCTCCGCCATCGGCCCCATCAACAACACGAAGGCGTAACCCACCCAGGTGAGCAGCGCGAGCCATTTGATCTTCACGGGCAGGATGAAAAACAGAAACAGCTCGAAATCGGGATACAAGAATGCGAACGCCAGAAACACCGATCCCTGCAGGAACCCGTTCGACGACGGCTGGTCGGGCGTGACGAAGGCCGCGGCCACGGTCGCGGCGTAGCCGATCAAGAAAAAGACGTTGTAACGGAACGTCCCCCACTGGTTCTCGAGCGCCGTGCCCATCATGTAGAACAGGTACCAGAAAAAGAAGGCGCAGACGGGATGGCTGATCGGCGGCACGCACAGAAACGTGACGAGCCGCCACAACTCGCCCGCGAGCAGTCGCGCCGGCACGAGCTGCGCCTGTTCCAGGATCGTCTCGTCGCCCTGAAGATTGCCGCGGCCCTGGACGGTCGCCGCGCCGTACATCACCACCTGGGCCACGATCAGTGCCGCCGTCACATGCGGCACGGCCCATCGGCCGAACTTGCGTTCCAGCTTGTCGATAATCCGCATCGCGTCTACCTCCATCGCAGCCGCAACAGCGTCCAAATCGCCTTCAGGCCGTCCGTGTAGCGTATCTTCTTACCCTCTTCGAAACCGCGCGGATAGTAGTGTATCGGCGTCTCGACGATCGCATATCCACGCCGGAGCAGTTTCGCGGTGATCTCGGGACAGAACTCGAAGCCGCGACTCTCCAGGTCGATGCCGTCGAGCACTTCGCGACGGAACGACTTGTAGCACGTCGGCTCATCGGTCAGCCGTGCCGCGTAAACCAAGTTAGTCACAAACGTCACCAGCCGACCGCCCCAGTAATAGCGTTCGTAGGAGTGACGACGCGGCGCGCCGTTGTTCAGATGCTGGCGCTCGCCGAGTATCCGCGACCCAAAGACGACCTTCACCGTCGGGTCGTCGTACAGCGCGAGGATCGAGCGGTAGTCATTGGGGTCGTATTCGAGGTCGGCGTCCTGAATGATCACGACGTCGCCAGTGGCTTCGCGCAGCCCGGCAATGACGGCGTGCCCCTTGCCATGATTGGTCGGGAACGAGACCAGCCGCACCTGCGCGCCGTGCGAGTTCGCGTAACGGCGAGCAATCTCGGCCGACCCGTCGGTCGATCCGTCGTTCACCGCGATCAGCTCCCTGGCCGTACCGCCGAGGTCGACGGCCAGCACCTTGTCCAAGATCGCGGCCAGAGTGGAGGCCTCGTTGTAGAACGGAATCACAATCGAGAGTTTAGCGACGGGCATCAGCGGTCTCAGAACGGCCTTGGGTTTCCATGCCGATTCTCGCAAACGCGATCGATTGGGGCAACGCGGCTACGTCGAGTCGCGAGTGACTCGCACGTCCGATCATTCGTGCCGCAGCGCCTCGATCGGGTCCATCAGTGCGGCGCGACGGGCGGGATAAAGGCCGAACAGGACGCCAATGCCGACGGCAATGAAGAACGCCAGTGGGATCGACCAGACGTAGGCCGACGCGCTCGGCTCGAGCGTCTGCACGACCGGCGGCAACCATCGCCATTGCTCGGGAAAAAGATAGGCCGCCGCGGTCCGCATGGCGACGATGGTCGGCTTGCACAACAGGCCGCCGATCGACCCGGCCAGCCCGCCCAACGCCGACAGCACCGTGGTCTCGACCAGGAACTGGCGTGTGATGTCCCAGCGTTTCGCCCCGAGTGCGCGGCGGATGCCGATCTCGCGGGTCCGTTCGGTCACGGTCGCCAGCATGATGTTCATGATGCCGATGCCGCCGACCACCAGCGAGATCGCCGCGATCAGGCCGAGCAAGATGTTGAAGATCATGCGCATCAGCCGCGCCTGTTCCAGCAGTTCGAGCGGTGCGACCACCGCCCAATCCTGCTTGCGGTGATACATCCGCATCAGCGACTCGATGATCGACTTGGTTTCGAGAACCTGAGCGACGTCGCCGACCGTGACGGTGATCTGGCTCAGTTCCATGATCTCGCCTTCGCGGCCGCCGGCGGTGGCGATGAGCTGCTCGTCGCCCAGCCGCGTGCGCCAGGTGTTGATCGGGATGTAGACGTCGAGGTTGAAGTCCTGGGCCGCCAGGCTGCCGCCGATCGCCGCCGACGGCGTGCGATTCGCCGTGCGGCCGACCACGACGTAGTAGTCCGAGTCGATCTGAATCGACTTGCCGATCGGGTCTTCGTATGGAAACAGCGACTCGGCGGTGCTGTGCGCGATGACGCAGTAGTTCGCCCGCGCCGTGCAATCGCTCGCCGACAGGAACCGCCCCGCCGCAACGCTCAGGTGGTTGACCTCGAGATAGTCGGGCGTACACCCGACCAGTCGGCCGGCCGTGCTGCGGTGCAGGAACCGAAACTCCTTCGGAAACTCGCGGATCGGCAGGGCCCGGACGACCGCGGGAATGGTCGAGATGATGCGCTGATAGTCGGCTCGCTTGACGCCGTATTCGGCGAAGAAGCTGCCGGCCGACCCCGCCATGGATTCGTCCATCGGCGGCTTGATGCTGCGCACCATGATGTTGGTGGCGCCCAGTTCGCGGATCTGATCCTGGACTTGCTCGCTGATTCCCTCGCCTACCGCCAGCAGCCACACTACCGACATGACGCCGATCAGGATGCCGAGCACGGTCAAGAACGAACGGAGCTTGTGCAGCAACAGGCTCTTGAATCCCAGCCAGATTGTGATGGCCAGTTCGCCGTGCAACATCATCGTGCCGATCAACGCGACTGGGCCTCTTGTTTCGGCTTCTTGCGCGGGCGCGACGCCGAGTCCTTGCCCTTCTGCGACGGGGCCTTGACGTCATCGCCGTGGGGAGGCGTCGTCAACTCCTCCTCCCGGGCCTCGGGCACGGCCGAACGTGGGTTCAGGATCACCTGGTCGCCCTCGTTCACTCCGTCCTTCACCTCGATAACCACGTCGTTGCTCGCTCCGAGCACGATCGGCCGGCGCTCGACGCCCGACGCACCGACGACGTAACAATAGTACTTCTCGTCGCGCTGCGTGATCGCCTGGACCGGCACGGCGAGTACGCTTTCCAATCGGTCGACCATGATCTCGACTTCGGCGGTCATGCCGGGCTTCAGGTTCTCGACCTGCTCGTCGATGTCGATCCAGACGCCGTATTCTTTGATGTTCGACGAGTACCGGCTGGAAGGCTCGGGCTGATTGTTGATGGTCGCTACCATGCCGTGCAGGCTGAGCTGGGGCAGGGCGTCGATCGAGATGTTGACCCGCTGTTCGCGTCGCACACGCTCGATCATCGACTCGTGCACCTTGGCCTTCACTCGCATCTGGCTGAGGTCGGGCAACTGGATGATGACCTGACGGAGTCGCACGTTGGCCCCTTCCTTGATTTCCGGTCCGTCGCCCCAGTTGCGGTAGTCGCGCGAGTTGCCGTAGATGACCATGCCGTCGGTCGGGGCCAGGATCGTACACTTTTCGAGTTGGTCGCCCACCTGCTGCAGCCTGCTTTCCTCAAGCGCGAGCTTGGCTTCGGCGGCTTTCATGGCGGCGTGCGCCGAATCGCGGGCGCTCTCGAGCTGTGCCACGGTCTTCGGCCTGGTGTAATCGACCAGCCCGGTCCGTCGCGCCTCGGCCGCTCGCAGCAACAACCGCTGGTTCTCGACCGCGAACTGGTCCGCCTCGAGCGACAGCTTATTCACGTAGCCCTTGCGGTAGAGGTCCTCGGAGTACTTGGCGTACTCCTCGGCGCGGCGCAGCTCTTCCTTGGCCACGGTGATCTCCGCATCGATCGTCTCGCGTTCCTGCGGGAAGGTGCCGTGCAGGTACTCGTCGACCGCGATTCGTGCGGCTTCGTAGTTGTTTTTTACCGTAATGAGCAGTTCCCTCGCGTTTTCGTAGGCGATGCGCTGTTCGATCTCTTGCTGCTTCAGGCCCGACGGATCGAGTTCGACGATCTTGTCGCCTTCGCGAGCGAACTCGCCTTCGGGGAAGAGCCAGATGATCTGCGTCCCGGATCCCGAGCTTCCGCCGCTGCCACTCCGGCCGCCTTCCACCTCGCAGCGCACGTCGACATTGCCGCCGCTTTCGAGGTTCCCCTGCTCGACGACCTTGATCTCCAGCGTTTCTCGCTCGACCCGGTGCAACTGAACGTGCGGCGCGATTGCGGCGTTCGACCCGGGGAGCCGATCGGTCGCCCACGCGACCAGCAACACGGCGGCCACGCCCACTCCACCAAGAACGAACCAGCGGCCGCCGTTGGCGCGGCGAGCGGGCCGCGACGACGACTCTAGCGCCGGACGTGAATGTGATTCCGGTTTGGTTGTCACTGTGGACATTGGTTGTCCTCGATGGCGCGTAGCCAGGCGGGTCTTGCTCAATACTATAAACAGGGTCGGACCAATTCACACGGTCATTCTGGGTCGGACCGGTCGCGGACGAACCGTCGCCCCTTCAGTTCGAACCGCGGCAGCGTGCCGGGTCGGACGGCCGCGACGTCGGCGCGAAAGTGGAAGCGGTCTTGAAACGCGCGGGCGACCAGGCGGGCGAGCGCCTGGGCGGTCGTTGCGGCGCTGGGCGACGGTTCCACCTCGATGCCGAGCGAGTTCATGGCGCCGCGCGTGCGGATCGTGCAGCGGAACTCGCCGACCTGCGGCAGGCCGCGCAACAGTTCCTCGACCGCGGCCGGGTGAATATTGTTGCCGCGCACGACGATCATGTCGTCTACGCGGCCGAGGATGCCGCCAAGCAGCCGGGTCCACGGGCGGCCGCACGGGCAGGGCCGCGGATCGACCGCGACGAGGTCGCCCGTGCGGTAACGGATCAGGGGACTGCCCCATCGGCCCAGATTCGTGAGCACCAGCTCGCCCTGCGCGCCCGGTCGCACAGGCTTCGTGGTGCGCGGATCGATCACTTCGGCGATGCACTCCGACTCGATCAGGTGCATGCCGCCGGGCTGGGCGATGCACTCGATTCCGAGCGCTCCGATTTCGGTCATGCCGGTGTGATCGAACACCCGCGCGCCCCAGGCCGATTCGATGCGCGCCCGCGTCGCCGGCACGCTGCCACCCGGCTCGCCGGCCACGATCAGCGCACGAACGGGCGAGCCGGCCAGGTCGATGCCCTCGTCGTCGGCCGTCTCGGCCATGTGCATCGCGTACGTTGGAGTGCAGGCCACGACCGTGGCGCGGTTCTCGATCATGAACCGCAGCCGCGCGACCGTCGTCATGCCGCCGCCCGACAGACACAAGTTGCCGCGCCGGGCCGCCCCTTCGAACGCGCCCCAAAAGCCAAGGAACGGTCCGAACGAGAATGGAAAGAACAGCCGATCGGCCGGCTCCAGTCCGATCACGGCGTAGATCGCTTCCCAGCAACCGAGGAACCACGACCAACTCTCCGGCGTATCCAACCAACGGAGCGGCACGCCGGCAGTACCCGACGACTGGTGCAACCGGCAGTAGCGATCGAGCGGGAACGACAGGTCTGTTCCGTACGGCGGGTGGGCCGCCTGGTCGTCGAGCAGCTCCTGCTTGGTTGTGAATGGCAGCCCGCGGAAATCGGCGAGCGAGCCGACTCGCGGCGGGCGCCCGCCGATATCGAGCTTGTGGCGGTAGAACTGGTTGCCCGGCGCGATCGCGGCAAGCATCGCGTTCAGCTTCCGAAGCTGGGTCGGCCAGGCCGGCTGGCGATCGGCCTCGGCAGCGCGGCGCCGGGCCGCGGTCTGCCGGCTGGTCTTACTGGGCGAACCGATTGATCTTCGCGTGGTGACCATTGGTTCCTATGATAGCCGCAACTTAGTACTGCTCCACATTGAAAGGGGTCCGAATTCGTTTAACCCGCAGCCGCAGGCGAGGCACAACAAACGCCAGCCATGCCTCGCCTGCGGCTGCGGGTTAAACGACCGGAGCAGATTTCAGACCCTATTCAATGCGGCACAGTACTTAGTGACTTCCGGGAGTGCATTGCCGCCGCACAATTTCGCGAAGGTCTTCTTCCCCTCTCCCCGCAGCGTGGAGAGGGAGAAGGTAGATACGAAACACAGTGAGTGGCGAGCCGCGGCCGTCGCACTTTGTCAGTTACGAACTCGACGTCTGCAGGGGTACAATCATGGACGCATCACCCGCATCGACCGATCGCCAGTGGTTTATTGTGGGCCGCTGGCAAGAATACGAGGGCGAGTCGCGGGCGAACCTGCTGCGCATCGTCGCCATCGCGGCGTTCTACGTCGTTGAGTTGATCAATCGCTACGGACTCGATCTCGGCTTCATTGAAGTGCCGCGTATTCGCGACGCCCCGTTCCATCATGCGGTCACGGCGCTGGCCGTGGCGTGGACAATGGCGGCGTTGGGCGTGTTGCTGAGCCTGCGGCTGCAGTTTTTCCCGACGTCGCTCAAGTTCGTTTCCACCGCGTGCGACGTAATGTTCTTGACCGCGATTCTCACCGTGGCCGACGGGCCGCGCAGCCCACTGGTCCTTGGCTACTTGCTGGTCATTGCCCTGGCGACGTTGAGGCTGCAACTGCCGCTGCTCTGGTTCGCGACGGCCGGCTCCATGGCCGGCTATGTCTTCCTGCTCGGGCACGCCAAGTGGTTTCGCGAGGCGACGCGCGTGCCGCGCTATCATCAACTGATCGTGCTCTTGGCCGTGCTGCTCACCGGCGTCATGCTCGGCCAGGTGGTCCGTCGCGTTCGCTGGATCGCCGAGGATTACGCCAATCGTCTCGAGGCGAGTCGTGGTTAGGGTCTGCCATGCTCTGTCCCAGTTGCGGTGCATCTATTGAAGAATCACGGGCCACGTGTTGGCTCTGCCACGCCGAATTGCCGCGCGGGCCGGGGGCCGCCGCCGAGCATGCGCCGACCGTGCAACACCGCCGGGTCGATCGCACGTTCGGCCTCAGTTCGGTGATGCTGTTCATCGCGCTGGTGGCGGTGTGCTTGGGCCTGTTGCGCGAGGCGCCGGGCCTTGGCATCGCCCTGGCCGTGATGGCCACGCCGGCGCTAATCCGCACGCGGGCCGCGACTGCTCGACGCCGGGCCGACGGCCAACACGTGACGATCGCCGACAAGTTGCTCGCGTTTGCAGGTTCGCTGGGCGTTGTCGCGTTGACTGGGGCCGCGGCCGGCGCCGCGTTTTTCACGACGTGTTGGGCGGGGTTCTTCGGCGGTGCGGCCACCAGTTCACTCTGGGCGTCCGGCTACGGGCAGTTTGGCTGGGGCATGGTCACGGGATACAGCTTGGGAGGTATCGCAGGACTGTGGGTGTTTGTTTGGCTGTTGCGACGATTCTGGCCGATTCGCAAGTGAGGCGTGAAGCGTGAAGACAGCGCGATCGCGGCGTCTTCGTCGGCCCTGACGGCCCTGGGGCCCACGCCACACGCCCAACCACCTGGAGCAGACGTGCAACTTCGCGACCACATCTTTCTGGGGATGACGCAGAGTTTGTGCCCGGAGTGCCTCGACCTGGCGCCGGCAAAGATCATCGTGCGCGACGGGCGCGTGTACTTCCGCAAGCGATGTCCGACGCACGGCAGCCGCGACGACTTCGTCTGTTCCGACGTCAGACAGTACGACCGAATGGAGTTCAGCCTCGAGGGCAAAGTGCCGGCCCAGTTCGGCGCGCCGGTCGATCGCGGCTGTCCCTACGACTGCGGGCTGTGTCCAGAGCACGAGCAGCACACCTGCGTCGGGCTGGTCGAGATTACGTCATCGTGCAACCTGAGCTGCCCGATGTGCTACGCGTCGAGCGGACCGGGCGGCCGGCATCTGAGCTTCGACGAGTGCCGCGCGGCGATTGATCGACTGGTCGAGGTCGAGGGCAGAGCGGAGGTGCTGCAACTTTCCGGCGGCGAGCCGACAATCCATCCGGAGTTTTTGCGAATCCTCGAGTACGGCTGCAACCAGGCGATCGACCTGGTGATGATCAACACGAACGGAATCCGCCTGGCGCACGACGCCGAGTTTGCCGCCGCCGTCGGCCAGTTCAGGCATCGGCTGGAAGTCTATCTCCAGTTCGACGGGTTCAGCGACAACACTTCGCTCACGCTCCGCGGCGAGTCGCTCGTCGCGACCAAGCTCCGCGCGATCGAGCTTCTCGGCCAGCTCGGCGTCCGCGTGATCCTGGTAACCACGCTGCAGCCGGGCGTGAACGAGCACGAGATCGGGGCGATCGTGAAGTTCGGTCTGGAGCGACCGTGGATCACCGGCATCAGCTTCCAGCCGGCCACGTACTCCGGCCGGCACGTGCTGCCTGCCGACCTGGAACGCCGCATCACGTTCCCCGACGTAGTGCGGGCAATTGTCGAGCAGACCGACGGCATTTTTCGAGCGGACGACTTCATGCCGCTCCCCTGTGCCCATCCGAACTGCCACAGCCTGAGCTACGCCTACCGCCGCGGCGGGCGCGTCGTGCCGCTGGCCCGGTTCATCGACGCCCGCAACAACCTCGAAATCCTCGCGAACGGGATCACGTTCACTCGCGCACGGACGCGGGCACTGATCGAGCAGTACCTGGGCAAACTTGCATGCTGCTCCGGCGCCTGCGGCGGTTCGGCGACAGTGATTTCTTCCTCTACTCTGCGATCCTCTGCGGCCTCAGCGGTTCAAACTCTGCCCATCGTGGCAACCGCAGAGCGTCGCAGAGAAGGTAGTGAGGCGGGTGAGTTGGCTGCGGAATTCTTCGGCCGGGCACTCGCGGAAGAACTTTCCCCCGCCGACGTCTTCCGCATCACGATCACGTCGTTTCTCGACGCCTACAACTTCGACCTGCGCCGGCTGATGAAATGCTGCATTCATCACGTTCTGCCGAGCGGCCACGTGGTGCCGTTCTGTGCGTATAACGTGCTGTATCGTACGGGCCGCATCCCGTTGCCGATGCTGCGGCGAGCGGAACCCCTGTTGCGATGACCCTGGCGTATCCGGCAATGATGGCGGCGGCGCTGCTCACGGGCGTCGTAATCGCGCGGCGCACGCAACAGCCGCTCGGCCTCGCGCGCGGCCAGCGGATCGGCGTCGGGCTTGGCGCCTTCTGCGGCGCGATGATCGCGTCCAAGTTGCCGTTCGTCCTCGTCGACTGGCCGGGCCTGGTGAGCGGCGTGGCCTGGTTCGAGGGCGGAAAGACGATCGTGTTCGGTCTGGTCGGCGGCTACTTCGGAGTGGAACTCGCCAAATGGTCGCTGGGAGTGCGCGTGAAGACGGGCGACAGCTTCGCCGTGCCGGTTGCAGCGTCGATTGCGGTAGGGCGACTCGCGTGTTTCGTGGGCGGCTGCTGCTTCGGCGCGCCGACGGCACTGCCGTGGGGCGTCGAATTCGGCGACGGTGTCGCGCGGCACCCGACACAACTCTACGAGGCGGCTTTCCACGCCCTCGCGGCCGTCGTGCTTGAGTGGCTGCGCCGCCGGCAGTGCTTCCCCCGCCAACTCATCAAACTCTACATCATTGCCTACCTGGCGTTTCGGTTCGTCACCGAGTTCATCCGGCCCGAGCCGACCCTGTGGCTTGGTCTGACCGGCTACCAACTCGCCGCCGCCGCGCTGGCGCCCATCTTCGCGCTGCTCTGGATGCACGACTCATCGGCGCCGCAACAAGACCCATCTTTTCAGCAGTCGCCCCGCGTGGCAGAATGACATGGGAAAGGAGGATGAAGGCGAAGGTGACTTACGGAGTGGCCGCGTCATCCTTCACCTTTCCCTTGGAGAACACTGATGGCAGACAAGGCGTCGGGCAACGGAGAACACACAGGCACACTGCGGCTGAAGACCGGCCTGGCCGAGATGCTCAAGGGCGGCGTGATCATGGACGTGACGAACGCCGAGCAGGCGAAGATCGCCGAGGACGCCGGCGCCGTATCGGTCATGGCACTTGAGCGCGTGCCGGCCGACATCCGCAAGGAAGGCGGCGTGGCCCGCATGGCCAACCCGCGCAAGATCAAAGAGATCATGGCCGCCGTGACGATCCCGGTCATGGCCAAGGCCCGCATCGGACATTTCGCCGAGGCGCAGATTCTCGAAGCCCTGGGCGTAGACTACATCGACGAGAGCGAGGTGCTGACGCCCGCCGACGAGCGCTACCACATCGACAAGTTCGCGTTCAAGGTCCCGTTCGTCTGCGGTTGCCGCGACCTGGGCGAGGCGCTGCGTCGCATCGGCGAAGGGGCCGCGATGATCCGCACCAAGGGCGAGGCCGGATCGGGCAACATCGTCGAGGCCGTGCGCCACATGCGGGCGCTGACCTCCGAGATGCGGCGACTGACGACGCTCGGCGACGAAGAACTAATGACCGCGGCGAAGGAACTTGGCGCCCCCTACGAGCTGGTTCGCCTGATCGCTCGCACCGGCAAGCTGCCTGTTCCCAATTTCTCGGCCGGCGGCATCGCGACGCCGGCCGATGCGTCGCTCATGATGCAACTGGGCGCCGAGGCGGTCTTCGTTGGCTCGGGCATCTTCAAGAGCGAAGACCCGGCCCGCCGCGCTGCCGCGATCGTTCAGGCAACGACGCACTTTCGCGACCCTGGCGTGCTCGCCCGCGTCAGCGAGGAACTCGGCGAGCCGATGCGCGGCCTCGACATTCGGCAACTGGAGGAGAAGGAACTGTTGCAGACTCGCGGGTGGTGACGCGAAGCACGCGACGGACCAGGAGTTCACGACATGAGGCGGACGGTCGAGGTCAAAACGCTGCCCGGATATCGGCCCTTTGTCCGTTACGCGGACGGAGTCGCAGGCGAGGTGGACCTGTCGCACCTTGTCGGCGAAGGCATATTTGCTGCTTGGAACGACCCTCTGTTCTTTGCCCAGGCCTCGATCGGAAGCGGCGGCGAAATCCGCTGGAGCGACCAGATTGATTTGTGCCCCGACTCGATCTACATGCGGATCACCGGCAAGAGACCCGATGAGGTCTTTCCCAGCCTCGCCGCGTCATGAAAAGTCCATTTCCCATTGGAGTGTTAGCCCTCCAGGGCGACTTCGCTGCGCACGGCCGGATGCTTGACCGCATCGGATGCGCGTGGGTCGAGGTGCGTCGGCCGGACCAACTGCGCGATGCGGCGGGCCTGGTCATCCCCGGCGGCGAGAGTACGACGCTGCTGAAGCTGCTCGCGTCGGGTGGCATGGAGCCGGCGATCCGCGAGTTCCACGCGACAGGCCGGCCGATCTTCGGCACCTGCGCCGGCGTGATCTTGCTCGCGACCGAGGTGACCGGACCGCCTCAGCATTCGCTCGGACTCTTGGACGTCACGGTCGAGCGAAACAGCTACGGTCGGCAGGTGGACAGCTTCGAGGCGTTCGGCCCGTACACCGCCGACGGCGATGTGGCGGAACGGCCGATCGAGATGGTGTTCATCCGCGCCCCACGGATCACTCGCGTTGGTTCGAGCGTCCGCATCCTCGCGCGTCACGGCGATGAGCCGGTCCTCGTGGCGACGCCGACCGTGCTCGGCGCGACCTTCCATCCGGAAATGACATACGACACGACCGTTCACGAGTCGTTCGTCCGCATGTGCCGCAAGAGCGCAACGTGCAATTCCTCGACCTGACACTGCCGACGCCGGCGGAAAACGTCGCGCTCGACGAGGCCCTGTGGCGGGCGGCCGAGTCCGGCGGCGATGCGGAGTACTTGCGCGTCTGGGAAAGCCCAATCTGCTTCGTCGTTCTGGGCCGCAATTGTCCGGCGGCTGGCGATGTGTGGCTCGACCGCTGCGCCGCCGAAGGTGTACAAGTGCTGAGGCGAACGAGCGGCGGCGGTACGGTGCTGGTCGGGCCTGGCTGTTTCAACTTCACGCTGGTCCTGCGTTACGACCGCGCTGTACATCTCGACGGCGTTGGCACATCGCTCGACTACGTGCTTGAACGAATGCTGGCGGCGGTGCGTCTGATCGAGCCGCGAGCCGACCGGGCCGGCGCGAGCGATCTGGTGGTCGGCGACCGTAAGTTCTGCGGCAACGCACAGCGGCGCGGCCAAACTCATTTCCTGCACCACGGGTCGATCTTGTGCGATTTCGACCTGCGACTCGTGGCCCGGTATCTCCGCGAACCGGCCCGCCAGCCGACCTATCGCGCCGGCCGGGAACATTCCGATTTCCTCACAAACGTCCGACTGAATCGTGATGAGTTCGGGCGGCGACTGAGAAACGCATGGGCCTGCCAAGTCGCCGCAGACCGCTGGCCCGTCGAGGAAGTCGCTGAATTGGTCGAGACCAAATACGAGCGTTCGGAGTGGACCCTCGCCAAGTAGACGTGGGTCAGGCTTCCAGCCTGACATCGGAAGCTGTTCAGGATGGAAGCGGCTGGAAGCCTACTAACCCACCGCCAGATCTGCGTCATCTGTGGAATCTGTGGTTCCACCGGCGTGCTGCGGCTCATCTCGAACCGCGCCCAGAATCTCTTCAACCGCGAGCACGCATCCCGTGAGCGACACGGCCGCCTGCTCGAAATTCGTGTGAGTCGAAATGTTGGTGCGTTCCGTGGCGAGCCGATCGGCCGCCGCGCGGAGCTTAGCCAGTTTCTTGCGGACCATCTTGAGATAGCCGGCGGCGTCGCGCGCGGCATAGCGGGTCTCGACCGCGCGAGCGAAGTCGAAGATCGCTCGCGGAATCTCCATGCGATCCACGTCGCCCTCGAACTCCGGCGCGTGCTTGAGAAACGTCCGCACCATCCACGCGTGAGCCACGATCGTGTTGATGCGATCCATCGCTTCGGTCGCGGTGAGGTTCGCAGTCATAGAACATCAGGGTCTCGTCGCGTGCTGGCTGCTTGGCGCCGCGGCGGCCGGCGCTGCGTTCGGCTTCGACACCGGCTTGTACAGCGTCACCAGGCAACCGCCCGCGGCGGCCAGCACGATGCCGAGCACGAATGGCCAGCGGACGTTCGACCAGTTGTGGTCCTTGGTCGTCGCCACGACTGAATTCACGATCGGCGCGCCGGCGAAGATGATCGACATGATCACGGGAACGTACGCGACGGTCGGCTTGGGCGCGGCGCCGAACGCCAGCAACACGCAAAACGCACCGATCGCGCCTACGATGCCCGCCACCAGCGACCAACCCATTCCCGCCGCCGGCATGTCCCACTTTGCCCCGTTGATGACGAGCAGCCCAATGGGTGCGAGGATCGCCGTGAGAAAATACGCGACGCCCACCCACAAGAACGCCTTGTAGCGCGTATTCGGGTCGGCGGGCGACCCCATCGCGCTCGAACCCATGTGCAACAGCACGCCATACACACCCCACGACGCGACCGTCATGAGGGCGAACACAAGCCACGTCATGCTCGATTGCTGGTCCGACGGCATCGCAGTCCTCTCTTGCTCGGGTATGGTGCAGACTCAAGCGGGCCGACGCGGATTCTAAACAACATTGAGCGATCGGGGGAGTCGTCCGCACGGGAAACATTCAAGCCACCGGCTTGGGGTGTATTTCGAGATTGGCTCTTCGGCAGGATTCGTGCGTGAATTCGGATCAGGTCTGACCCCAAACAGGCTGGCGTTTTTCGTGGAAGGCTCGCAGCCCTTCGTCGCACTCGGCGGTGAACCGGCCGGCGGCGCTGGCATCGGCCGACTCAGTCCAGAGGTCCACGCTCGCACAGCACCGCTCGATCCACTGCTTCGTGGCGGCGATCGTCTGAGGACCGCCACTGGCGATGTCGCGGGCCAGAGCCATGACGGCGTCGTGCAGTCCGTCGGCCGGCACGACGCGATTGTAGAGGCCCAGTCGCTGCGCCTCGGCGGCCTCGATCAGATTGCCCCCGATCAGCAGTTCGTTCGCGACACGCAGCGACACGAGCCGCATCAGCATGGGCGTGATGATGGCCGGCACGATGCCGCGTCGGACTTCGGGATAACCAAACTTGGCGCGCGGCGTCGCTACCGCCATGTCGCACGCGGTCACAAGCCCCGCGCCCCCGGCGACGGCCGGCCCGCCGACCGCGGCAATGGTTGGCTTCGCCGAGGTCGCCAGCGCGCGATACACGGCGGCAAGTTGCCGGGCCGCCTGCTGCATGACATCGCGAGCGTTGGGCTGTTTCATCAGCTCCGTCAACTCGTCCAGGTCCAGTCCGGCGCAGAAGACCGACCCGCTGGCCGCCAACACAACGACTCGCACGGTCGCGTCGCTCGCGGCTTCGGCCAGCCGGCCGGCCAGCGCGGCCACCAGCTCACGAGACAGCGCGTTGCGTCTTTCCGGCCGGTTCAGCGTCAACACGGCCGCAGGTCCGTCGCGGTGCATCAAGACCAAGTCTGGGTTCATGATTTCTCCGGCGCTGGAATCTCCATTTCGAGGAGCTGCATGGCCAGCGTCTTGCCTTGGCTGTCGATGCGCAGCGAACGGCTGGCCCCGCCGTCGAGTGCGTCGTACAGCACGAAGTTGAATGCGAGCAGGTTCGGCAGCTCGTAACGGACGACACGCGACGGTCGGAGTTCGCGAAAGTACTCGGCAACTCGATCGACGCTCAGCACGGATGACAGGTGTCGATAGTCCCGTTCGGTGTAGCACGCGACGCCGATATTCGCGTGGTTGCCCTTGTCGCCGCTGCGCGCGTGGGCAATCCGCCCCAGAAACGTCATCGTCGGCGAAGGTACTGCCATGCTACGAGTCCCCTTCCACGCAAACCACGGGCTTGACTACATCGCGCGACACCAGGGCGGGCCAGTACGCAAGCACCTCGCGCGGCTTGGGCCGCCCGCCGGTGTAACCAGTGATTCCCGGCGGTCCGGACGTGACCGGCGGGGCCAGCTCCCGGCAGAACCGGTCAACCACCGATCGAGTGACGTCGTGCACCGTTATGCGAAGGACCACGGAACGGTCGGGACCAGTGTTCGATCCGATCACTTCGATGTTCGACCGGCCGGGTCGGGTGGCGGCCGACGCCACACGGTCCAGGATGATACGGCCGCATGCCTCGGCCTTTTCGCGAGCGTCGCGGCCCGTGACCACAAGCATCCCGCTGGCCATATAGCCGTCTCGGTAGGCGATCGAGACCTTGTACGAATCGGGTGCGGCTCGACCGCACGCGCCGGTCACGCGCACCCCGCCTTCGCGGCCGGCGTCGAGCTTCAAACTTGTGAAGTCCACGCGCACGTCCGGCGTCACGTAGTCGGTCGGGTCGCCGATCTCGTAGAGGAGCTGTTCGGTTACCGTCTCGCGGTTGACGACGCCGCCGGTCCCGCGCGGCTTCGTGATCTCGAAACTGCCGTCCTCGGCGATCACCGCGATCGGGTAGCCGATGTTCGGGTAGTCGGGCACGTCGAACCAATCGCAGTAAAGCCCACCTGTCGCCTGAGCGCCGCACTCGATCAGGTGGCCTGCCACCGCGGCCCCAGCTATCCGCGTCCAGTCGTCCGGCGACCAGCCGAACTCGTGAAGGGCCGGTGCGACGGTCAGTGATGCGTCTGCCACACGTCCCGTAATGACTACGCGGGCGCCGCGTGCGAGGGCCTCGACAATCGGGCCGGCGCCGAGGTAAGCGTTCGCACTGACGACTCGGTCGAGCACCGATTCGAGCGGCTGGCCCGTGTCCAGGTGCGCGAAATGATGTCCGGCCTGGATCAATGGGTGCAGCCGTCCGACAAGATCGTCGCCCGACACAGTGGCGATGCGTGCGTTCTCAAGCCGCGCCTCATTGAGCACGTTGCGTGCGGCCGCCGCGCAACTCGCCGGGTTCATGCCACCCGCGTTCGTCACCACGCGTAGTTGCGACTGGCGACGCAGATGATGCGTGAGCGAACCGAGCACCTCAATGAAGTCGGTGGCGTAACCCGCGGCCGGATCGCAACGCCGCTGGTGGGCCATGATCGACAGCGTCAGTTCGGCGAGGTACTCGAGCGTCAGGTAGTCGAGTTGGCCGCGCTCGACCAGGCGCACGGGCGCATCGAGGCTGTCGCCCCAGAAGCCGCAACCATTGCCGACTCGAATCGTTCGCACGGTCTTGTCAAACCTGTAGGACGCCCGCGTGAAACGGCCGACCGTCATCGTACCGCGTGACCGCGGCCAAGGCGAATCGCAACGTGTCGCGCGTGGCGGCCGGATCGATCACGGCGTCGACCCAACCGCGCGCGGCGGCATAGCGCACGTCGGTCTGCTGTTCGTAGCTGCCGGCAACCTGGCGGCGCAACGACTCGAGTTCGTCGGCGTCGAGCGTCTTGCCATCGCGCCGCATGGCCGCCACCGTGACGTCGAGCAGCGTCTGGGCCGCCTGCTGACCGCCCATGACGGCGTACCGCGCCGAGGGCCAGGCAAGGATGAACCGCGGATCGAACGCCTTGCCGCACAGCGCGTAGTTGCCCGCTCCGTACGACCCGCCGAGGATCACGGTGATCTTCGGCACGACGGAGTTCGAGATCACGTTCACCAGCTTCGCGCCGGCGCGGATGATGCCCGCTCGCTCCGAATCGCGGCCGACCATGAACCCGTTGACATCTTGGAAGAACAGGATCGGCAGACGCAGTTGGTTGCAGTCCATCACGAACCGAGCCGCCTTGTCGGCCGAGTCGACGTAGATCACGCCGCCGAACTGGATCGGCCCGTTCGGCGGACGGGTCTGTTTGTGCTGGTTGGCGACGACACCCACGCGAAATCCCCCGAGCCGCGCGGTTCCACAGACGATTGTCATGCCGAACTCGGGCTTGTACTCGTCGAAGCTGCCTGCGTCGAGCACGCAGTTCAGAATCTCGCGCACGTCGTACTGGGCCTGCGGGTCGCCGCTAAAGAGGTCGAGCACGTCGGCCGGCGGCCGTGCCGGTTCAGCAGCGGGCTGCGGCGCGAACACGGGCGCGGTCGGGTCCGGCGGCAGCGCAGCGGCCAATCGCCGCAGCCGGTCGATGCACGCGTCGTCGTTCGGCTCGCGATAGTCGACGGTGCCGCTGACGGCCGAGTGCATGAGTGCGCCGCCCAGTTCTTCGTGTGACACTTCCTGGCCAATGGCAGCCTTCACGAGCGCGGGGCCGGCCAGGTACAAACCCGATCCGTCGGTCATGACGAGCTTGTCGCATAGCACGGGCAGGTAGCCTCCGCCCGCGACACAGTTGCCCATGATCGCGGCGAACTGGGGCACTCCGGCGGCCGAGATCACCGCGTTGTTGCGAAAGATGCGGCCAAAGTCGTCCTCGTCGGGAAACACTTCGTCCTGCAGCGGCAGAAAGACGCCCGCCGAGTCGACGAGATAGATGAGCGGCAGGCGGTTTTCGAGTGCGATGCGCTGCGCTCGCAGCACCTTCTTGGCCGTGGCCGGGAAGAACGCGCCCGCCTTCACAGTCGCGTCGTTGGCGATGATCATGCACGTTCGGTCGGCGACGCGGCCGATGACCGTCACGACGCCCGCCGCCGGCGCACCGCCCCACGAATCGTACATGCGGTAGCCGGCCCAAAGCCCGAGTTCGAGCCGCGGTCCGTTGTCGAGCAAGCGGCCGATACGCTCCCGCGCGGTCAGGCGGTTCTTGGCGTGCTGGCGAGCGATGGCGTCGGCGCCGCCGCCCGACTCGATCGCCGGCAGTGCCGAGAGAACATCATGGGTGAGCTTGCGGAGATCACGAGTGGAGTCGTGTCGTACAGGCATTACAGGGTCGCGGCGAGCAGTTCCTTGGAATGTTTGGCCACGGCGGCGTGCAGGCTGTTGCCGTGCGCATCGATGGTGACGACGGCGGGGAAGTTCTTCACCTGGAACTCCCACACGGCTTCGGGACTGCCGAACTGTTCGAGCTGCACGCTCGGCACCCGCTCGACGCACTGGGCATAGATTTGGGCGGCGCCGCCGATCGCGTGCAGGTAGACGCAGCCGTGCTCTTGGCACGCCTTGCGGGTCTTCTCGCCCATGCCCCCCTTGCCGATCACCGCCCTGACGCCGAACCGCTTGATCACGTCAGCCTGATACGGCTCCTCGCGGATCGACGTGGTCGGCCCGGCCGCGACCACGCGGTACTGGCCGTTCTCTTGGAGAACGACTGGGCCGCAGTGATAGATGATCCCTCCCTTGATCACGTCAAGTTCGCCGCCATCGTGCAGGTACTTGTGAACAGCGTCGCGCCCGGTGAAGATCGTACCGCTGAGCAACACGATGTCGCCGGCATTGAGCTTGCGCACGTCGGCGTCGGCGAGCGGCGTGGTCAGGACCACGACGTCGCCGGCCGGCAGTTTGAGATCGGGCGGGGCTTCGTCGTGCTCAAACTCGTGCGCGCCTTGATAGAGCCATCGCTCGACGCCGCCGTCGAGGTCGAGGACCACGCCGCGTCGGCGATAGGCCCAGCACATGTATGCGATCGAAACGAAGAACGACGCCGGCAGGCGATTCAGCGCGCCGATCTTGCAGCCGCCGACCGTGAACTTGCCGCTGAAACCCATCGGGCCAATGTCGAGCGAGTTTGCTTCGCGCAGGATGCGATCTTCCAACTCGGCCAGCTTGGGGTCTGGGTTGTGATCGTCCACGGTGCGCAACAGTTGCCTCTTGGCGCACTCGTAGCCGGCCGCCCGATCGCCGCCGACACAGACGCCGAGGAACCCTGGCCCGCAGCCCTTGCCCTGTGCCTTCCAGACTGCGTCGAGAATGCAGGCGCGCACGCCGTCGAGGTTGCGGTCCAAGCGCTTGCCCTCGATCTCGGCGGGCAGACTGTACTGGGCACTCATGTTTTCGCAGCCGCCGCCCTTGAGCACGAGCCTCACGTCGATGTGTCGCTCGCGCGTCTGCTCCCAGTGAAACACCGGACTGCCTGGGCCAACGTTGTCGCCCGAGTTCTTGCCGGTGACGCTGTCGACCGAGTTCTGACGGAGGTAACCCTTGGCCGTGGCCTGCTGGACGGCCTCGCGGCACAGGTCGGCCAAGTCGAGTTGATCGACGCCCCGCGGGGTTTCGATGTAGAACGTGATGGTGCCCGTGTCCTGGCAGATGGGCAGCGACCGGGCCTTGGCCAGCCCGATGTTCTGGGCCACGAGTTCCATCGCGAAGTCGGCCTTGGAGCCTTTGGCTTCGAGCGCCCGCTGCAGCGTGATCACTTGCTCGACGTCGGGCGGCAAGAAGGCCGACGTTCGCCGAATGAGTTCCAGAATGTTGGATCGAACGAGATCTCTATTCACCACAGACCTTTCATTGGAGTTCATGAGGCTTTCGCCGCGTGAACGATCGGCGGCGCCGGCTGGAGCCGTCGCGCGGCCCTGCGAATCAAATCGGCCACGTCGTCGGCGCTCGGAATGCCCGTCATCACCACGCGGCGCAGATGCCGATCGCGCGACCGAATCTCGATCGAGCCAATGTCGAAGAGGCGGTGCAGCAGATTCTGGTGCGTCCGCACATCTTCGACGCGGGCCAAGTCGAGCTGGTCGCGGTGGCGCGAGAGCACGCCCGCCTGCAAGAACAGCCGACGATCCGTCAACCGATAGCGCAGGCCCCAGCACCGCTTCGCCGCCCGGACCAACTGGGCCAGCCACACGACCGGCACCACCAACAGGAGCGACATGCCGAGCGCGTCGGCGTCGCGATAGAGTGCCACGGCCGACCCGCCAAGACTAGCGAGCGACGCCAGAGCAAGCGTGGCGAAACTTCCGAACATCGCGCGCGGACTGAAACCACCTTCCCACAATTCGCTTTCAGGCTCGCGATCTCCTCGAGTGGAAGCGACGGGCGCAGCGATGAACGGGCCGGCCACGCCGCGCTCGGCTGAATACGTATCCGCGCGTCCGTCGCCGACCGACCGAGTCTCGCTGGCGATGTCGATCTTCGCTTCAATCCCACGAAACGACCGGGCGACGGAGCTGCCGCACATGTGGCAGAACCGCGCCTCGTCGACAAGCCGCACCGCACACCCTGTGCAATACATGGCGACTTCCCCCTGTTCTTGTCTGTTACGTCTGGCCGACTGGCCGGAGACATTATATTCAAAGGTGCTCGCGGCGTGGCCGTGAATGTGAGGCGGACGGTCCGTTTGGACGCAACCCCGGAAACGGCTACTGGTTGGATTCGGGCGCGGGAACGGGCTCGTACTGGTCGTTGTAGCGGTCAATCGCGCCGTCGGGGCTCATGTTGAATAGCGCTCGTCCCTCGGTTGCCCAGTTGCCCCGCACGTAATTGAAGACCGCCGTGGCGTCGCGCAGATTAGCGACGTTCGGGTTGTCTTCCATGCCGCCGCCGGGCACAGCCTCAAACCGCACCGTGATTCCGACTAGTGCAACCATCTCGCCCGACCGGCGGTTTCTGACGAAGCTTACTGCGTCCGACCAATCGGCATCGACCCAGCGCAGCCCGCGCGGCTTGCCGGTGCGGCAAGCCAAGTCGAAGAACTTCGCCTCGAGCCGCTCGCGCTGCAGGTGAAAGAGTTCGCGGGCACGCTCGGTGTGTATCTCGCGCAGCACGGCCCGCGCCGGCCGCCAACTCAGGACGACCAACACGACGAACGCTGCGGCGATCCCCGTCAGGATCCATCCCCATGGCATGGCTGTGAGCCCCCAAAAGCGCGTCCGATCCACGAAAATGATCCGACCGACTGCTGTTCCTGATTGTTCGGGAGTGATTCTACCCTCGTCGTCGCGTGAACCGCAAGTGTGGCGAGGCGCGTGGCGCGTGTCGGCAGCAGGTCACAGATAGCCTTCCGCTCGCAACCACGCTTCAGTTCGTTTCATGCCTGCGCCGAGATCGTGGCGTGGCGTCCATCCGAGCAGTCGCCTGGCCTTCTCATTGCTGAAGCTGCAGCGGGCACGGAGTGACCGGACCAGTTCGCGGTTCATTCGAGCGCGCTTGCCCTTGGCCGCCGTTCGGATTTCGTTGCCCCAGGCGATCAACCACGCGAAGGGATAGGGGACGGAACGGAAGTAGTCGACGCCGAGCATCCGCCCGTAGTGCCCAAAGAACTCGCTCCACGGGACCGCCACTCCGTCCGTAAGGTTGATAGCCTCGCCGACCGCCGGGTCGCTAGAGGCACACAGAACGAGACCGTCGATCAGGTCGTCGATGAATACCGGGTTGCAGAAGTACCGTCCGCCGTCTACGAGCATCATGCGCCCCTGCTTGATGGCTTCGACAGGTCGAATGGTGAACTGCACCGATCGCGGTCCGTAGACCTGCGACGGCCGGGCTACCACGACGGGCAGCCGATGCTCGCGATACGCGGCGAACACAACGGACTCCGCCGCAACTTTCGAATCGCTGTACGGCCGGCCGCATGGACGGACGGTGTAAGATTCATCGACGGCCTGAGCATTCGGAAAACCGTAGACATGACTGGAGCTGAGATGCACGAATCGTTTGACGCCCGCGGCGACGGCCGCATCGATCAGGTGTTTGGTTCCGTCGACGTTCACGGCCCAAGCCTCGGCGCGGCTGCCGCCTTCCTGCACCCATCCGGCTGCGTGAAAGATCACGCCGCACCCTTGCACTGCCGACGCGAGCGACGCCGGTTCGGTGACGTCGCCGCGCACGATCTCTATGCCGCACTCCGCCAGTCGAGCGTTTTGCGGCTGGCGCGACAACCCACGCACGAATACGCCCTCGACAGACACGAGCCGCTCGACCAAATGGCCGCCAATCAATCCGGTCGCGCCCGTCACGAGCACTCGTTCACCAACGAGATTCATCCCATAACTCCGACGCCTAAGTACTGTGCCGCATTGAATAGGGTCTGAAATCGGCCTCGGTCGTTTAACC
>DAIOWH010000065.1:0-30739 GCA_036758585.1 Planctomycetia bacterium
CTCGCCTGCGGCTGCGGGTTAAACGAATTCGGACCCCTTTCAATGTGGAGCAGTAATGCGTGGAAGGAATCGTCGAGCGTCTGCCCTGTCACGGAGGACGACGTTGATGCTGAAGAGCGTGATCGATTGGACAGCTTGTCTGGCGGTGCGGCTGATCATGTGCCTGATTCAATCGACTTCGGTCGAGCGCGGTTACGAGATCGCGCGGTGGCTGGGCTGGTTCGGTTACGTGGTGAACCGGCGACACCGCCGCGTGGCCCAAGACAACCTGCGTCAGGCGTTTCCCGGCCGATACACGGCGGCCGAGTTGGACCGGCTCGTACTGCGCGTGTACCAACACTTCGCCTGCATGCTGATTGAGGTGGCGCACATCCCGCGGCGGTTGCGACAATCCACCTGGTCGCAATACATGACGCTGCGGAACCGAGCGCCGGTCGTCAAACTTGCGCTCGAGGGTCGTCCGGTGATCCTGATGACGGCCCATTTCGGGAACTGGGAGATGGCGGGCTACGCGATGGCCGTGTTCGGCATGAAACCGTACAGTGTCGCGCGGTCGCTGGACAATCCGTACTTGGAACAGCTGCTTCGCCGGTTCCGCACCCGAACGGGTCAAGAGATCATCTACAAGCGCGGGGCGTTCGATCAGGTTTCGGCTGTGCTCGAGCGGGGCGGCATGGTGGCGTTCTTGTCGGATCAGGATGCCGGCCATCGCGGCGTCTTTGTAGAATTCTTTGGTCGGCCGGCGTCGAGCCACAGGGGCGTGGCGTTGCTGTCGCTGAAGCACGACGCACCGGTGTGTCTCGGCTTCGCGCGTCGAACCGGGCGCAGGTTTCATTACGAAGTTTCGGTGGAAGGCGTACTCGACCCACGAGACTACCGGCACCTGCCCGATCCGGTGTGGGCGATCACACAGGATTGTGCCCGGGCCGTCGAGCGAGCCGTGCGACCCGCGGTGGATCAGTACTTGTGGCTGCACCGTCGCTGGAAACACCAGCCACTCGCGCCGGCCAAGCAGGCGGCGTAGCGTGAAGCCGCCAAAGGTAGAAAGCAAATGGCAGAAGGTGGAGGAGTTGATCATGCCTGAGTTTGTGCGGGTCGCCGCGGAGAACGAAATCGCTCCCGGGACTTCCAGGGAAGTCGAATTGCAGGGGCGTGTCGTCGCGCTGTTCAACGTCGCCGGCAAGCTCTGTGCGATCGACGGCATTTGCCCGCACGCCGGCGGGCCGCTCGGCGAGGGGACCCTCGAGGGCACGGTGGTCACGTGCCCCTGGCACGGCTGGCAGTTCGACGTGACGACAGGTCGCAGCCCGCGCAACCCTGCGTGTGTCCAGCGGAGCTATGAGGTGAAGGTGGAGGGGGGCGAAATCCTCGTGGCGCTGCCGTGATCACCTACCGCTCGTTTCGGAACGGGGACCCGCCCCGCTTGGTTAAACTCTGGAACGCCGCCGCGACCGGTCGTGGCACGGCGCGGCCGATCCAAGTGCGCGACTTCGATCGGCTCGTGCTGTCCAAGCCGTACTTCGATCCCAAGGGCGTCGTGGTCGCCGAGGACGACGGGCGGCTGGTCGGGTTCGCTCACGCTGGATTCGGCGCCAACCAACAAGAAAACCGACTGAACCGCGAGTGGGGCGTGATCGCGGTCGTCGTCGTCGCCGCGACCCATCGACGCCGCGGCGTCGGCCGCGAACTGGTGCGACGCGCCGAAGACTATCTGCGCGGCTGCGGCAGCACAGTGATCTACGCCGGACCGATGCGGCCGCTCGATCCGTTCTACCTCGGTCTCTACGGCGGCAGCGAGTTGCCGGGCATCCTGCGATCCGATACCGAGGCACAGTCGCTGGTCGAGGCGCTCGGCTATCGCGCAGCCGATGAGTGCATCGTGTTTCAGCGATCGCTGAGCGGACCGATCGCCCTGCCCGCCCCTCAGATGAAGACGTGGGCGCACAAAGTGGAGTTCGTTGTGCAGCAGGAGCCGCCTGCGGCCAACTGGTGGGCCGCGTGTCAGTTCGGCGCGGTCGACAATTCGCTGTTCTCGCTGCGACTGGCGGCGACGGATCAGACGATCGCCAAGGCGCACGTCTGGGAGATGTACCCGCTGCAGAAGACCTGGAACGTCGAGGCCGTTGGCATCGTCGACGTTGAGGTATCCGACGGATTCCGCGGCCAGGGCGTGGCCACTCTGCTCATCACGCAGATCATGAGGTACTGCCGCGAACTGGGTTTGACTCTGGCCGAGGCCCAGACAATGGTCCGAAACAATGCGGCGTGCCGGTTGTATCGACGGCTTGGTTTCCACGAAGTCGATCGCGGCGTGGCCTATCGCAGAAACGGCGAAGGATCAGGGACCGAGGAGTAGTGTTTCGTCGCCCGCCTTCATCGTTCATCCTTCACCCTTCGTCCTTTCGATCCATCCGGCACAGCCCGTGTCACACTCAGGTTCGTCGCGTGAGCCGCCGTACGTTGTCGTTACTCCAAGACCATTCGCCACTAGCGCCGGGCAAATGCCGCGCTGGAACTGTGCTGTGGGTTTTGGCCCCGTCGATACTAGACGCTGGTTAGGCGGATGCGCGAACGTCGCCGTCCGCCGTGATCAGCCCGCCCGGCCAGGCGGCTCGCCCGAAAGGAGGCGGACGGTGGACGTATTCACGACGCGTTTCGGACCGATTTCGGTCAGACCCGAGGACGTGATCGAGTTCCCCAAGGGACTCGTCGGTATTCCGCAACTGAGACGGTTCGTGCTGCTTCGCGATGCCGAGACGACGGGCCTTCACTGGCTGCAAAGCGCGCGCGATCCGGCTTGGGCGCTCGCGCTGGTGCCGCCGCGCACGATCGAGCCGACCTACCAGATTCGGGCGTCGATCGATCAACTGACGTGCATTCAGGCGACCGACGCGCGCGACGTAGACGTGTTCGTCGCGCTGAACCGGACCGTGCAAAACTACTTTGCGAACATGCAGGCGCCGATCGCCATCAATCGCCGCCTGAAGCTGGGCGTTCAGCTCGTGCTGTCCGACGCCCGCTATGCGGTGCGACACGTTGTGAACTTTGGGGTGGCCTTGAGAAAGTCGGCCTAGCCCCGCGTTCGACGTCCGCAAGGGCAACCACTGCCGGACCGGACGGCGCTGACGAGCGCCCGGCCACGCGGTTCGAACAAGTTAGGAAGGAGCCTGTGGTTTATGTTGGTGCTCTCACGACATCGCGATGAAAGCATCATCATCGGCGATGACATTGTGATTACGGTAGTCGACATCCGCGGCGACAAGGTGCGACTCGGAATCAACGCGCCGACGCAGATTCCGGTGCATCGTCAAGAGGTGTATGAGGCAATTCAGCGCGAGAACCGCCAAGCGGCCCAGATGGACCCTGCAGCCGCACGCGCCGCCGTCGCCACGCCGCCCGCCGTGCCGACGCCACGCGATCGTCGCCCACCCGCGACCAGCTAGAGCCGCCATGCTCCTCAGGCAGCAGCCCGCCTCCCCGCCCGGGAGCCGGGCTGCTTGGCGTTGAGCCTCCCTGTCGACTGACCGGCAACACGATACCAGCCTACGCGCATGTCTTCGATTGAGCCTGTATAGCCGCAGCATCAAGAAGGCCAACTCGCTCAACACCGCTTGGTCCCCGCCCGCTTGATCTGCTCTGCTGCCGCACAATCTAATCCTGCCTACGTTGGTGCCTTGGGACTCCGCGACCTGCGTGGGGCAATGACTGCCCCTACTTACCAGGTGCCTCGCGCTTGAACTCGAAGCGACGGGGGGTGCCGCCCTTCATGAAGCCGATCGTGGCGCTCAGGCCGCCCTCGGCCGACAGCTCATACACGATGCGCTTCGGGTAGTCGTGGCGCGGGTTGTCGAACACGGCGCGCGTGCCGCCCAGCTTCAAGCACGACGCGAACATCGCGCTTTCTACCGCCATGGCCATAAACCAAGATGACCGCGTCCTTCTCGATGCGCAGCGAAAACTTCGAGCTCATGGGGGGCCCCATCTGCTCGAGGGCACGGCCTTCGGTGCGGCCCTCGACATAGATCCACTCGCCGTCCAACGCGCGGAACCCGTCGTCCGGCTGCGCCGCGAATGCGCTCGAAGCCAACGCCGCGCCAAGGGTTGCAAGGAGTGCGAGCACTATTGTCGGCCAAGTGCGCAAATGCATGCGGAGTCCCCTTTCGAGTTGCGGAAAACCTCAACCGAAGCCAACGACCTCACCGACCAACGAACCGTAGCTCGGCTCCGCTACACGGCTGTGTTCAAGTAGAACTTGGGCAAGTGCGTGGCGGGGATTGTTTTTTCCAAGAGCAAGGGAGTCGCTCATGAGTCTGGAGTTGCCCAAGTTGGATCGCGGCGAGTATCGCCGGAAGATGCGCGAGGCGTTTGAGCGAACGATGGAGCAAGTGGCCGACGCCATGAACGCGGCGCCGTGTGGTCGGCTGATTCGGGACAGTGAAGAGAAGGTGCGAGACTCGTTGGAAGAGTTTCGCCGGGTCGCCTTCGAAACGGCGACGCAGATGAAGATCGATGCGGCGGAAGCCGCTTTTTCCCCCTCCGAAGAACGCGACGACCGGCGGCCGATGCGCAACAAGGGGCAACAACCGATGAGCGTGCTCACGGTGAACGGCCGGATGCGGCTGCGACGCACGCGCTCAACCAGAGGTCGGCCGTCGAGGCGGCTGCGTCGGGGATCGGGGCGGTCGCGGTGTGCGAGAGCGGGCGGTCGCCGGCGGCGCGGCCGACGATGCGGAACGGGCCGGCCGGTGTGGCCGATGACGTCGTGAGCACGAGCTTGACCGATTTGGACGTGTCGCCCTGCGCGGCGGATTTCACCGCTGTACATTCGACCCCCACGGGCAGGCCGTGCGCGGCGACATCGAGTTCTGCCGCAAAACCGCCGAGCCGTTCGACCGTGACCGCAATCTCCAACGGTTTGCCCGGCGTCAGCACGAACGAGTCGGCGGTGACCTTCAGGGCGAAGTCGTTCAGCGGCGCTGCGGCCGTGAGACGATAGACATAGAGATCGCCTCCGTGACCGTGTAGGTCACGGACGCCGATCAGGTACTCTGCTTCGGCCGCGGCCGTGTACGCCAGTTCGGCGTCGCGCCCGCCGCCCGCATCGTCGTTTTCGGCCAGAGTCTTTCCGGCCGCGTCGGCGACGAGGATGAGCGGGTCGAGCGGGAAGCCGAGTCGCCGCGACTCAACTCGAAACACAAACCGCTCGTCCTTCTTGGCCGTGAACCGAAACCAATCGCTGTCTTTGGGCCGATCGATACGACCCGAGATCACGGCCGGCAGTTGAACACGCTGCGCCTGGTCGCGATCGTTCGGCTCGGTGTCGACGAGCGTCGCGTGTGCCGTGAACGGTACGAACTGCGGGTTGGCAACGTCCGGGTGAAAGGCCACGAACCCATCCGGTTCGCTCCGATCGCGCGAATCCGCCGTGGGCGGGGCCGCCGACGGGTCTGTCGCCTCGGGTGCCGGACGAACCCCTGGAACTGCGTGCGAGCGAAGCATGTCCGGAATGTTCCAGCCGAACAGTTCCACGGCCGCCTGCTCGGCACCGCCCGCGCGGCTCGTCACCGCGAGCGGATACGTGTACTCGGCGAATCCGCCGGTCGTCAGCGTCAGGCGATAAATGTACTCGGTCGCGCCGGCGAACCGAATTGAGCTGTCGGGCGTGGCGGGAAATGCGAACGTGCGCACGATGAAGACGCCGTCGGCCGGCGCGGTGAATACGATTTGCGGGTCGAGGTCGTGGTAGTCGTCGTTCTGTTCCACGACGAACCCGCGCGGCGAGACGATCTGCAGGCTCGCGTCCATCGGCGAGCCGAGCGTGCGATGGGCGGTGAGTGAAGCGACCAGGGTCTGCCCCTTGCGTAGAGGCACCGCGAAGCCGTCGACGTCGCCGGATTTGCTCAACTGGCCGTTCACCACGACCACCGACGATTCGAGCACTTGCGGCTTGGTCGGTTCGTCGTTCGGCTCGGCCTCGGTGACTTCCGGCAGGTTACCGAGAGGAAAAACGCAAGGGCGCAAAGAGGCAAGGGCGCGAAGGCGGATTCCGAAACTCCCCGCGTTGCGACTTCGCGTCTTTGCGCCTTTGCGTTGAGATCCGTCTTTACGTCTAGATGATCCGCGGTCATCCCATCAACTCGGCGATCGGCGTGGGGTCACTCACGAGGTGCGTCGGTCGGCCGGCGGGTGTGTAGTAGATCTTGTCGGGGTCGATGCCCAGTTTCGTGTAGACGGTCGAGACGAAGTTCTCGGGCGAGAGGATACGGTCGATCGCGGCGTAGCCGTTGCGGTCGGTGGCGCCGAGCACCAAGCCGCCGGGCGTGCCGCAGCCGGCCATCAAGACCGACATGGCGCTGGACCAGTGGTCGCGTCCGCCGCGGTCGTTGACCTTGGGCGTTCGTCCGAACTCGCCGAGCGCGACGACGAGCGTCGTGTCGAGCAGCCCGCGAGAGCCGAGGTCTTCGATCAGCGTGGCAATCGTGGCGTCGAATGGCGGCAGGATGCGGTCGAGCGACTTGAAGATATCCGTGTGGTGGTCCCAGCCGCCCTCGTAGAGCGTGATGAACGGGACTCCGGCCTCAACGAGCCGGCGAGCGAGCAGCGCCCGCTGACCGAACGAGTTTCGTCCGTAGGCGTCGCGGACTTTTTCCGGCTCGTTGTGGATGTCAAACGCCTTCTGGGCCTCGGGCGAAGTGACCAGGCCATAGCCTTGCTGGTAGTACTCATCGAGGGCCGCGACCGGATCGCCCGCGGCGCGGTCGGCGATGCGTTGCAATCGGTCGACCGCTTTGCGCAGGTCGCGCCGGCCACCGAATCGCTCGCCGTCGAGTCCTTGCGGCAGGGCGACGTCGCGCACGCGGAAGTTCGCGTTGTTTGGATTGTCCGAGACGACAAACGGCGCGAACTTGGCGCCCAGAAAGTTCGGGCCGCCCGACCGCGACATGCTCGGCATGGAAAAATAGGCCGGCAGGCCGTTCGCGTCGCCGCGCTCGTAGGCCGTGACCGATCCCATGCTGGGATGAAAGCTGACGAACGCGCCGCAGCCGACCGGGATGCGCGGCGGCGCGCCGGTCATCATGTAGTGGTTGCCCGCGCCGTGATTGCCCTGATCGTGTTGGATCGAGCGAATGATCGCGATCTTGTCGGCGATCGACGCGAGTCGCTGCATGTGACGCGAGAACAGTGCGCCGGGCACTTTGGTTGCGATCGGCCCGTAGTCGCCGCGGATTTCCCGGGGCGCGTCGGGCTTCGGGTCGAACGTCTCATAGTGCGTCGGGCCGCCGTCCATCCAGATCAGGATGCAACTGGTCGGCCGCTTCGCCGCACCGGCGTCGGCGGCCTGCCCACGCAGCCGCAGCATGTCCACGAACCCACCACCCAACGCGGCCGCCAGGCCGAGTTGTAAGCAATCGCGGCGAGTGACGCCTTCGCAGTTCTTGTGCATAGTCATGCGCGATCCCTCAATCCTTAAACACAAACTCCGGCGTGTTCAGCAGCGCCCAGAGCAAGTCCTCTGCGGCGCGGCGGCGGTTGGTATTGGATTCATCGAACACGGTCAAGGCGACCTTGAGTTCATCGTCTGTGGGGAAGCGAGCATACACCAATAAGTACAGTTCTTCCACGGTTTCCTTGGGCGTCTTCGGGCCGGCCGCCAGTTGAGCGGCGCGGCCGGCGTCGGCCGTGATCTTGGCGTGCAATCGCGGCGAGTTCATCAGATGCAGCGCCTGGACCAGCGTCGTGTCGCCAGTCCGCTCGCACGGCGGATCCTGATTCGGGTCGGGTCGCCCGAACGCATCGAGGAACAACGACTCGGACCGGACGGTCCACAACTCCATCGCGCGCGAACCGACCGGCATCGCCGAGTACGACTCGGGCAATTGTGTGATGTCACTGATCGCGTCGATCAGCACCTCGGCTCGCAGGCGTTGCCGGTAGTGCCGCGAGTAGTTGCGCGTGTCGGTCACGTTGCGCTCGTTCGGCTCGGAGCTTAGCCCGTACACGTACGAACCGGTGATCGTGCGGATCAACTTCTTGAGGTCGTAGCCGCCGGCGCGAAAGTCGGCGGCGAGCGCGTCGAGCAGCGGGCCGTTGGTCGGTGGGTTCGTCGCGCGAATATCGTCGACGGGTTCGACGAGTCCGCGGCCGATCAGGTCGGCCCAGACGCGATTGACGATGGTTCGGGCGAAGTACGGATTGTCGTCGGCGGTCATCCAGTCGGCCAGCACCTCGCGCGGGTCGGAGTCGGGATCGGCCGACGGGCCGCCCGATCGTCGCCGCCGGCCGCGCGGCTGCTCGGTGGCGGCCGATGTGTCGGAGCCGACCGCGGACGGTGCGACCACTGGGCCGCCCAACACGCGCGGCGCCAGCACGTCGCCAGTGAGCGGATGACGCACCGCGCCGCCGGCGGCCGTGTAGATGATCTCCTCGCCGCCCGAGATCGGCGGCGACAGTCCGGTGCCCTTGTGGCCAATCCGGCCGAAGAACGCCGCGAAGCCAAAGAAATCGTCCTGGCCCCAAGACTCGAACGGATGATGGTGGCACTTCGCGCATTCCAGCCGAACGCCGAGAAACAGTTGGCTCACGATTGTCGTTAGCTCGTCCGGTTCGCGACGGTCGCGAAACAGCACGGCCGCGCCGTTGCGCCACGTGCTGCCCTGGGCGGTCACGAGTTCGCGAACGAACCGGTCGTACGGCTTGTTCTTGCGGAACGAGTCGCGAATCCATGCGTCGAAGCTCATCACCGCCTTGATGCCGACGCGATACGGATTGGGCCGCAACAGGTCGGCCCACTTGTTCGCCCAGTAGTCGGCGTATTCGGGGCGGTCGAGCAATTCGTCGATGAGTCGGCCGCGTCGGTCGGCAGATGCGTTGGTCAGGAAGCTCCGGGCCTCGTCGGGGGTCGGCAGTCGGCCGATGACGTCGACGTACGCGCGGCGCAAGAACGTGGCATCGCTGGCCGGCGCGGACGGCGTGATGCCGAGCCGCTCGAGTTTCTTCCAAACCATTTCGTCGATGAAGTTGAAGCGCGGCAGATTGGCAAACGCGCCGCTCGGCAGCTCGCCGGGCTGCGGAATCAGCACGCTGCACGTGGCAATGTTGCCCATGTAGCGGGCCATGATCGCCGCTTCGCCGGGAATCGGGCCGGCCTTGATCCGCCCCGCCTTGTCGACCGCCACGACGGCGCTTTCGTTCGATTGAAAGGCCGCGAGCCGCGTGACGTCGCGAGTTGACCCGTCGGAATAGTGCGCCGTGACGCTTAGCGGCTGGTCCTGATTGGCGGCCATGATTCGTTCGGTCGGTTCGACGGCGACCCGTTCGAGCTTCGGCTCGTTCGCGACGCGGCGCGGCATGCCGGCGATGATCCAGCGCCGCAGCGTATCGTAGTCCGGCCCGCCGAGATCGATCCTTTGCCGCCGCCGTGCGGCACCTGCGCCGTTGGTTTCCGCAGCAACAGACTCTCGTCGGGCGCGGCCGGAAAGACGCGGCGGCCGCGGCCTTCCTTGGCGATTGCGGCGAAGTCAAAGTCGGGATCGAAGCCGAGCAGCGACAACTGAAACCCGTTTTGCCCGCGAGCCTTGCCATGACACGGCCCCGAGTTGCAGCCGGCCGCCGACAAGATCGGCTGCACGTCGAGTTCGAAACTGACTTGGGTCGCCGGCGCGGGCTCATCCGACAAGCCTGCGATTGCCGGAGCGACGGCGCCGCAGCACAGCACACTGGCGAACAGAAGGCCGAGTTTGGTCGGAGTGCCAATCATGGCGGGCGATCCGACTCACGGTAGCTATCGTGGTCGGATTGTGGTACCAGTCTATGCCGATCCGATCGAACCGCCAAGCCCAGAGACGAGCGCCATGAACACGCCGCACGACACGAATCGCCGACAGTTCCTAGGCGCCGCAGCCGGTGCCGCAGCGTTTTCTAGTGCCCGGAGCAGCCAGCCGGCCGGCGCGGCGACACCGGGCGCTCAGCCGCCGCGGCCCAGTCGCATTCGCGTCGGCACACGGATCAACCCGAAATGGCTGGAGAGCAAGAACGACGACGACCTGCGGTTCCTCACTCAGATCGGCGTCGATTGCGTGGATATCGAACTGGTGATGGTGAAAGGATACACCGAGACCGGTTGCATCACGCGCGACGCGCTGCGTGAGTTGATCAATCGGTTCGATGCGGTCGGGCTGAAGATTGAGCGGGCCAACGCGCTGGGGCCGTACATTCTGAACGCTCATTTGGGCCGACCCGACGGGCAGAAGGAAATCGACAACCTGAAACGGATCGGCGAGGCGCTGGCCGAGGCGGCGATTCCGGTGTACGGCATTCAGGCCGGCCAGGCGTCGTACCATCAGCCGAAGGGGGCGTCGCGGCCGGCTGAGCCCGACGCGAGCGTTCGGGCCGGTTGGTCGCGGCGCACGCGCCGCGGCGGCTACGACTACCCGGCATTCGATCTGGCCGCGGCTCAGGCGGCGGCGCCGCAGCCCGCCTATCGCGTCACCGCCGAGCAGCTTTGGAAGGGACTCATTAACATCTATCGCCAGGTCGTGCCCGTAGTCGAAGGGAGCAAGACTCGCATCGCGATGCACGGCAACGACCCGCCGCTGTACGAACACTTGGGCAACCCGCAGATCATCTGCCGCTTCGCCGATTTCGATCGGCTGTTTGCCGAGGTCCCGAGCAAGCACAGCGGCATCACGTTCTGCGTTGGCACGCGCTACGAATCGGGCGAAGACGTGTTCGAGGGCATCCGGCACTTCGGGCGAGCGGGCAAGCTGTTGCACGTTCACTTCCGCAATGTCCGCGGCACGCTGCCCGTCAATCGCGGCTACAGCGAGGTTTTCGTAGACGACGGCGACTTGAACATGGCCAAGGTGCTTCGAGCGCTCGACGAGGTCGGCTACGACGGCGTGATCGACTACGACCACGTGGTCGGGATCACGGGCGACGCGCCGCTGCCCAAGCAGTACATCGCGTTCGCCGTCGGCTACATGCGCGGCCTATTGCACTCGATCGGTTAGAGTCTTACTCGGCAACAAGCGCGCGCCGTGCGCGCATGTTCGTGGCCGACGCCGCCAGCGTCGGCACCGGACGCTGGCAGTGTCCGTCATGTGGGGGTTGCGAACGCAGCCCGCGGTAGGGCTGCAGGGGCGGACCGAAACGTACGGGTGCGGCGAGACTCACTCGCCCACGTACGGCATCAAGGACATGAAGCGTGCTCGTTTCACGGCGGTTTGGACGGCGCGTTGATAGGCGGCGCAGTTGCCGCTGCGCTTGCGACTCAGTAGGCGGCCTTGGTTGGTGCACATCTTTTTGAGCAGCATCGTGTCCTTGTAGTCGACATAGGCTGGCCGAGGGCAGCCTTCGGGGGTGCAGAAGCGACAACGGTTCTTACGACCAGCTCCCATTCTCTTGCGGGGCATTGCGTTGCTCTACCTTCTCACTTTTTTGCAGGTTTGTGTTGCCGCACGGTTCGCCTTCAGGCGAGGCGCCCGTCCATCGAGCGAGCCAAGACCGGAAACGGTAGCGGTCGGCCTTGGCACTGTCAAGGCCGCTATCGGGCCGGTTGTGCGAGGACGATGCGCTTGGCCGTTACTTCTTCTTTCCCTTCTTCTTGTTCTTGTTGTCGTTCGCTCGGTCCTGTTCCTTGGCGGCTTCGAGCTGGGCTTGTTCGCGTGCGAGCCGCTGGCGCTCGTTGCTCAACTCGCGCTGGCTCTTGGCCACGTCGTCTTCCGCCTTCGCGACCGATGAGTCGGCGGCCTTGAGCTCTTTGAGGGCGGACGCGACGGCGGAGTCGGACTCGACGGCGGCGCGGACCTTCTCGCGCAGCGCAGTTACCTTGTCCTGCGCCTCTTTCAAACGGCGCCGGGCGTCGCTCGATCTGGAGTCGGCCTCGATCGCGGCCTGCTCCAATTTGCCGGGCACGACCGAGATCGCCGATTGTTCGGTGATGAGCTTGCTGCGCTCGGCGTCGTTCAGGCCTGTCTTGTCGCGCAGCTCCTTGATCTTCGCCTTGGCCGCGTCCGCGTCCTTGACGGCCTGCTGGTACTCCGGCTTCTTGGCGAGCGCCTCCAGCACCGGCGCCTTGGCCTGGTTGTAGGTGTCGAGCGCGGTTTGCTGAGCATCGAGCGCCGAGGACAGTTTCAGGCTTTGTGCGTGCCGTTGCTCGGCCTCCTCGCGGGCTTGCTTGGCTTTGTGCTGCAGATCCTTCTGCTTCGTCTGATCTTGCTGGAGTTCGCGGGCGGCCTGCTGGACCGCACGTTCCAACTGGTTGATCTTCTCTTTCGCCTCTTGGACGTCCTGCTGTGCATCGCGCACTTTCTGGTCGTCGCGCTTCTCTTGGCTGTTCTTGTTCTTCTTCGCTTGAGCGGCGAGATCACCGGCGGCGAGTGCGCTCACGAGCGCGATGCCCACAAGGACGACTCTCGCGAGCGGCGGCGGAGACGGGCGTTGCGAGGTCATTGTTCTCTCCCTCATGCCGTGCCCACGGGCACGGTTGGTTCGCGGTCGGGGTCGGTCCACACCCAGCCGTACTGCGTGTTGCTGGGCGACGCATTCTGGCGGTACTGCCGACGAAGTTGGGTCAGCTTGTCGGCTTTGATCGCGCGGAGTTCGGCCGCCGGGTCGATGCCAAACAGCCGGGCGGCGTTGAGGCCGAGAATCTGATTCTTGACCTCATCCGTGAGTTGGGCGTAGCCGTACGTGTCGATGAGCGAGTCCTTAATCTTGAGCCGACGCAGTCGCTCGATCTGACTCTGCGGGCTGCCGTTCCAGATCGAATCGGTGCCCCAGAGAATGTGGTCGCCGCCGGCGACCTGGACCATTTGGCCGAGCATGTGCATGCACACTTCCGGATTCACCGCCGACGTAGCATTGAACGTCGAGCCGAGCTCGAAGTAGATGTTCTTGATCGTCGGGTTGCGTTTCAGGATTCGCAGGATGTCGCTGATCCACGGGATCTCTTGCGGGTCGTCTTGTTTCGGAATCGCGACCCGTTCGCCGGTGCCTCGAGCGAGCCAACCGACGCCGCGGTAGCCGGAGTGGTACACGATAAAGTTCAGGTCGGGCCAATCCTTGGCCGCCTTCTCGAGGTCCAGCGGCATACACGCCTTTTCGTTGAACGCGCCGAGCGGCAGGCCCTTGTGGACGCACAGGTTCTTGACGCCAAGTTTCTTGGTCCGCTCCCAGAACGGATAGGCCACGCGCTCGTCGTCCATGAACCAGGCTTTCTCGCCCAGTTCGGCGCCGGTGTACATTTTCCAGGCGTCGATCTTGAGTTCCTTGACTTGCCGTTCCATTTCGTCGAATTCCGATGCGCCTAAGTTCGGTCGCAGCAGGCCGTGCGACAGGACGCGGCGCGAACCGGCGATGTCGTTGACAAACTGGCGCGTGGCGACCATCTGATCGGGCGGCAGCGGGTTCTTGTCCCAGGTGCGGCTCGGTACGCCGCTGATCACGGCCATGACCGTGTCGCTATCGCCGAAGACTTCCTTGACGTAGTGGGCGCGGTTCAGTTGCTCGAGCGCTTGCTCGGTCGACTTCGCGCCGGGCCGCAGCATGGTGAAGAAGCTGGCGGCGATGCGGCCATCCTTGGTTTTTTCGTACCACTCGCGGCTGATGTCGACGTGGTGGGTTTGGATGTCGAAGACGAACTGGTCTTTCGGCCACTTCTCGGCAAAGGCCTTGGGGTCATCGACCTCGTCGGCGGCAACGTCGTAGCATGGGCCGAAGACCTGGTTCATCGCCACGAGCGCTGCGGCCATGCCGCCGCCGGTGCGCAAGAACTGCCGGCGGCTCAGCCCCAGTCGCCGCGCCGCCCGGTCGCTCAGTTCGCTCAGCCGCTGCTCAACTTCGCGCTGTTGCGACGACTGGGGCGGCGGAATGAACTCTTCGTTCGACGCGATTCGCGTCGGGATCGGCGAGGGGCATTCGGACTGAGCGTCGAGTTCGCATTGGCGTACCCACATGGTCGAGTTCCCTTCAGGCCAGCAGTTTGTCGAGGACGCGGCCGTGTACGTCGGTCAGGCTAACGTCGCGGCCGCCGAATTGGAACGTGAGTTTCTTGTGATCGATGCCGAGCTGGTGCAGGATCGTCGCGTGAATGTCGTGAATCTCGACGGCGTCGTGGACGACCGAGTTGCCGAACTCGTCGGTGGCTCCGTAGGCCGCACCCGCCTTGAAGCCGCCGCCGGCCAGGAAGATCGAGTAGCCGTTGACGTGGTGATCGCGCCCGACAGAGTCGGTGATCTTGGGCGTATGCGGCGTGCGGCCCATTTCGCCGGCCCAGAGCACGATCGTCTGGTCCAACAGCCCGCGCTGCTTCAGGTCGGCGATCAGTGCGGCGACGGCCTGGTCCATGATCCGCGCGTTGATCGTGTGGTTCTTCTGGAGCAGGCTGTGTTGGTCCCACGGCGAGTTGTTGTTGTCGCCGATTTCGGGGAAGGTGACCTCGACGAACCGAACGCCCGCCTCGACGAGCCGTCGCGCCCGCAAGCACTGCAGCGCGTAGTGCCGCTGCAGATCGTCGGCAACGTCGAGGCCGTACAGCCGGCGCGTGGATTCTGTCTCGCCAGTCACGTCGGCCAGGGCCGGCACCATGGATTGCATTCGAAAGGCGGTCTCGTAGTTTTGGATCGCCGCTTCGATGCCGTCGGCGGCGACGTCGCGAGCGAAGCCGGCGTCTTGCGCGGCGAGCAGCCTGAGCTTGCGGCGCTGCACTGCCGCGGCGTCGCTGGGCGTGATGTTGTCGACCGGCACCCCCTTGGCCCGCAGCATCGTCGCCTGGTGAGTCGCCGGAAGGAACGAACTGCTGAAGTTCTCGAGTCCGCCGCTCAGCAGCCTGCCGACCGCCTGCGGCCCGTCGAGCGACACGGTAAAGTCGCCACACCGGACGGCGCCGTCGCGAAGCCCGACGCCGTCGACCGACCAACCGGCCGGAACTCCATGGCGAAAATCGGCAACAAGCTGATACTCCCGCGCGTTTCGCTCGGCCCGCTCACGGCCCGTCCGGTCGTATTGTTCGGCGAGCGCTCGCCACTGTGCGGCCAGACTCGCCGCGTTGTGTGTGGCCCGCGCGAGTTGGACCCACGGGTGGAGGGTATCGTCGACCGGCGGGTTGGCCTGAAACGTCAGGGCCTTCGTCCACGCTTCAAGGCGTGCGGCGTCGTGATCGGGCGGAGGATTGACTCGGTCGCGCTGCGCGGCCCACCCGCCGTGCATCGCGATCGCGGGCGCCCAACCTCCCGCCGTGGGCCAGGCCGACTGGATCGCGTGGGCCATCGCCAGCCGGCGATCGGCCAGTCGTGACTGGGCGGCGTTCAGGTGCGCCGCAAAGTGGCGAGCGTCGTTGAGCCATGTGGCGGCGACGGCCGCGCGAATCGGCGGCTTGAGCTTGCGGAGTTGTGCGAGCAACTCGCGGTTGCGCTCCGGCGTGTCGAGCGTGTTCGTCACCCATCTCGAACTCATGAACACGCCGGCCAACGCGTAGTAGTCGCGCTGCGAAACGGCGTCGAACTTGTGGTCGTGGCACCGCGCGCACCCAACCGTCGTCGCCTGGAACGTCTTGGAGAAGCTGTCGATCATGCCGTCGAGCATTTCTTGATGGACGCCGTTGAAGTCGGCGCTGTCGCCGTGGCGTTTTTCGCCCAACTGAAAGAACATCGGGCCGATCCGCGACTCGTTGATCTGGTCGATCGCGTTCACGCGTGGGTCGGGCAGCAGGTCGCCGGCGATCTGTTCGCGGACAAGCTGGTCGAACGGCACGTCTTGATTGAACGCTCGAACCAGGTAGTCGCGATAGCGCCACGCCTCCTTGGCCGGGATGTCCCACTCGTAGCCGTGCGTGTCGCCATAGCGCACGACGTCCATCCAGTGCCGCGCCCAGCGCTCGCCGAAATGAGGCGACGCGAGCAGCCTGTCCACCAGTCGCGTGTAGGCGTGCGGGTCGCGATCGGCGACGAACTCCGCGACTTGCTGCGGCGTCGGCGGCAGTCCGGTGAGAACGAAGCTGAGCCGCCGGATGAGCACCGTGCGGTCGGCTCGCGGCGCCGGCGTCAGGTCGACCGCCTCAAGATTCGCCCGCACGAATTGGTCCACGGCATTGGCCGACCAGTCGCGGTTCTGCACGTCGGGCACAGGCTGGTGGGCCACAGGCTGCAAGCTCCACCAGCGACCTTGCCACGGCGGATCGGCCGCCTGCGCTCGTACAGGTGGCGGCCCCATGACGACGGCAATCGCCAAAACCAACGACAACGGCATCGAGGGCCGAGACATGTGCAATAGCCTACAGAGGCAGCGGCGGGCCTTCCAGTGTGGCGATCATGGGGCGCCCCGCGCGGCTTTCAGGTCCTGCTGTAGCTTTTCGTATTCCGCGCATGGCGCGGGTCTCATGAACCCGCCTAGAGGGGCACGGTCGGGAGACCGGCCCCAGCGCGTGGCCGTGCGCCGCCGCCACGCCGAAGTTGACTAACTTGCGTCCGAGGGCTAGCATCATCGCATGACCATTGAGACGCTGAGCAACCTACACCAGGCGCGGCCGTTTCGGCCCTTCCGTATCCACTTGGCTGACGGACGCAGCTTCGATGTCGAACACCCCGAGTTGCTGGCTCAAAGCCCCGGTGGTCGAGTGATTGCCTTGGCTACGTCCGATCATGTGATCGAACGCATCGATCTGCTTCTGGTTGTGAGTCTGGAAGAACTCGGCACCGGCCGCGGCACGCAGCGACGCCGACGCTGAATCACAACGCTCGGCGCGGGTCTCATGGAGCGGTCCGTGCGGCCTTCAGGTCCTGCTGCAACTTCTCGTATTCCTCGCGCGGCTTCTTGTCGGACCAGGTGTAGCGGCCGGCGTGGGCGAAGACCTAGTCGGCCGCAGCGGTGTAGACTGCGTTGGCGGGAACGAGCCGCACGGCGCTGAGCAGGTCGCGCAGACATTCCAGCAGAGCCGACTCGGCGAGCGCCGGATTGCCGGCGTTTGCGAGGTGGTTCTTGAGCCACGCCAGACTGCGCACGTAGTACGCCTCGGCCTTCTGCTCATCGGTGGTCGCCGACTTCAAGCCGGCTTCGATGTCCTTGTGCGCCCGCTCGATCTCGGCGGCCGTGGCGCCCTCGCGCTCGATGACGATCTGACTCTTGGCGACCAGCGCCCCGGAATGCTTGGGGTTGTGCGCGATCGCGGCGTCGAACGCGGCCAGGGCGTCGGTCATCTTGTTCTGGCCACGGAGCGCGAGTCCGCGCGAGTAGTGGCCGGCCGGGTCATTTTGGTTGATTGCCACGGCACGATCGGCGGCGGCGAGCGCCCGCGCGAAGTCCACCGGCTCGCGCAGGTAGGCGTGGGCCTGCTGCACAGAATAGACGTACCGTCGATCGTCGGGACTGCCAGCGCCGAACTCAACGGCCTTGTCGAACGCCGCTCGGGCCGCAACCGTCTTGCCCTCGATCAACAGCAGGTCGCCCTGCATGCTAAACGCCTCGGCCGATTTCGGATCGAGGGCGATCCATTCGGCGAGGTGCCGCTGGGCGTCGGCGTAGGCCTGATCGGCCGCGGCTGCGGTCGCGCCGCGCCCGTGGTTGAGCAGCGACCGGACCGCACTCGCTCGGTAACGAGGTTCGCCCGGATTGAGCGCCACGGCCCGCAAGAACGCCTGCTCGGCGTCGGCCGTCCGTTGCGGGTCGGGCCGCGACGGCTCGGCGGCCGCCAGCCCCTCGATCGCGGCGCCGCGTGCGAACGTGATAGCGGCCAATTCGCGGTGCTTGGTTGTGACGGCGTCCTTGTCGGGGGCGGGTTCCGGCGGGGCCGGGAAGTCTTTGATCGCGGCGTCGAGGTCGCTCAGTGCTTGGCGCCAATCGTCGACCGATCCTTTGCTTGCGGCCGCCTTGTGCGTGTAGGCGATGCCGCGTTCGGCCCGTATCTTCCAACGGTCCGGGTCATCGGCCGCGGCGCGACCGAGCGACGAGTCGAACGATCGGATCGCGGCGATGGCGTCGCCCTTTTGCGACGTGATGATCCCCTGAGCGAGTTGGACCAAGACGTGTTCGGCGTCTCGTTCGGCCGCCCGTTCGATCGACGCTGCGGCGTCGTCGAGCTTGCCGCTCGATGCGAGTTCGATCGCCTGGCGGCTGAACCCCTCAACAAAATGTGCGGCCGCCTGCTTCGCGTCGCCCACGCGGTCTTCGAGTTCGGCCAGCTTGATGAGCACGGCGTGGCTCATGGGCGACTCGGCCAGTTCCTTACGTGCTTGGGCGATCGCCCGTTGAAGTTGCTTGGCCTCCATCCGTTTGGCGACTCGCGGCAGCGCCCGGAACGCGGTCAGGTCGGCCTGCCACGTCGCGGCCTCCTTCATGTCCAGCCGCTTGGCGGCCTCGGCGGCGGTCTGGTAATGCGACTCGGCTTTCTGGTCGATCTCCTCCAGCTTCGCCCGGTCGGGCGCATCGGCCGATTCGGTTTGCACGCCCAATCGCTCCAGTGCCTGTGCGGCATGCCGATGGGCGCGGGCGGCCAGCGGACCGTCTTGCTTGCCGGCATCGGCCAGTGCGTGGATCAGACTCTCGGCCGTATCGCGGGCCGAATCGGGCCGGCCGCGCTCCAAATAGAGATCGCACAATTCGAGCAGCGAGTCGTGGCCCCGCTCGACCTTGTTCGACTCGACGAGTGCGGAGATCGCGTCGTCGAGTCGATCGTTCGCCCGACACCAGGCCGCCAGCTTGGTCAGCGTGGCCGTCTGCTGATGTTTGTCGTTGGCCAGCGCAAACGACTCGGCGGCCCGGCGCAGGTTGGCGGCCGGGTCGGCGCCGTTTTCGGCGAGCCCCAGTCGGGCGCGGGCGATCGCGGTGTGATCGCTCGGCGTCGCCTTTTGCTCGCGGGCCAAGGGATCGAGCAATGCGACGACGTCGCCGAACCGTTCTTCGACCAGTGCGAGCGCGGCCTTCTCGCGTGCGGCGAGCACGGGGTCCGTGGCGGGTTGCTGGTTCGTGGGGTGGACGGTCGGCGTCTTGTCGGCGGCGACGCCCGACATGGTCGAACTCGCCTGCTGGTCGGCCTTGTCGCGAAGCAATTGCTTGACGGCGAACCAGCCGATCGGCAGCAGGACGATCAGAGACGCGGCCGCGACGATCGGCGTGCGTCGCGAAGGAGTCACGGCGGGCGCAACCGACGGCGCGCGAGTCGTTGCGTTGGCGGAGGCCGGCCGAGTCAGCGCCGATGTGGCCGCGAGCTTCGCCATGGCGGCCGGGGCGTGTTGTGGCACCGTGCCGTCGGCATGGATCGCGGCGGTCGGAGTCGCTGTGGAGTGTGAAACGCCGGGCGACGGTCCGACTTGTTCGGTGGCGAGCCCGTCCGCCGCCGGGTCGGTCACCTCACTAGTGTAAGCCTGTGTCGCCATCACCGGCCGACTGAGCCTCGACACGGTGCCGGTGCCGACCCGCATCGCGACCGCTGGGACTGCACCGCTCCCTGAGTCCAGCCGCAGTGCCGCATCGAGGTCGGCGACGAGTTCCAAGCAGTGCGGGTAGCGCTGTTCCGGCACGATCGACGTGGCCCGGCGCAGCACCTCCGTCTCGTTCGCCGTGAGGCCGTCGAATACGTGGCCGCCCTTCAGGTGCACCATCATCGCCTTGGTCGGCGTGCAGTCGTCGGGGAACGGCAATCGGCCGGTGCGCAGCTCGCAGTAGGTGATCGCCAGGGCGTATTGGTCGGTCCAACTCGTGGCCTTGAAGTCGAACAGTTCGGGCGCGGCGTACCAGATGGTCATTGCGGCCGTTTCGGTGCGCAGCGAACTGGAGCTTTGCTCCATGACTCGCGCGATGCCGAAGTCGGCGACCATCACGCCATCGCCGACGACGAGCAGATTCTCCGGCTTGATGTCGCGGTGCTGGATCGCGACAACCTGCTCGCCCAGTTGGTGCCGCGGGCTGTTGAGGAAGTCGATGCCCTTGGCGGCGTCGTGCATGTACGAGATCAGTTCGGCCGGCGGGATGCCCGGGTTGAGTTTGCGGCACTCATCGAGTCGCTGCCGCAGACTCTTGCCGCCGAGCAACATCGCGATAACCAGCGTGGTCGCGGGCCGATCGTCCTCGATGACCTGCCCCTTGTCGTCGAGCAACCAGTAGCCTTGCAGGGGCAGCAGGTTGGGATGGCGCAGGTCGCGCAGCAGATCAAGCGACCGAAACTCGCGCTCGCCTGTCTTCGATCCCTTGAGTTCGATGACCTTGAGAGCGACCGGCACGCGCCCTGGACCGCTCGCCCGCCAGACCTCGCCAAATCCGCCTTTGCCGAGGAACTGCACGAGCCGATAGCCTGGGACGATCGTCAGTCCTTCGGACAGGGTAAGGTGCATGAACTCCCCGGCTGCGTGCTGCGTGAATCTGGCCTCGTCGCGAGCAACGATAGTACTGCCGCGACTTGAGCAACTCAATGGCGACCCCGCCCGGCGGTCCGGCGCGTTCCTGTCGCCTGTCGCACAGCCGACGTGCATCGCACAGCGAACGCAGATACACTGGCGCCCGTACGTCGGACGAGGCTCAGCGGACCGCCTCCGTAGAACTGCGAGGAGCATCATGGGACGCGACGACTTCCATCGGACGGCACTTCTTGCGGGCGTGCTGTGTCTCGGCCTGCAACCAGCCGCTCGATCCGAAGACAGGTTGAACATCATCTCCATCGTTACCGACGACCAGGCGCCGTGGTCGATCGGCGCGTACGGCAACCAGGAGTCGCGCACGCCGCACATGGACCGAATCGCGCGCGAAGGGGCGCGGTTCCTGAACGCATTCACGGCGACGCCGGTCTGCTCACCGAGCCGGGCGACGTTTCTGACCGGACTTTACGGCACTCAGGTTGGAATCACCGATTGGATCGCGCCTGCCGAATCCGACGCGGGAGCTGGCCTGCCGCCCGAGACCACGACCTGGCCCGAAGTGCTGCAACGCCACGGCTACGCCACGGCGCTGGTCGGCAAGTGGCATCTCGGCGGCAAGCCGCAGTTTCACCCAACGCGGCACGGATTCGATCAGTTCTATGGCTTCCTCGGCGGCGGCAACCAGCCGGTGAACCCGACACTTGAGGTCGCCGGCAAGGAAACGAAACTTTCCGGACCACTGCCCGACCTGCTCACTGACGAGGCGGTCCGATTTGTGCGTGCGAATCGATCGCGGCCGTTCGGTCTGCTGGTCCACTTCCGCGCCCCGCACTTGCCGTACGGGCCGGTGCCCGACGAGGACTCCGCGCCGTTCCAGCAGCTCGACCCGACCATCCCGAAGTTCCCGGGCCTCGACGCCGCCCAGGTGAAGAAATGGACCCGCGACTACTACGCCAGCATTCATTCCGTCGATCGCAATCTCGGTCGGCTGCTGGGCGTGCTCGACGAACTGGACCTCGCAACCCGCACGATTGTGCTGTTTACGAGCGATCACGGCTACAACATCGGGCACCACGGCATTCACACCAAGGGGAACGGGGTGTGGGTCGCCGGGGGCGTGGGCGGTCCAAAGCGGCCCAATATGTGGGACACGTCGGTCCGCGTGCCGCTCCTGGTTCGCTGGCCGGGCGTAGTCCGCCCGGGCGTCGAGATCGCCCCGCCCGTCTCAAACGTAGACACGTTTGCGTCGGTGCTCGGCATGCTCGGCATCGCCGCGCCCGACGGCGTCAAACACCAGGGCGCGGACTTCTCGACTCTGGTGCGCGGCGAGTCCGTGCCGTGGCGCGACGCCGTTTTCGGCCAGTATGACTTGCACAACGCCGGCCAGGCCAACATGCGCATGATTCGCACCTCGCAGTGGAAGCTGGTGCGGCATCACTTCACCAACATGCTCGACGAGTTGTACAACCTGTCCGACGACGCGGGCGAGACCAAAAACCTGTACGGCGATGCGAAACACCGCACCGTCCGCGACGACTTGCAGAAGCGATTGACGGATTGGCAGCGGTCGATCGACGACCCGTTGCTGCGGTCGTCGCCACGATGATCGGTACCTCGCTCGAGCCGTTCACGCAACCGAAACGAAAGGACAGCCATGACCGATCCGTTGACGCGACGAGACTGGATCACCGCAGCCGGCGTTGCCGGCGTCATTGGCGGGGTCGCCGCGACAAACTCTACCGCGAGTAGCGACGATCGGCCGGCGGCCGAGCCGTTTCGCTACTGCCTGAACACGAGCACGATTCGCGGCCAGAACCTGGGCATCGTCGAAGAGATCGAGATCGCCGCCAAGGCGGGCTACCAGGGCGTCGAGCCGTGGATTCGCGAACTCGACGAGTACGTGAAGAACGGCGGATCGCTCACCGAACTGGGCAAGCGGCTCCGCGATCTTGGACTGACCGTCGAGAGTGCGATCGGGTTCGCGGAATGGATCGTGGACGACGACGCGCGGCGAGCGAAGGGGCTTGAGACGGCGAAGCGCGACATGGACATGGTCGCCCAAATCGGCGGCTCGCGCATCGCCGCGCCGCCGGCCGGCGCGACCGATCAGGCCGACATGAACTTGCTGCGCGCGGCCGATCGCTATCGCACGCTCCTGGAGCTCGGCGACAAGATCGGTGTCGTGCCACAGGTCGAGGTGTGGGGCTTCTCGAAGACGCTCGGCCGGCTCGGCGAAGCGGTGCTGGTCGCGATCGAGAGCGGCCACGCGAACGCCTGTGTGCTCGCCGACGTCTATCACCTGCACCGAGGCGGCAGTGACTTCGGCGGATTGCGCGTGGTGCGCGGCGCGGCCATGCACGCGCTGCACGTGAACGACTACCCGGCCTCGCCGCCGCGCGAGCAACTGACCGACGCACACCGCGTCTATCCGGGCGACGGCGTCGCGCCGCTTGCGGCAATCCTGCGCTCGCTGCGAGACATCGGCTTTCGCGGCGCCCTATCGCTCGAACTCTTCAACCGCGACTACTGGAAGCAGGACGCTCTCGCGGTCGCTCGTACCGGACTGGAAAAGACGAAGCAGGTCGTGCTGCGTGCGATGTCGTAGTTCGTGCCGCACGACTGCGCAACTGGATTGCCCACACGATCTGCGTTACGCTGTGGGCCGTTCCAACCGAACCTTGCCTCCTGGAGACGCGACATGCTTACCGCAACGTTCCTGCCGTGTGTTGCCGCCGTGCTTTTCTCTCAGTCGCCCGACTCGACCATGCCGCCCACCGTCGCTCGCGGGGCGAAGCTCGAAGTAGTCCACGATGAATCGCAGACGACCAAACGGTTCTTCGAGGGGCCGAGCTACGATCCAAAGACCAACACACTGTACTTCACGGCGTTCGGCAAGGACGGTTCGCAGATACTGGCGATTGACAATGCGGGCAAGGCGAGCGTGCTGCTCGACAAGACCGAGGGAATCAACGGCACCTTCCTGTCGCGGCGCGGCGGGCTGATCGCGTGCCAGGGCGAACGCGGCCGCGTGGTGCGCGTGACGCTGGCCGGCGACGCCGCCGGGAAGCTCGACGCCCTTGCCGAGACGTTCGAGGGCAAGCGGTTCGGCCGGCCGAACGACATCGCCGAGGACCTGCGCGGCGGATTCTACTTCACCGACCCCGACTTCGACGCGAAGAAGTCGAGCGCGGTCTACCACGTTGCGCCCGACGGCCAGGTGCGGCTGGCAGTGAACGACATGAAGGTCCCCAACGGCGTCTATGTCGGCAAGGGCGGGCTGGTGCTCTACGTCTCGGACAGCGATGCACTGCACATCAAAGCGTATCCGATCAACCCGATCACCGGCGCGGTCGACCAGACGAAGGGGCGCGTGTTCTTCGACGCCAAGACCGACAACAAGGCCGCGCCCGACGGCATGACGATGGACGAGCGCGGCAACATGTACTTCACCGGCCGCGGCGGCGTCTGGGTCGCCGATCCGGCGGGCCGGCCGCTCGGACTGATCGCGGTGCCTGAGTTCTGCTCGAATTGCACGTTCGGCGGACCCGACGGCCGCACGCTCTATCTCACCTGCCAGGATCGGGTCTACAAGCTGGCGATGAACCTGGCCGGCGGCGAGTTCGCGTCGCGCCACGAACCGACCGGCCGCGAGCCGCTCCAGTGGAAAACCATCACGCTCGACAAGACATTCCGCTCCGAGGGCGTGGCCGTCGCCGACGTGAACCGCGATGGCAAGCTCGACGTGATCGCGAGCGACCTGTGGTACGAGGCGCCCAACTGGAAGATGCACGAAATTCGCCCGCCCGGCACCTACGACGGCACTAAAGGCTACAGCCGCGGATTCGGCTCGTGGACCGACGATTGGAACGGCGATGGCTACGAAGACCTCATCGTGATCCCGTTCCCCGGTGAGGCCGCTCACTGGTACGAGAACCCGCAGGGCAAACACACCGACGACGCCGGCAAGCCGGTTCACTGGAAGGAGCACACGCTGTGGCACAGCGCGTGTAACGAGACGCCGACCTACGTCGACCTCTTGGGCACTGGTCGCCGACAGCTCGTGATGGGCTGGCAGCCCGAGGGCAAGCAGGACGAAGGGTTCATGGCCTACTTCACGCCGCCAGCGTCCAAGGCCGGCAAGTGGGACGCCCACACCATCAGCACGGCCAAAGCGCCCGGCACGTTTCGGTTCGCGCACGGCCTGGGCATCGGCGACCTGAACGGCGACGGCCGCAAGGACGTGATCGTGCCCGAAGGCTGGTGGGAACAGCCGGCCGATCGCGCCACGGATGGTCCGTGGGCGTTCCACCGCGCCGCGCTGAACGGCGGCGAGGCGGCCCGCGTCGCCGACATGTTCGCCCACGACGTCAACGGCGACGGCCTCGCCGATGTCATCTCCAGCTCGGCCCACCGCTACGGCGTCTGGTGGTTCGAGCAGGTTCGCTCGGCGAGCGGCGAGAGCGAGTGGCGGCAGCACCTGATCGACGATTCGTACTCACAAACCCATGCCATGCAACTCGCCGATCTGAACGGCGACGGCTCGAAGGACATCATCACCGGCAGCCGCTACTACGCCCACCAGGGACACGATCCCGGCGAGCAAGGCCCGATCGTGCTGTACTGGTACGAGATCGCCCAGTCGAAGGGCAAGTCGCCCGAATTCAAACGCCACCTGATCACGCGCGACGTCGGTATTGGCACCCAGTTCGTCGTTCGCGACATCACGGGCGACCAGCGGCCCGACATCATCGTCGCCAACAAGCGCGGCGTGTTCATCGTCGAGCAGCTCCCGGCGGCGAAGTGACGCAGGCCTGGACTTGATCTCGAGTCACGGCGAGGGGTACACACGGCGAAAACGGCTTCTCCCTCTCCTCCGTCCGCGGTGGAGAGGGCAGGGGCAACGGGGAGAGGCGGAAGTGGTTATTGCCAATGCCGCGAGCGGGTGGTAGTCCCGAGATGCCGGTACACGAGAAAGGGGACGCAGCTCGTTGTGGAACTACGCATGTGGGAACTGTGAGGAAACTTTCTGTACTGCGAGCGCTTGGCGAAACGGAGTCGGGCTCTGCTGGGGAGCAACCCGACAAGGGATAGCCAAGCCAGGGCGGGAGAATGAACCCGCAGGGCCCTGAGGGCAACTTCAGGGCCCGCTACTTTCCCTCTCATTCTGTTGCCCTGCCATACCTCAAAAAACCCGACCCCAACCCAACACTGACCGAATTCACCCACGAATTCTGCCGAAGAGCCCTGTTAGATTGTTGTCGGTCGTCGCCGGCGGTCGGCGGCAGGAACGGAATCGAACCAAGGAGCACGATACTGACATGGACCTCCGCGTGCTAGATGGGCCGGGCAGGCCCGCGTCGACGTCGTGTTGCGGCGCGGGCGCAACGAGGGAAGAAGCAGTGCGGGCGCGATATGCCGCCGGGGCGAAACAGGCCGAGGCCGCGCTGTGTTGCTCAGTCGAGTACGACGCGAAGCACCTGGCCGTGATTCCGCAGGAGGTCATCGAGCGAGACTACGGGTGTGGCGACCCCACGCCATTCGTACGAGCCGGCGAGACGGTGTTGGACCTGGGCTGCGGCGGCGGCAAGGTCTGTTTCATCGCGGCACAGATCGTGGGGTCGGCCGGCCGCGTGATCGGCGTCGATTGCAACCTCGACATGCTCGCGCTGGCCCGGCGGAGCCGGCCGGTCGTGGCCGATCGCATCGGCTACTCGAACGTCGAGTTCCGCTGCGGCTTGATTCAAGACCTGCGACTCGATCTCGACCTGGTCGCCGATGAACTCGCCCGTCGTCCAGTGTGCGATCAGCAGGGCTGGTTGGAACTGCGTGCGGCCGAGGAGCGGCTGCGTCGCGAGCGGCCGATGGTGGGGGACGCGAGTGTGGATTGCGTCGTGTCGAACTGCGTGCTGAACCTGGTGCGTCCGCAGGATCGGTTGCAGCTCTTCGCGGAACTGTTTCGCGTGCTCAAGCCCGGCGGCCGGGCGGCGATCAGCGACATCGTCGCCAGCGCCGACGTGCCGGATTCGCTCCAGAACGACCCCGCTCTGTGGTCCGGCTGCGTGTCGGGTGCGTTTCGTGAAGATCGGTTCATCGAGGCGTTCCAGGCGTCGGGCTTTGCCGACGTCGAGATCGTGAAGCGCGAATCCAAGCCGTGGCAGGTGATCGGCGACATTGAATTCCGCTCAGTGACTGTGCTCGCGAGCAAGCCCGGCCGCAGCACGATGCCGCTTCCGACGCACACCGGTTGCTGCGCGCCTGGTAGCGGAGAATGTGGTAGAGGAGCCTTGTGATAGCGGAGCTAACACTGTTGAGGCAGGGGAGTCCGCTGGCTGAGCCGGCGCGGCAGGTGCAGTTGCTGTCGCCGCGTGGCGGGCAGCTCGGGTTCGACGCTGCGCTGGCGGCCTGCGGTCGGGCGCCGCTGCACGCGACGGGCATTCAAGTGCTGCAGATCAACGTGGGCAAGCTGTGCAATCAAACCTGCCGACACTGCCACGTCGACGCGGGACCGGACCGACGCGAGATGATGGACCGCGACACCGTCGAAGCGTGTCTGGGCGTGATCGGTCGTACGGACGTCCCGACGGTGGATATCACCGGCGGCGCTCCAGAGATGAACCCACACTTTCGCCGGCTCGTGTCCGAGGCCCGGCGGCTTGGGCGGCAGGTGATCGACCGGTGCAACTTGACGATCCTGCTGGCGCCGGGATTTCGCGACCTGCCCGAGTTTCTCGCCGAGCACAACGTCGAGATCGTCGCGTCGCTGCCGTGCTACCTGCCCGAGAACACCAATGCACAGCGCGGCGACGGCGTGTTCGAGCGGTCGATCGACGCACTGCGGCGGTTGAACGAACTGGGCTATGGCAGGCCCGACAGCGGACTCGTGCTGACACTGGTCTACAACCCGGTCGGGCCATCGCTGCCGCCCCCGCAGGCGGGGCTGGAGGCGGCCTATCGCCGCGAGTTGCTCGCGAGGTACGGCGTTGTCTTCAACCGGCTGTTCACCATCACCAACATGCCGATCAGCCGGTTCCTGGACGACCTGGTGCGGACCGGGCAACATGAGTTGTACATGCAGAAGCTGATCGATGCATTCAACCCGGCGGCAGCCGCGGGCGTGATGTGTCGCACGACGATCTCGGTCGGTTGGGACGGTCGGTTGTACGACTGCGACTTCAACCAGATGCTCGACCTTGGCGTCGCGGCCGGCCTGCCTCAGACGATTTGGGATTTCGACGCCGCCTCGCTGGCCGGCCGCCTGATTGTCGTGGGCCAGCATTGTTTCGGCTGCACCGCTGGCGCAGGGTCGGGATGCCAAGGGGCGATCGTGGAGTGAGGTTTGCGGATTGGGGATCGAGAATGGATTTGGGAATTCGGACTTGGGATTCGTTTGGGATTTGGGATTTGAGGTTTGAGATTTGAGGACACTATGTCGCGTATTCGCTTCGTGATGGTGGGCGGTTTCCTCGGCGCGGGCAAGACGACGACGATCGCTCGGCTGGCCCGCATGTATCAGGCTCGCGGACAGAAGGTGGGGATCGTGACCAACGATCAGGCGACCGACCTGGTGGACACGCACAGCCTTCAGTCTCAGGGGTTCCCGGTCGGCGAAGTGCCCGGCGCGTGCTTCTGTTGCAACTTTGGCGAGTTGACTGCGACAGTGGAATCGCTGGCGGAGCGCGCGCGGCCGGACGTGGTACTGGCCGAGCCTGTGGGAAGCTGCACCGACCTGGTCGCGACGGTGATTCAGCCGCTGCGGCGGTTGTACGACCAGGCGTTCGACGTGGCGCCATACTCGGTGATCCTGAAGCCGAGCCACGGCCGCAAGATCCTACGCGGTGAGCCCGGGGCCGGCTTCTCGCCCAAGGCGGCCTACATCTTTCGCAAGCAGCTTGAAGAGGCCGATCTGATCGTGATCAACCGCATCGACGAACTGTCGCCGACGGCGATCGACGAACTGAACGCACTCGTCGACTCGGCCCATCCCGGCGTGCCCGTGCTGCGCGTGTCCGCAAGACAAGGGACCGGGTTCGATGGACTATTCCAGTGCTTGGACCAGCGCGGCAGCTTCGGCCGCCGCATCCTGGACCTCGACTACGACGTGTACGCTGAAGGCGAGGCGGAACTCGGCTGGCTGAACGCGAGCGTCTCAATATCGGCCGCGGAGCCGTTCGCGCTCGACGATCTGCTGCTGGAGATCATCGCTCGCTTGCGCGGTTCGCTGGCCGTCGCGGGCGCCGAGCCGGCGCACCTTAAGACCATTGGCCTGTGGGAGGGTTTTTATGGGGTCGCCAACCTCGTGAGCAGCGATTCGCCGCCGGAGCTATCGCTGGCGTCGAACTGCCAGGTGCGCGAGGCCAACCTGATCGTGAACGCCCGCGTGGCGACCGACCCGAAGCTGCTGGAACGGCTGGTTCACACAAGTGTCGCCGAGACGGCCGCTCTGCGCGGCGCCAAGGTCGATATCCGCCAGACTCAGAGTTTCCGGCCGGGCCGCCCGGTCCCGACTCATCGATTCGCTGAGGTGGTCTAATGCATGCGGCGAACGTGTGCGATTGACAAGTGAACATCGTCGGAGGAGTCTCGCAACCTACGACCCTGCTGAATCGAGGGAGCCATGACGATGATGTCGCTTCTTTTCGCGAACGCCGGCACCCCGCTCATGTGGGCCGAGGCGTTTCATCTCCTGGTGGGCAATGCGTTGATAGGCCTGCTGGAAGGCTGGTTGCTCACTCGCCTCTATAACCTGTCGGCCGGCCGCACCATTCCGTTGGTCATTGTCGGCAACTATTTTTCCATGTTCATCGGCCAATGGTCTCTCAAGTGGCTGGCGTCGCGGTCTGAACAGGTCACGATGCTCAACCTGACGTGGTTCTTGACGCTGACAGCACTGACGTTCTTTGTGGCAACCATCGTGCTGGAGCTGCCATTCGTTGTTGCGGCCCTTTGGAAAAACGACCGACGGATTCGGCGTTCGCTGATTGGTTCGCTCGTCGCCCAAACAGTGTCCTACGGACTGTTGTTCGCTTACTACTGGAATGCCAGTGCCACTTCGATACTGACTCAGGCGAACATTCAGCGCGATCTTGCGTTTGCCGCGGACCCATCGCATTCAGTCCTCTTTGTCGGAGCCACGGATCGTCACCTGTATGAAGTGAAACTAGACGGTAGTGAACTTCGGTCAATCGACGAACTGGGGCGAGCGACAGAATACGCCAGGCTCTTCTTGCGGCAGTCATCCGATGGCGAGTCGCTCGACTTGTGTCTCGCGGACCGCGATGCGAACGACCGCCCCGCCCAGGTCCAAACTCTTGTTGTTCGAGTTGCCGTCAATTTGCCTTTCGAATCTTCCTCACGATTTGGAGACGATTGCGACTCGTGGTGGGCGTTCGGCGCCGCACTAGACCTGCGGTCGAGCGACGAACGCAGCTATGAAGTTGAGACTGGCTTCTGGCCTGTTGAGGGAATCGTGGTACGACCGGAATCGGCAGGCACACCTCTGCGGCTTGCGCTCGAAACCCCGTTCGTCGCTTGGTACGCGCGCTGCGCGACGGCGCTGCCGGGGAATCAGGTCGTATTTCAACTCAACGACCAGATCGTTCTGCTCGACATAGAATCACGCAAGCTCGGGCTGATTGCTCGTGGCTATGGTCCACTGGTAATACCCGCCGCCAATCGTTGCGACTCCACAAAGGCGGCCCGGCGAAAGTCAATCCCCCACGACAAGATTTCCGCGACCCGCGTCGGCGCGTCGCAGAATCTGATTGCCGGTCGGTTTCCATCGCTTCATAATGCGCCTGGTTGACAGTCACCGTGGACAGGCGTCATGAACGTTAGCTGCGTACGACCGAAAATCTCTGAGTTGATGTTCTTCCTGTACAGCCGGCCGCTGCACCCGGAACTGTTTGAAGTGCATCGCGAACAGATCATTCACCGCGACGACTACCACGCCACGGTTCGAATCACGGACGCCTGTCACTTGATCTCATGGCAGTTCGACAACGCCTGCCTGACCGAAGCGATCGCGCACCGCGAGAACCCATTGCCTGCGAAGCGGCGGTTGCTGGCATGTCGTGTTGCGGGCGAGCGGGATGAGAAGATGCAGTTCGCGCCGAACGTGGTGTACCAGACGAGCGTAGCCGTCGAGCAGCTTGGGCCGGACGTGTTCCATCGCGTACACGACGAGTTGGAAATCGACGCCCAGCGCCGCGGCATCTTCCACAACTTCCGGCCGCACCATCGGCTGGCTTTGTCGCCGCTGAGCCACATTGCCATCGAGGCGCGGGCGAAGAGCCTGCTCGTCCAGACCTTCCACACGTTTCCGGACGACTGCGCGATTCTTAAGAGCCAGTCCCTGTTCGAGTTTGGCCACTGAGTACCGCTCCACACTGAGGGTCTGA
>DAIOWH010000066.1:0-12588 GCA_036758585.1 Planctomycetia bacterium
CCAGCCACGCCTCGCCTGCGGCTGCGGGTTAAACAACCGAAGCCGATTTCAGACCTTATTCAGTGTGGGGCGGTACTAAGCGACTTGCGCACGCCAATCTGCAGCCGCGGTCAGCAAAGCCGCTCTTCGCGCAACAGTCCGATGGTCGTGCGGAAGGCGTCGATGGTCTCGTCCACATCTTCCGCCGTGTGCGCGGCGTTACTCATGCCGGCAAGGCCGGGCAGGTCAACGCCGCTCAGAAGCATCGCCTGACGGAATGCGTGCTTCAGCTTGACGTCGGGCTTGGCGTCCAGTCGATCGAAGTCGCCGCCATAGGGAACGAAACTGCCCTCGGCCGTTTCATCGGCGTCGGTCGGGCGCGGACCGGTGTAATTGGTCAGAATCTTGAAGGTCGAGAAATCGCCGTACGCGATCCACGGCAGGTCCTCGGCGGCAAAAAGCCCGTTCAGCCGGCGGCGCAGTTGGCGGGCCGTCTCGTTGGCGCGGCGGTTCGGCTCGCCGGTCGCAACGGTCTCGAGCGTCGCGATGCCCGCCGCGGCCGACAGCGGATTCGCGTTGAAGGTGCCGGGGTGCGGCATCTTGCGGTTCGGCGCGTCGCCGAATTGCAGCAGCTCGAACACGTCGGCGCGCCCGCCCAGGCAACCGCCCGGCAGCCCGCCGGCGACAATCTTCGCCATCGTCGTCAGGTCGGGGCGAATGGCGTAGTGCCCCTGAGCGCCGCCCGGATGGACCCGGAACCCAGTGATCACCTCGTCGAAGATGAGCAGCACGCCATGCCGCGCGGTGACGTCGCGCAGCTCGCGCAAGAACTTGCCGCGCATCGGCACCTGGCCATAGTGCCCGCCCGTTGGTTCCAGGATCACGCAGCCGATCTGCCGGTCGCGCGCGAGCGCATCGGCGACCGCCGCGAGGTCGTTGGGCGGCACGACGACCAGGCTCGCGAGCAGTTCGGGGTCGAGGCCCGGCACGCTCGCGTCGTACGGCGGGTCGGCGGCCTGAATCAAAAAGTCGTGCCAGCCGTGAAAGTGGCCGCGAAACTTGAGCACCTTCGGCTTGCCCGTGAACATTCGGGCAAGTCGCAGCGCCATCAGAGTCGCCTCGGTGCCCGAGTTCACAAACCGCATCTTTTCGACCGACGGCTTCAATCGCCGCACGCAATCGCCCCAGACGAGCTCCAATTCGTGGCACGCGCCGGGATGGGTCATTCGCCCCATCATCTCTTGCACCGCCGTGACGACCCGCGGGTGCGAGTGGCCGAGCATCAGGGCGCCGTGGCCACACCACCAATCGACGAGTTCGCGCCCCTCGACCGTCCACTTGCGCGACCCTTCGGCCCGCTCGACGTACACAGGAAACGGCCGCAGGTACCTGAGGTCGTGCGTCACGCCGCTCGGAAACATCCCCGCGGCCCGCTCGTACAGTCTCCGCGACCGGCCAAACGTCTCAACGTACCGGGCTGCGATCGTACGCGTCGCGGTCGCCGTTGTGCTCATTGCATCGCTCCTTGTTGATTGTCTCGGCCAAGAGTCTACCAAAGTGGCGACACGAGTGTGCAGGCCTAGCGGCCAGCCGGACCCCTGGAGCACAATCCCGGCGACTGTCGCCCGAACCTCGCTGACCATCCAACAGCAGCCGACTGGCAGTCACATCTCCGATACGAAATAATAGTCCATGCCCGGTGCCACACGACCGACGAAGGTCGATCCGATTCTTGAAGGGTTTGGGGCATCAAGTAGGACAGGTCGCGCGTACTGAAGCAGCGGACGTCGCCCCCATGAGCCAAGCCCGAAAGAAAAAGCTGCGAAGACGCGAACGGCGAAGACTCAACATCGAAAGGAAGAGGCACGAATTGTTCGACGGGGCGATCAAGCGGGCCGGCCTGGAGTCGGCGTTTCGTCGCATTCCACAGAAGCTCAGCGAGATTCTCCGAAGCAATCGGCTCCCAACCCCGCAGATGCAGTTGGATGCGGCTGCTCAAAGCGACCCCAACGCTCAGGCGATAGTGCAGCGATTCGGTGAACTGATCTATGAACCGTTGGACGAGGACGAAAGCGGGCTGTGCTTTGTCGAGTATTTCTGCGTGGTTATTGCAACCGTTGTTGTATTGGAAAGTTTTGAGAAGGCGCTCCACGAAAGGCGATTGGATCCGAAGGCCGCGGCTTGGCCTGATATTCTGCACCTGACAAACCAAACCCGTGAGTTCCTTGAGCAACACGAAGCGAACATCAACGACGGCTTCCTATATCGCATATGGTTGGAGTGCACGGTCCGTTCACGAGTGAACGAGTGCATCTTCTGGTTCGATCTCCATTTCGTCGCGACTTCAGGACGGAAACGGGCTTTGCAATTCGTTCTCCGGAAGTACGTGCCCGAGCGCATCAGGATCAACGCCGATTCGGGTGCGCGACCAGCCTTTCGGTGCTGCGTCTTTGACGGCCCCAATGGCGTTAGAGAGGTTTCGTGGAATTCGACTGACATGGGCATCCCTGGCGAATCGCGCGAGTGCCCGGTCTACATGCAGAACCACGTGCTAGAACAACTGGTGCGACGGATTCCCTTCTATGACCACCTTTCCGTGGCAGACTCACTCCAGAATCCCTGCTTCGCGCAACAGCACGGTGACCACTTTCTCGTGGAGTACCGATACGGCGAGTACAAATTGGGTTACTTCGTCGGTCTGCACCTCGCGGGCCGAGTGCTTCTCAAGACGTTTCTCTTCCTGACGATGCAGGGGACTCCGGAGAGCGATCTTCTGCGCCGAAACCTACGACTGACCCGTTGCGACATCGAATTCATGCACCTCGATGAGCTATCTCCGTTCATCGAGAGCGATGTACGGAGCGACGCCGAGTTGACCAGAATCTTTCAGGAGTGCGGCTGCGGGCATCTTCTCGCCATGCAAACCCCTGGATTCCCAGAGCAGTGCCGTCGCGGCTACGCCGAGAGTCTGAGAAAGTACCTGTCAAGCGGGCCGAGCTGGCACAAGCTCGGGCGTCGACTGGGGGCGTCCGTCGAAGAATCGCAACTGATAAGGGACATGGGCGCTCCATGAGATTCACGGGGTGGCAGGGGTCGAGTCTGCGAGCCCCAAAAACTGCGAGTGACGCACTGGTCTCGACTCGCCGATTGCGACGCCCCAGTTCGCGAAGAATCCTTGAATGAATGCTCATGAGAGTCCTCCATTGTTGAGCTTCCGCTCGTGGAAACACAGAGGCACAGAGTTCACGGAGGAGTTCAATCACACCTCTGGGCTCTCTGTGACTCTGTGTTGATTCTTCGATTGGCCCGGCGGCAGTGACTTCCGCCCACTTCATCCGCCTTGAACGTCGTCTATGAAAAGAGACGGAAAAAGGTCGCACGATGGCCCGCGCCCAAGAAAAACGGAAGGAAGGCAAAAGAGGACATTCTGAATGGTGGTGCATGGCCGCCGACCAAGCCCCCAGTTGCTGTTGCAGCGTTTTCTGGACCACTTGGTGAAACACAGTGGCACGGAGAGCACGTAGAAAGAGCGACTGACAAGTCTCTGTGTCCTCTGTGCCTCTGTGTTTCAATCCCTTCGCCTCACTTTCGCGGGGTCCCTTTGATCGTCAAGTCCATCTGGATTCTGCCGTCCTGAGTCTTCGCGAGGATGTGGGACTCGGCGGCACCGCCGTCCAGCCGTCGAGTGGTGGACGTTCGCGTGATGCCCGACGGGATGTTGACTTGTTTCCAATCGAACACGCGATCCGCGTCGTTTCACTGGCCGATGTTTTCGTCGATGCGTCCGTTGCTGCCGAAGAGCACGTAGCGAAACGCTTTCTTCGTCGTGTCGTAGCCCATGACCCACATCGACTGGAAGTTGGGCCATTCTCTGTGCCCGCTGTGCCTCTGTGTTTCGTCTTCATTGCGTTTAACCAAGCTACAGGCCCGTGAATGATCGAGCAAGGGCACGAGCCCCGGCGCTGAGAATCTCCGTCCGGCCGCGTCCTCAGTTGGTTTCAGCGACCTGGCCACCAGGCGTCGATTCGACGGGTCAGGCTGGCAACGCGGGCGGCGTCGGTGGCGGCGACGTTTTGGGTCTCGTAGGGATCGGCCGCGACGTTGTAGAGTTCGATTTGGCCGGTCGGCTCACGCGCCGGGTTCGGCACGATAAGCTTCCAATCGCCGACGACCCCCCAGCGCCAGCGCAGCCCCGCGGCCGGGACGTCGAGGTCGATCGCATCGTGCGTGAAGCACGCGCCGAACACCGCGTCGCGCGCAGTGACGGCCGCGTCGTCCAGCAGGTCCACACCCGGCATGCCGTCGGGCAAATCGACGCCCGTCGCGTGCAACAAGGTGGGGACTATGTCGATCGAGCTCGCCAGCCCCGCAGAACGAACCGGCTTCACCCTGCCGGGCCAACGCACCAGGATCGGCGTGCGCAGGCCGCCGTCGTACGGCGACTGCTTGCTCCGCGCGGCGTACGCGGCCGTGTCGGGCGATTGAATCCAACCGTTGTCGGCGACGTAGACCACGATCGTGTTCTCGGCGAGCTTGCGATCGTCCAGGTAGTCGAGCAGTTGTCCGCACGTCTCGTCGAACCACTCGATCATGGCCCAGTACTTCGTTATGTGCGGCGATTCGGACTGGTTGCGATATCTGGCCAGCAGTCGATCGGGCGGGTTGTGCGGCTGGTGCGGGAGCAGGGGTGCATACCAGACGAAGAACGGCTTCGACTCGCGCTGGGCGTCGGCGATGAAGTCGTAGATCGGCTGCATGGTGTTGCGGCCGATCGCCAGTCCGTCGTCGCCGTGCCGGCCGCCGCGCGATTCGTCGCCGCGGGTCATGCCGTGCGTGAAGCCGCCGCGCGAGTAGTGACCCTGCCACCACTTTCCGGTCTGCAGGCAGACGTAGCCCGACCCGGCGAGCAGTCGCGGCAGGGTCGGCTGAGCGGCAATGATCGAGTTCATCCGCTCGCGACCCTCGCGAAACTGCGGCGAGGCGTATCGGGCCGCGCCGCGCAGGTCCGCGGGCATTGGCGGGTCGTTGCTCACGATGCGATGCTGGTGCGGGTAGCGCCCGGTCAGGATCGACGCGAGGCTCGGGCAGCACAGGCTGGCCGGCACGTAGCCGCGCGGGAACACCCGGCTCGCGGCGGCGAGTCGATCGAGGTGCGGCGTGCGCACCAGCCCGTGGCCCATGAATCCGTAGTCGGTCCAAGCCTGATCGTCCGAGATGATCAGCACGATGTTCGGCCGTTCGCGGGCCGGGGCGTCGGCGGTGCACAGGGCAAGCACACAGCACAGCATCGTCATCGTCGGCGTCTCCAGATTGATGGGTGGTTGGTCGGCGGCTTCCATTGGACGGACAGCCGCCACTATGATCAAGACGCGTTTACGACACGAACCACGTTTTGGCGTCGCGCCGTGAGACATTATCTGCTCATCAGCCTGATGATACTGCTGATCGCCTGGCCGATCGGCACGTTGGTCGAGACGTCGTGGTCTGGGCGAGCGGACGATGAGCCGTCGCTGGCGAAGTCGACGCGTCAGGCGTCGCTGGCAACCGAGACAATCAAGCTGGTTGCGTTGACGTTGGCGATGGCGATGCCGGTCGGCATTGCCACCGGGCTGGCCGTGTTCCGCTGCGACGTGCCGGGCCGAGTCGCCTGGGCGCCCGCGCTCGTAGTGCCGGCGCTGCTGCCGATCGACCTGCACGCGACCGCGTGGCTGGCCGCGTTTGCACCGCACGGCGTTGTCCATTGGCTCGGCGTCGATGGCGAGTTGAGCGGCGTGGTCGGTGCGGCCTGGATTCACGCGATGGCCGCGCTGCCGCTGGTGATCGGCATGACCGGTGTGGCCACACTGTTTGTCGAGGCGGAACTCGAGGAAGACTGCCTGTTGCTCGGCGGGCCGTTTCGCACGATGTGGCATGTGACGCTGACCCGGTCGGCCGGCGCGCTGGCGGGCGCCGCGATGATCGTCGGTGTGAACACCGCAGGCGAAATGACAGTCACCGATCTCCTGGCGGTCCGCACCTACGCCGAGGCGGTCTACACCGAGTTTGCGATTGCCGGCCGCGTGGGCGCGGCGACGCGCACGGCGCTGCCGGGCCTGGTCGTGTTGTTGCTGCTGGTCGCGCTGGCCGCGCGCGCGCTCGCCGGGCGGCTGCCGGCGGACGCTCAGGCATTCGTGGCGGCCCGCCCGGTGTTTCGACTGGGTGCGCTGCGTTGGCCGGCGGCTGGGTTGTGCTTGGTCAGCACCGTTGCCTCATGCGGTGTGGTCGTCGGCAGCCTGGGCTGGCGCGCCGGGCTTGAGTTTCCGGGGCGACTTGCCTCACCGAGTGCGATGCGTCAGGGACCGAGTTCCGACGAGGGCACGACCGTCGCTGCCCGCGGCGGCGACGGCGTCCCGACCGAACCGCGCTGGTCTCTTCGATCGTTGGTGTTGAACGTCGCGCGGAGCACTCGGTCGGTGGGTGGCGAGTTGTTGTACAGCCTGATGCTGGCCGGCGCGAGTGCGGCTGCAGTCGTGCCGCTCGCGTGGTGGATTGCCTGGGCCGCACGCGAGAGCGCGATGGGTCGTGTTCTGGCGATCGTCGTGACGTGCGTGCTGATGGCGATGCCCGCGCCCGTGCTGGGCATGGGGCTTGCGCTCGCGCTCGGCCGACCGACTCTCTGGTGGGGAACAGGCGATGCGACGTGGGGCGGGCAGGCGGCCGATGCGCTGGCGGCCGTGGCCGATTCGCCTGTGGTGCTGGTGTGGCTGTACTGTCTTCGATCGCTGCCGTACGCGCTGGCCGTGCTCTGGCCGGCGGTGCGGTTAGTGAACCGCAGCGTCATCGAGTCGGCGACGATCGACGGCGCCGGCGCGTGGCGGCGATTTCGCCACGTCGACGTACCGGCGTGCTGGCGAGCCGCGCTGGCGGCCGGGCTGGTGGCGGTCGTGTTGAGCGTCGGTGAACTGGGCGGGGCGGTCATCGTGGCGCCGCCGGGTCTTCAGCCGCTGAGCGTGCGTATCTTTACGCTCGCCCATTTCGGCGTCGAGAACCACCTGGCGGGCATCTGCTTGGTGCTGCTGTTTGTCGGGCTGTGCGGTTCCGCCACGGTGTACTTCGCCGTGCAACGCTGGTCGAGAGACGTGGCTCAATGAACGGAAAGGAGCAATGGCTGTGACTCGAAAAGGCGGTCCCATTTCGCGTCGTGGTTTCCTGGCTGGATCGGCGGCCGCGATGGCCGTGGGGCGGGCTTGCAGCCTGCCAGCCAGCCCCTTGGTCGACACGGGCAGGCTGGAAGCCCGCCCCGACGGTGATAAGGCACGGATCGCGATCACGCTCGATCTCGAGATGAGCCGGCACTATCCCACCTGGGACCAGATGCATTGGGATTATGAGAAGGGAAACCTGGACGCGGACACCAAGCGTTACGCGGTCGACGCGGCTCGGCGCGTCAAGGCGGCGGGCGGACGCATCCACTTCTTCGCCGTTGGTCGAGTGTTCGAGCAAGAGAACATCGACTGGCTGAAGGAGATCGTCGACGCCGGACATCCGGTCGGCAACCACACCTACGACCACGTCTACGTGCTGGCCACCACGAGCGAGGACCTGCAGTTTCGCTTTCAGCGAGCGCCCTGGCTGATCCGTGGCAAGCAGCCGCGCGAGGTGATTGTCGAGAACATTCGCATGACCAGCGATGCGATGGAATCGCGGCTCGGCAAGGGGCCGGCCGGCTTTCGCACGCCGGGTGGTTTCTCGAACGGCCTGGCCGAGCGGCCCGATGTGCAACGGATGATGCTCGACCTTGGCTTTGGCTGGGTGAGCAGCAAATACCCGGCACACCCGAACACGAAGCCGGGCGAGCCGCCGCCCGGCGACGTGTACGCCGCTATTGTCAAGGCTCAGCAGCAGGCGCAGCCGTTTCGGTATCCGTCGGGATTGGTCGAAGTGCCGATGAGTCCGATCAGCGATGTGGGGGCGTTTCGGTCGGGACGCTGGAAGCTCGATCAGTTCCTCAAGGCCGTTCGGTTGGCGGTCGAGTGGGCGATCGAACATCGCGCGGCGTTCGATTTCCTGGGGCACCCGTCGTGTCTGGTGGTCGAGGACCCCGAGTTCAAGACGATGGAATTGATCTGCGAGCTGGTGAAGACGGCGGGCGACGCAGCCGGGATCGTTTCACTCGACGAGCTGGCCGCGACCGTGCCGACGCGGTAGATGGATCAAGGCGAGCGGCCGTTGGAGACCGTACAGTGGACCATGGGGGTTGGTCCAGGGTCGGTCCGAGACGACGGCTTGTTTGCGCGACTCCTCATGGGCCGTGGACCTGTTGATCGGCCACAACGTACACGAATCACCCTCTCCGTCACGGCCGCGGCGCAACCTCCCAATGGGCTGGAACTTGAGGCCTATCTCGCGCCGCGCGATCAACTGGCACGCAATCTGAATAAGGAACACCGTCGCGAGAAATGGGTTTTACGGTGGAGGTGCACAGTGGCGCACATGCCGCGCTTTCAGATCGGATCGCAAACTCGGCTGACGAACGATATCGAAGAACTCGGCCGCAAGGTCAACGCCTTGCCCGAGCCTCACCGCCAGCAACTCACCACGCTGTACGACCGGGTCGTCGAGAACTTCCGGCTTCGCACCCGAATCATGAACGTGGCCAAAGAGGCGCTGGAACGGATGCGACTCGAGGTCGCCTGTCTTCAGTTCGATCTGGATATGACCCGCCGCGAGAAGGAGTCGCTTCAGAACGACCCTGACGACGACGCGCCGCCGCCCGCCAGCAGCCATTCATAGAGAGCCACGTATCGATCGACTATCTCCGTGATCGAAAACCGCTGCTCGACCAACTCCCGGGCCGCCCGGCCCATCTGCCGCGCACGGGCCTGATCCGTCAGGAGCCGCACGATCGCACGGGACCAACCCGCGACATCGCCGGCGTCGACCAACAGCCCCGACTCCTCATGCCGGACAAGGTCGTCGTTGCCGCCGATGCGCGACACGGCGGCCGGTACGCCCACGGCCATCGCTTCGAGCAACGAGTTGCTCATCCCCTCGGCGACGCTTGGCAGCACGAAGGCGTCGGCCGCCCGCAGGTAGTCGCGCGGGTTTGCCACAGGACCAAGGAAACAGACCGAATCGGCAACGCCCAGAGTGCGAGCCAGTTCGCGCAGCGGCTCGCTGTCGGGGCCGTCGCCCACAAGCAACAGCACCGCGGGCACATCCCTGCGCACGGCCGGCCATGCCTGCAACAACACGCGCAGGTTTTTCTGCGCGTGCAATCGGCCGAGGAACATGACGCGCGGGCGCGGCGGCAACGCGTGCTCGACCGACGACGAACCGGGCGCGAACTCGACCGTGTCGACGCCGCTCGCCAGCCGAGTGAGCCGCGCGGCGGGGACGCCCAGCTCGCGCAGCTCTTGTTCGATCTGGCCCGATATCGCCACGAAGTGCGAATTGTGCAAGATCCAGCGGCGCAGCAGACCTCGACCGCGCGTGCGGCCCAGTTGGCAAACCTCGCCGAACTCGCCGCCGGCGGCCGGCTGCACCACGCTCGGCTTGCCGAGGCGACCGCACATGACGCCCGACGCCACGGCCTCCCACAGCGCCTGGTGGCAGTGCATCACGTCGAACTCACGTCGCAGTCGCCACAGTCCACGACAGAGCGTCGCCACAAAGCTCAACCCGAACCCTGGCCCCAACTCAACCGGCCGAATCTGTCGCCAGATCGCGACGCCGTCCACCTCTTCGCACTCCGGCCGGTCGGCCACCGCCCGCGTCAACACATGAACCCGGTGCCCGCGCCGCACCAATTCGACCGCCTGGCGATGCGCCTGGCGCTCGGCGCCGCTCGCGATCGGGTGGTAATGACTAATGCAGTAGCAGATACGGAGCATCATCGCCAGGCTGTTTGTGGTGCAAGCTTGCGCCTGCCGCGTCGGTGATCCGATCGAGCCGGCTGAGCGCGTCGTACCGCGACGCCGTGATGTTGCCGCGCGGGTCGGTCGCGGCGACAACGTGCTCCTCGGCATCGTACTCGTAACGCGTGACGTTCCCCACGGGATCGGCCTGCGTCAGCATGCGGTCGAGCACGTTGTAGGTGAAGGTCGTGACGCGATTCCGTTCGTCGCTGATCGTCAGTTGGTTGCGTCATTGTGCTGGCCTCAACGAGCAGGACGCTGATGCCTGCGGACATCTGACCCTGAACAATCGTAACACTCTAGCCGAATGGGGTGTGGCCGTACGTCAGGCTTTAGCCGCTTTTGCCTGACCTGCGGCGTGGAGCGAGTAGGCTGGGTGCCGCACCCAGCCTACTCGCTACTCGCTTGCGGCGTGGAGGATCAGGCTAAAGCCATACCTCAAAGAAGGCAAGGAGGCAAGGAAAGGTTCCTGACACGCGAGTAACCCCGAAATTTGCCCAGCGGCTCAGGGCGACGTCTCCTTGAACGCTGAAACGGTCCGCGACGACGGCGCCGCCGACCAACTCACCGGCGCCGCCGGCCGCGATTGGTTCTTCGCCAACTCGTTGCAAGGCAAGATCACCGACCTCTGGGCGAGAGAGGCGGACCGAGGCTGATTTGAGGCTGCGGGGAGGCAAGGGCCACCGGCGATTCACTTCTGGCATTGGTCGCACAGATCGGTATCATGACTGGGCCGATTGGAGCGCCGACCCATCGCAGGTCGTCACTTTTTCAAACTGCGCCCATGAACCTAACCGATTCACTGCCCCTTGCGGGTTTGCGGGTAAACTGTTTCCCGATTGTCGGCGTGGAGGCGCGGAATGGTGAGCCGTTGGTCATTCGTGGTGGTGGCATGTGTCGCGGTAGGGGCTGCTCGTGCTTTGGCCGGGGAGATTGAGACGTCGCAGGAGGTGTCTGGCTGGCGAATGACACTGGTGGGCCAGCACAAGTTTTCGACGGGCGACGAAGCGGATTGGGTGCGTCCGGAGTTTGACGATCGCTCGTGGCGGACGATTCCGGCACCGGCGACGTGGGTCAGCCAAGGGGTGTCGTGGACGGCGTTCCGAGGCTGCTACCGCATGCGATTCGAGCTGCCGGCGCGTCCGGCGACCATGCGCGAGGTCGGGTTGGCGTTGGGCGTGGTGCTGGGAGCCCACGAGGTTTGGTTGAACGGAACTCGGATCGGGGGCGAAGGGCATCTCGGCGAGCGTTTCACCGAGACGCCGTGGCAGCGCGTCGTGCGGCGCGTTCCAGACTCCCTGTTGAAGTGGGGCGCCGAGAACGTGCTGGTCGTGCGTTGTCAGCATTTCAGTTTGGGTGGCATCTTGGATGGCCCGATCGCGCTCGGCGACTTTTGGGAGCTGTCATCGGAAGTCGAACGGCGGTCGCGTGTCGAGTGGCAGTGGGAGGCGGTGATCCTGACGTTTTACGTCATGGCGTTCGCCTTCTGCGTGATCGTGAGTGCCAGCGGCGTGCGCGACCGTGAGCATTGGTGGTTTCTGGCGATGTTGTTGGCGTTCGCTCTGCCGGCGTTCTACGAGAGCCGGCTGTTTTACTCGACCGGCTGGCGGACTCCGTGGGTCGAGCGTTTTTACCTGTTCGGCAGCACGGCGGGGACGCCGTATGTCGCCATGAAGTTCTTCCAATTCCTGTATCGCCGGCCGCGCAGCCGTGGGATGCAAGCGGCGTTTGTTGTGAACGGATTGCTCGCCGCGACGGCGTTCGTTCCGCTGGCCGGCTGGCTGATGGAATGTGTGGCGATCGCGTGGCTGGTGACGATCGAAGGGATGCAGGTTGTCGTCTGTGTGTGGTCGTGGCGCGCGTGGCGTGAGCGTCAAACGGAGGCGCTGCCGTTGCTCGTGGGGACGGTGCTGGCCAACGTGTTGTTGACGGTCACCTTTCTGCCGGCCTTCGGAGGTTACTGGTGGCAGGGTGTTGGCCTGTGGAACTTCGCGCTGGGGGCGTTCCTGGTCAGCGGCCTGGCGGCGTTGGTGCTGCGTTTTGTGCGGTTGCGAAACCGCTTGGAGTGGGTTTCGTCGCGGACGTTGCTGGCCCACGAGGAGGAGCGGAAGCGGTTGGCTCGCGATCTGCATGATGGCGTGGCTCAGTCGCTGCTGGCGATTCAGCTCAATCTGGAAATGATGCGGGCGCGCGTGAAGCAAGGCCGAGCGTTGGACGACGCGGCGCTGAATCAACTGGTGGACGAATCAAAGATGACAGTGAATGAACTGCGTCGTGTCGCGCGCGACCTGCGTCCGGAAACGCTCGAACGGACGACGCTCGCGGAGGCCTTGCGGTGGCTGGCCGAGCAATGTCAGTCGCGGGCTGGGTTGCGCGTCGCGTTTCGAGCGGACGAGACATCCGACGTGTCGTCCGCCGTCAAAGACCACCTGTATCGCATCTGCCAGGAAGTGCTGAAGAACGTCGTGACGCACGCGAAGGCGACCGAGGCGACGTTGCGGCTTGCGCGGCGTGACTCGCTGCTCGAACTGACGATCAGCGACAACGGGTGCGGATTCGACGCGGGAGCGATCGAAAGCGGGCTGGGTTTGGCCAGTGTGCGGGAGCGCGCTCAACTGCTGGGCGGAATGGCCCGGATTGACAGCTCACCCGGTCGTGGCGCCAAAATCAGCATCACCGTCCCGGCGTAGGCGAGCGGCAGGGCGGCGAGCGG
>DAIOWH010000066.1:12688-30724 GCA_036758585.1 Planctomycetia bacterium
AGGGCGGCGAGCGGTAGGGCGGCGAGCGGTAGGGCGGCGAGCGGTAGGGCGGCGAGCGGTAGGGCGTCAGCCCTCCGAGTCCGTCGTTGGTTCTTCGTTGTCTGTTGTCAGTTGTCCGATTGGAACGTTCGGCAGATCGAGTTCGCCCGACGGTCGCGGGGGTTCGCTCGGAGGGCTGACGCCCTGCCGCTCGCCCTGGCGCTCGCCTCGCGCTCGCCGAACATTACGGAAGTGACTCTCATGCGCGTGCTCATTGCCGATGATCATTCGATTTTGCGTCAAGGGCTGGCGGCGCTGTTGGACGCCGCCGAGGGGATCGAGCTGGTCGGTCAGGCGAGTGACGGCGACGAATTGTGGTCGCTGGCGGTGAAGTTCAATCCCGACATCGTGGTGATGGACGTGTCGATGCCAGGCAAGCGCGTGACCGATTTTCCGGCCGCGGTCGCTCGGCAAGGGTTACGAGCGCGCGTGATCGCGTTGACGATGCATGAGGAACCGGCCGTCGCGTTGCCGGTCGTGCAGTCGGGTGTCGCGGGCGCGGGCTACGTCCTGAAGCGGAGCGCGTTCGACGAACTGACGACCGCGATTCGCGCCGTCGCCGCCGGCGGTCGATACATCAGCCCGGAACTCGCGCACGCACTGCTCAACGCGCCGACGGAACTCGACACCGACCCCAGCAAGCTCAGCCCGCGCGAACGAGACGTCCTGAAATGCCTCGCCGCCGGCCAGACGCTGAAACGGATTGCACGCGACTTGTCGATCAGCGAACGAACGGTCGAAACGTACCGCGCGCGCCTGCTGGAAAAACTCAGCGCCTCCACGACCGCGGACTTGATCCGCTACGCCGAACGGCACCATGTCACCTAGGCGAGCGGCAGGGCGTCAGCCCTCCGAGTCCGTCGTTGGCAAATCGTTATCCGTTGTCGGTTAACCGTTATCCAATCGGCGGATGTTTCGTCAGCTCCAAATCACAGGGAGGTTGCGCGTGGATGTCGATGTGCCCATGCCCGGGGCCGGAATCCGCTCACCGACCTCCGGGCGAGAGAGGCGGACCGAGTCTGATTTGAGGCTGCGGGGGGGGGCGCAAGGGCCACCGGCGATTCACTGCTGGCATTGGCCGCACAGATCGGTATCATGGCTGGGCCGATTGGAACGCCGACCCATCGCAGGCCGTCCCCCTTTTCGAACTACGCCCATGAACCGAACTGATTCGTTGCCCTTGTTGGGTCTGATAGGGCTGCTGTTGGTCGCTGTGGACGCGACACCGTTGCTCGGGCAGTCGCCGAGCGCTGTTGCCACCAAGGGACATGGGCTTGCTGTCACCGCCGACTGGTGGAACTCGACGTCGGCGCAGGGCGGTTACTTGCCGGTTCACGTCCAGATCACCAACCTGACGCCACGACCACGCACTCTGCGAGTCGCCGTCGAAAACCAGTATCCGTCGAAGGTCACGGCCAGCCAGCAAGTCGAGGCGCCCGCCAACAGCTCTGTGGACGTGACCCTGTCGGTCCCGGTCATCAACGCCAACGCCTATTCCGTACTCCAGTTCTATGAGCGCGGCCGGCGGCTCGACAACCTGGCTTTTGGTGCAGTCGGATCGGCGTCGTGGTGGGGCGGCGAGGCGATGCCGAGCGTGCTGCTGGTCGGCCCGTTCGCCCCCGACGTCCGCGTCTTCGAGGACGCGGCCCGGCGCATGGCCGGCGGGTCGGGCACTCAGGGAAACTATCAGCCCAACATCGCCACGCGCGACGCGCTGCCGACCAAATGGATCGACTATTCGATGCTCGATCTGGTGATGACGCCGCTGCGCGAGCTTGAGCAGATGTCGCAGCCGACGCGCGACGCACTGATCACCTGGACGTTGGCCGGCGGCAACCTGTTCGTCTTCGGCGTGAGCGAGCCGCGCGAGGACAACTCGGCGCTGAAGCGGCTGCTCGACATGGACAATCGCCCGCCGGCGGGAACGACCTGGGACAAGCCACGACCCGAAGACCGCGAGTTTCACGCGCCCGACCCGAGCGGCCAGCCGATGGTTTGGAGGAATGGTCGCCGCCGTGTGCGCGCGCGGGTCAATCCAGCCGGCCAGGTCGCGCCCGGCGCCAACGCCGTCGCCAAGGCCAACGCCGCCCAAGCTCCGGCGCCCAACTTCAGCATCCGGCAGTTCGGCATGGGGCAGGTCATCGCCAGTTCCACGGCCGATCCGTTTCCGGGCGCGCTCGCCGACTGGGCTTGGCTGTTCAACTCGATCGGCCCCGATTCGTTCTACTGGCACGACCGCCACGGCGTCACGCCGCGCGGGCAGAACCACGACTTCTGGAACTTCCTGATCCCCGACGTCGGCCGCGCGCCGGTCGGTGCGTTTCAGGTTCTGATCACGATTTTCGCGATCGTGATTGGGCCGGTGAACTACCTGGTTCTGCGGCGGCAGAAGCGACTCTACCTCTTGATCCTAACGGTGCCGGCGTTTGCCGCGCTGACCGCCGTGACGCTGCTCGGCTACGCGATCGCGTCCGACGGCTTTGGCGTGCGCACCCGCGTGCGCAGCGTGACCATGCTCGACCAGAAGCGTCGCGAAGCGATCAGTTGGTCGCGCGCAAGCTACTACGCCGGCCTTGCCCCAGCCGGTGGACTGCGGTTCTCGGCGGACACGGCCGTATACCCGATCGACCAGCCCGCGCGCCGAGCGTCGGATCGGACGCTCGACTGGACCGAAGACCAGCACATGACCAGCGGCTGGTTGCGGGCGCGGACGCCGACTCAACTGCTCGTCGTCGGGTACAAGCCGACCGACGACCATGTCGCCGTGGCGACCGAGGCCGGGGCCGCTCGCGTCACCAATCAGCTCGGTACGCCGATCCGCATGATCGTCGTGGCCGGCCGTTCGGGCGAGTGGTATGCGGCCCAGGACCTGGCGCACGGCGAGTCGGTACGCGTCGAGAGTCAGGACCTGTCGCAGATTCACCCTGAACTCCGCAAGCTGCTCGCCGCGCAGGTGCTCGATCTGCCGCCCGAGATGTCGGACTCGTCCGAAGGGTTTGGCATCTTCGGCAGTTCATATCGATACTACGGCGGCGCTCAGTGGGGGTCGGAGTGGAGCACGAGCATGCTCGAGCGAACGCTGGCCGCGCTGCGCGGCGACGCGCAGTCGCTGCAGGCCGTGGTGCCGCCCGGCGGCTACGTGGCGATTGTCGACCGCGCGACGATGGTGGAGCTTGGCGTGCCGCGCAGCGAAGACGCGGGCAGCCTGTACGTGATCGTGGGGAGTTACTGATGGTTGAGGTCTGTGGGTTGCACCGCTATTTCGGCCCGCTGAAGGCCGTGAACGACGTTTCGTTCCGGATCGGCCCGGGCCAGGTGTTCGGATTCATCGGACCGAACGGCGCGGGCAAGACGACGACGATGCGCATCCTGGCGACGATCGACGTGCCGACGCACGGCGACGCCTACATCAACGGTCTGTCGGTGGTCGACGACCCCGACCGCGTGCGCCGCTCGATCGGCTTCATGCCCGACCACTTTGCGACCTACCCGAACGTGAACTGTTGGGAGTACGTGGACTTCTACGCGCGAGCGTACGGCCTGTACGGCCGGGCGCGTCAGACGGCCGTGCGCCGCGTCATGGCCTTCACGGAACTCGACGGCCTGGCCGACAAGCCGATCAACGGCCTCTCCAAGGGCATGAAGCAACGGCTGTGTCTGGCGCGGTCGATGATCCACGATCCCAGCGTGCTGATCCTGGACGAACCGGCCGCGGGACTCGACCCGCGGGCGCGGATCGAGCTGCGCGAACTGATCAAGCTGCTCGCGGGCGAGGGCAAGGCGATTCTGATTAGCTCGCACATCCTCACCGAACTGGCCGAGATGTGCGATGTGGTTGGGATTATTGAGCTGGGCCAGATCGTGGCCGCCGGCCCGGTGGACCAGATCAAGGCCACGACCCGCACCGTGTCGTTGCTCGAAATCCGCGTGCTGCGCGACGCCGACCGTGCGGTCGAATTCCTCCGCACCCAGCATGACGTCGGCGACATCGAGGTCAAGGACCGCGACCTGGTCGTGCACTTTCCAAGCGACGAAGACGCCCAGGCCGACCTGCTGGGCCGCATGCTCGCGGCCGGCGTCGCCGTGGTCGGCTTCCGCAGCCGGCAGGAGAATCTGGAAGACGTGTTCATGGCGATCACCAAGGGCAAGGTGCAATGATCAGCGAACGCATCGAGATCTGGCTGGAACGGCTGGGCGACCGGATCAACCCGATCCTGGTGAAAGAGACGCGGCAGGCGCTCAAGAGCCGTCAGTTTTCGGGCACGTTCATGCTGCTGTTGGCCGCGAGTCTGCTGATCTCGTTCGCCGGCATCGCGCTGGCCGGTCCGGACATGGACTACCGGTCGGCCGGTGCCGAGTTCTTCGTCTTCTATTTCAGCGTGCTCGCGTTCGCCGTGTTCGTCGTCGTGCCTTACGGCGCGTACCGCTCGCTCGCCGCCGAGCATGAAGAACGTACGTTCGAGCTGCTCGCCATTACCACCCTGCGGCCAGGTCAGATCGTCACCGGCAAGCTGCTCAGTTCCGCGATTCAGATGTTCATTTACTATTCGGCCATCGCGCCGTTCATGGCCTTCACGTACTTGCTCAAGGGTATCGACGTCGCCTCGATCTTCTTCGTGCTGGCGATTTCGTTGCTGGCGTCGGTCGGCTTCGCCATGGTCGGACTGCTCATGGCCACGTTTGCCAACCGCAAGGCGATGCAAGTGGTGCTTTCGGTGACGATGATCACGGGCCTCGGCTTTGCGACCGTCGGGTCGATTCCGCTCTGCGCGGTCATCGTCGATGAACTAGCCGGCGAGCTGCGCGAACGGGAATTCTGGATCGCGATGAGCTGCCTGTTCACCGCCTACGCCACGACGTTTCTCGTGATATATCAACTCAGCATCGCGCAACTGACTTTCGAGTCCGATAACCGCAGTTCGAAGGTGCGGGCCGCAGTCGTGTTCCAGTTCATGTGCTTCCTGGCTTGGGTCGCATGGGGCTGGATCGTGGAGGTTGGGGGTGAGCGCGAGTATCTGATCGCGATGGCAATCGTCGGGGGCGTGTACTTGTCGGCGGTCGGTTCGTTCCTCTCGGCGGAGCCGCCGGGACTGTCGCGGCGAGTCGCTCGCGAAGTGCCGCGCAGCAGCGTGCTGCGATCGCTCGCCGCCCTGTTCTACCCTGGTGCGGGCACCGGACTGGGCCTGCTGCTCGCCACGTTGATCACCCTGGCCGTCTCGATCTTTCTGCTCGAAGCGACCGAATCCATCGTGGTAACAAGCCTGCGACCCGGACGCGGCACGCGATTCATGCCTACCGCCATGGCGGTCGTGATCGCGGCGTACGTGTTTTTCTATGTCGGACTGGCCGCGCTCGTCTGCAACTTCTTGCGGCGTTTTCGCCCGGTGCCGGCGGTCGCGGGCACGGCGGTCGGCGCGATTCTCGCCTCGATGGGCAGCCTTATTCCCAACTTCATCCAATTGTTTCGCCGAGTGCCATATCAATCGTACGAGCTGTGGCAAGTGACCGATCCGGTCATGACGCTCTCTGAGGTTTGGAAACTCCCAGCGCCCGACTCGCCGCTCGTCTTTATTCCGATTACCTTGGCCGGCCTGGTGTTGTTGGCCAACCTGCGGCTCATGGCCCGTGGCCTGCTGGAGATCGAGTGGGCCGGGCGCGGCATGCGACGGGCCGTGGAGACGCCGCTCGTCGCGGTGTTGCAGCCGGCCGCGTCGCCGCCCGTCGCCGAGCCGGCCGCCGGAGGGTGACCGTGCTCAGCGACCGCGCGATCCGAGTCTGTCGCGAACAATTTCGGCTCGCGTGTCCGCCGAGCGGCCGATCGCCCGCAGTTCTCGACGTTGTGCTGGACGCATCGCTGTCCATGACGGCCGGCGACGGCGCCAAGGAACAGGTCTCGCGCGAACTCGCCGCTCTGTTGCTTGACCTTGCCGCCGACGCCGGCCTGCGCGGCAGCCTGCTCGCGGCGCGTGGCACCGGACGCAACCGCACGATCGAAGCGGCCGACAGCGCCCGCGTGCTTCAACTACCGTTCGACGGGTGCCAGTCGCTTGTGGAGTGTTTGCGAGACGAATGCGCCGGCCTGGGCCAAGCGGCGATTCGCGTCGTCGTGAGCGACTTCCTGTTTCCGGACGACCCGCGCGGCCTGATCGGCCAATTGGCTGGGTCAGCCGACCGGCTGTTCGTGATTCAGTTGCTCGACGACGCGGAACTGCACCCCAGCCCGCTCGGCCGCGTCACGCTGTGCGACATTGAAACGGACGAAACGTTCGAGCGCGAACTGGACGAGTCGGCCGTTGCCGAGTACACGGCCCGACTGGATGGGTTGCGTGCGACGCTCGCCGAGGCCTGTAACACCGCGACCGCCGCAACGCTCGTGACCGTCTCGGCGGCCGACGGCATCGAGCGATTGTGCGGCGACCAGCTACTGGCGGCCGGGTTGCTGCAGCGAGTGGCCTTCGAATCGTCTGCTGGCTGAAACCATGTACATCGCCAACCCGATTGGACTCACCGCGGTTCTCATTCTTCCGCTCGTCGTGTTGCTGCACGTCGCGCGGCGGCGCGCCCCCGTGCGACGAATCGCAGGAGTGTTTCTCTGGCGGTCCGCGGCCGGCGCCCTTTCGCATCGCCCCGGCGCGGCCGTGCGATCGAAGGCGCTGGCGTGCGACCTGATCGCCGCGGCAGCCCTGGTCGCACTCGCGTGCGATGTGCGATGGGTCACAGCGACCGATCAGAGCGCCGATGGTTCGTGGCTGGTCGTCGCCCTGCGGCTCGCCCTCGCCGCCGCCGCGCTGGCATCGACCGCGGTCGCGTGGAATGAATGGGCGGCTGATCGCGAGCGAGCCAAGAGGACCTGACCGCCGTGGTTTCCCTGCATCACCCGCTAGTCCTGCTCGTGGTCATGCCGGCCGCGCTGGCGCTGGCGTGTTGGCGTTCGTCGTTGGCCGGCCGCCGCCCGCTGCGGCTGATTTGGGCCGGCGTGCTGGCGCTCATGGTGGCTGGGCCGGTCGCTCGCGCACCCGACGTCGGCACGACCGCCGTGCTGGTGGTCGACCGGTCGGCGTCTGTATCGGCCGGACTGGTCAAGCAGCGCGAGAACGACCTGTTGCGGCGCGCCGAGGTTGAAGCGGGGGCGACGGACGCGGCGGCGGTTGTCGGGTTCGGCAGTGAGCCGCGCGTCGAGCGGTTCCCACTGTCGACTCGGCCTCCGGAGGCGAATCGAGGCGGGCCGCACCAGAGCAACCTGCACGCCGCGGTGGCCCGCGCGCTGGAACTCATTGAGCCCGGCCAGCGCGGCCGCCTCATTGTGCTTAGCGACGGACTGGCCACCGACGCATCAACGCCGGACCTGTCGCAACGCATTCGCTTGCGTCGTGCGCCTATCGACTACGTTTCGATTCTGCGTCCGTCGGAGGGCGATGTAGCGATCGAATCGGTCCGGGTCCTGGAGTCTACTGCGGCTGCAGCGCCGCCTCGTTTCTCGGCGACGATCGCGTCGTCGCGCGAGGCAACCGGGCAGTTTGCCGTACTGCGCGACGGGGTCGTCGTGGGCGAGCAGCAGGTCAAGTTCATTGTCCCGCGAACATCGATCGAATGGCAGGCGGCCGATCAGGACGAGCCGGCTCGATACACGTTTCGCATCACCGCGCCGGGCGACGGCGTCGAAGAGAACAATTTGTGGGACATCTGGGTCGGGTCGGCCGGCGGCCCGCGACTGTTGATCGTCAGCGACGATGATGCGTGGCCGCTGCGGAGCGCAGCCGCCGCCATCGGCCTGGGCGTCGACGTGCTGCCGCCGAAGCGGTTTGACCACACGCTCGAACGACTCACGCGGTACAAAGCCTGCGCGCTGGCGAACGTGTCGCTCGACGACATCGACCCGCGGGCGCAACGTGCGATCGCTCGCTATGTCGAGCAACTCGGCGGCGGCTTGATCGTCACGGGCGGTGAGCGCGGTCTCGGCGCGGGCGGGTATCGATCAGGCCCGCTGGAGCCGCTGCTGCCGGTGGTGATCCGGCCGCTCGGCGCCGTCGAACGGCCGCCGGCGGCCGTCGTCGTCGTGGTCGATCTGAGTTCGTGGGACGCTGATGGGCCGCGACCCCAGGAACAGTACTCGCCGCTTCAAAAGGCACTCATCGAGTTCAGCCGGCAGCTCGACCCGGCCGACCGGATCGGCATCGTCACGACGCGCGTACCGAACCACGTCGTCCTGCCGCTCGTGAGTCCGTCGCGGTCGCAAGAAATCCACGAGGCGGTTTCGGACGCAGGGATGCCCAACACGCCGGGTTCTTTTCCCGACGCCCTCGACGCGGGCAATAAGCTGCTCGCTCAAGCACCGCAGCTTTCCAAACACTTGGTCGTGTGCGCCTCTTGGGAGCAGCTTTCCAGCTTGAACGCGATCGGCGTCGCCGCGACGAGGCCCGGCGCCGACACGTCGGTGAGCGTGATTGCGCGTGGGGCGGCCAATGAATCGCTGCGTTCGCAAGTGATCGCCGCGACGGCGCTGGCATCCGCCAAGTTGCGGGTGCGCTCGGCAATCGGGCCGGACGACCTCGCGTCGGTGCTGACCGACGACTGGTACGCAGCGACCGGCGGCGGGTTCCTGAGTCGGCCCGTCATGGCGGCGCTTGCCGAGCCGGCCGCGGCCGAGGCGATGCGGTTCCGTGTGCGCGGCTACCATGCGGCGCGACTTCGACAGCCGGCCATGGCCTCGATCGTTTCGGCCGACGATCGGTCGCTGCTGCTTGCGGCCCGCTGGGACCGCGGCCTCGGACACGTCGCCACCGTGTTGTTCCCGGTCGAGGCCGCGCCGGCCGACTCGCCAGACGCGGCGGTGTTGATCGCCGCGATGGGTGAGCACCTTCGTTGGACGTCCCGCAGCGACCTGAAGGTCGACTTGCCTGTGACCGTGACGCAGCAAGAAGAGGGCGTGGCGGCGACCGTGCGACTCGACGACACGGGCCTCGACAATTTGCCCGGTGGCGGACCGCTGGAACTCACGGTGGTCGCTGCGGACGGCGCCGCGGCCGGACGAACAGCCACGTTTCGTCGCGATGCGGGCGCACTGGTCGCGACGATCGCGCTCGACCACTCCGACACGCACATGCTCGTGATCAGTCGCGGCAAGACGCCGCTCCATCGCGGCATTCCGGTGTGCCTGCCGCGCTCGCCCGAGTTTCTACGACCGCACCGACCTGAGGCGGGCGTCGAGATCCTGAAGCAGCTTGCCGCTCAGAGCGGCGGCGCGCAGCGCGGTCCGGACTCGCCGCTCTTCGACGAGCCGCTGCGATCGTATCGCAGCCTGGTCCCGTGGCTGGCGACGCTGTGCTTGTTCCTGCTCGTGCTGGACATCGCCGATCGTCGCTTCGGCTTGTTGCAGTCCATCGCCGCGCAGTGGATCACCTTCCTGCTGCGTCGTCACAGTTCCCGCGCGGATGATGTCGTGGTCACGCCCGAAAAAGACGTCTTTCAAGCGGCAAAGGAGCGGTCACGCCACAGGATCAAGCGGAACTGAGCGAGGCGCTTGTGGTCAAGAGTCGTGTCGCCTCCCGCCTACGACGTTCGCCGCACCCACGCCTCGGCGATCTGGTGCAGGTCGGGCTGCTCGTCGCTGCCGCGGTCGAAGTAGAAGCGTTCGATGCGGTTGATCGATGAGCGAAGCTCGTCGCGGCCAGCATCGTTGAGGCCGTTGTTCTCGTCGATCTGCTTGAGCAGGCCGAGTACGGTGAACGGCGTGATGGCCTCGGGCATCTGGAAGCGAGCCCGAGTTATTTGCAACTTGCGACGCGGCCACAGCGCGACGACGACGCCCAACACGAGCACTCCGCCCACGACCGCGCCGACCACCCACGGCCAGCGACGGGTTGGCTCGCCGTAGCGCTCCGCCAGCGAAATCTCCGGTTCGGCCGTCGCCAGGTCGGCGTCTTCGTAGCGCTGATAAGTCATCTCGGCCACGCCTTGCCGGGCCGCAGCGAATCGGAACCTGGTGGGCAACCGGGTCAACCCGTCCTTTGCCTGCATGGTCACGAGCCAGGTGCGCTCCGAGACGATCACGTTTTCTTCGCTCTCGGGGTCGAACTTGGAAACCGAAACGCCCTGGTCGTCGACATTGACCACGTCGAACTCGGCCTGGGTGACGTCGAGGATCTGGTCCAAGTCGGGCGCCAGGCCCTGGGCCGTTGCCTTCACTTCCAGGATGAGCTTACCCTCGTGCGCCTGACGCTCGTCGAGTGTCTGGGTGACTGAGAGCTTTTCGATCGGCCGCGCCGGCGCATCGGTCGCGGCGGCGTCGAGCGGAACGGCGGGCGACTCGACCGGCAGAATCGCGTAGCCGCTCGTGTCGAGGAAATCGAGATCGAGCCGCAGCGGCGGCAGCTTATCGACCTCGGGACCGCGGGCCTTGAGCAGCAAGTAGGCGTACGGCGTGTAGCGCCAGCCGTACTCGCCCTCGATCGCGCGCGAGTTCACCTTGTCGTCCTGGAACGTCACCGACAGCACCTCGAAGTGCTCGTCCAGCGCCTGCTTGACGATGTCCTGGAACTTCTCGCGGTAGTTCTCGGTCGGCCGGCCGTAGTTGTACGAGAAGTACATGTTCGCGTTCTGGTTCTGCAGGTAGCGGCCGAAGCCGCCCGACTCGCGTTCGATCTCGCGCGTGTGGCGGATGTTGACGAACACGCCGAACGGCTGCTTGTGCCCGACGACGTCGCTGCCGTCGATCGTCGCCTGCAGTTTGATCTCTGTGACGAGGTCGTTGTAGTAGTCGAACACCTTGCGGGCCTCGTGCGCTTGTTTGTGCTCGCCGACGATCTCGAACCCTTCGCGCAGGTAGCGAAATTTGACGGCCGGCTTGGCGGCGCTCATGCGAGTGAACAGCGCGTTGGCGAACTTGCTCATATGCCGTTCCGCCGCCTCGCCCGGCAGCGCCCGAATCGCCTCGCGTATGCGCGGCGACTGTCGCAGATCCGGCTGGTCCTTCTCCGTGATGTTGCCGAGGTCGCACGCGCCCAGGCTGGCGTAGTACCAAATCTCGTAGACCTTGGTAGTCTCCTCGTCTTCGGTCAGTTCGGGGGCCTTCTCGGCGTACATCGCGGCGGCCTTGGCGAACCCGGCGAACGCCTGCTCGCGTCGCTCGGCGAACTGCGAGTCGGGTCCGAGTTCTTTGTGGTAGTTGTTCTCGTCGTGGTCGATCGCCGCCTTGGCAAGCTGTAGCGGCCATTCGCCAGGGTGTTCTTCCAGCGCGTTTTCGACCACCGCGCGGGCCACTCCATAACCGCGCAGCACCTCGGCCTGAATGTCCTTCTGTTTGCGATTGGTCTTCTTGTTCTTCTGCACTTCCGGCTCGCGCCACAGGCCGGCCAGGTTCGCGCGCATCTGCTGAGCCAGTTCCGCCAGCGTGGCCGGCTTCAGGTCGGCGATCGGCCCAAAGACCTTTTCGATCGCCTCGAGCCGATACACTTCAGCGGTCGAATGACATGTGGTGAACGCCTTGGCGAGCAGCTCTTGGTTCAGCTCTCCGAGCGGCAGCGACTTGAGCCGCGCGACCAGCTCCGACAACTCGGTCAGGTTGCGTTCCTGTTTCGATCGGGTCAGTGGAATGCCCTCGGCCCGCCGCTCGAAGCCGTACATGTACATGTAGTAGTTGGTGCGGTTGCGATCGGCGTTGGGATCGTGGTTGCGAGTCCAGACGCGCAGGAACTCTTCGACCAAGCCCTTCGCCTGCTCAGGATGCGTGCGAGCCATTTGCTCGACGTACGGGAACGCCTTGGCGTCCTCGCCGACCTTCAGATAGAGCTGCGCGAACACCATGTCGAACTTGGGCCGCATGCTCTGCTTGACCAGCTTCAACCATGCGTCGCTCGGCTTGATCAGCAGCAACTCGGCGACCTTGATCGCTTGAGGCTGGTTGGCGTCGCGTTGCACGTAGGGGTTGTACGCCTCGCCATCGTCGTTGACGTAGAAGATGTTGCCGAACGGGTCGCGCTGCAGGCGCGGGCCGAGGCTGGTCGAGCGGTCGTAGACGTACGAGTGCGTCGCCTCGCGCAGCCAGTTCGCCGCGAGCAGGTGCAGCGTGTCACGCCATTCGTCGGCCTTGTCGGGCGCGGCCTTCAGGATTGCTTCGACGGCGGTCGTCTGAAGTTGCAGTCCCTTCAATCGAAAGTCCGTGTTGTGCGGCTGGAACTGCATTCCCTGCGACGCGCCGGCGCCGATCGTGGCGATGATCTCCATGCCGCGCTGCGGCCGCGCGGTGAAACTTTCTTCGAGCCAAGCCTGCCCCAGCTCGTCTTTGATTTTCGGAGCCAGCTCGACCGCTCGCTTGAGTGCCTCGTCCTTCTCTTCCTTCTTGATCTCGGCCGACGCGAGCACCGCCTGAGTCACGAGCCAGGCTTGTTCCAGGTGGGCGATCTTCTTCTCCTTGGCGTGCAACGCGAGGTAGTGGCGCGAGAGCAGGTTCAGCGCCTCGTGATCTTTGTCCTCCTTGGCCTTGTCGAGCGGCGGCAAGAACTGGCCGGCCTCGATCGGATAGCTGGCGGCGAACAGCAGCTTGGCAGCCTCGCGAGTCGCGATCGCACGCTCGGCATCGGGCTTCTCCAGTTCGGCGCGCAGCCGAGCGACCAGGTTCTCGATCACGTTGCCGCCGTCGAGCGACAGACGAAGGATAGTGCCCAGGCTGGCGAGGTGTTCTTTCTCAAGTTCACCCGGCGCGGCGTCGGCCAAGGCGAGCACGTCGTCGAACGAAAAGACGTTCTTTTCGACATGCTGACCCTGCTGGCCTCCGCGAGCCTGCATGATCTGCGCGGCCATCTCGGGCGGGACGCCGGGCGGCACGGCGGCCGGGGCAACCTGCATCGCCTGCAACAGGCGGCGGTAGAGTGCCTTGCCCAGGTCCTTGTCGATGCTCGCGAGATACGCCTTCACGTCGGGCCAGTGGCCGAGCGTGACGTTACGCGCGAAGGTCTTGAGTTCGTCGTCGAACGGGTCCGGTTCCGCCGGCTTGGGCTGCGGGTTGGTCGGGTCGACCGGCTCGGCGGGCGTCTCGGCTTTCTTCTCCGGCTCCTTCTCGTCGCTCGCCGACCATGCCTTCAAGATTGCCGACGGTCTGCGATCGAACTGGGCCTGCTGAACCTTCTGAGTTCGCGCGGCCTTCTTCTGTGTTTCCTCAGTCTTCTTCTGCTGTTCCTCCGCCTTCTTCTTTGCCTCGGCGTCGTCGGCCGGTGTTGCCTGGTCGGCCGGCGCGGGGTCCGCCGTTTTCGTCCCCGCCGGTTGCAGCGACTTTGACTGAACAGCAATCTTGCGCAACGGGGGCGGCGCCTGGCCCAGCGCGGCCCAGTGAAGTCCAAACAAAGTTGCAACTGCGACTAATGAAGCAATGAGAGGTTTCATGGCGGACCCTTGGAGTGCGTCGCGAGGTTCAAGACGCAAATTCGCAGACTCGCGCCGAGGAGTTCTTGGCTCCGCGTTCCTCTGCGAGAACTTGCGTTCTTGGTCTTGAGTAACTCGAACTACGACCCGCTGTCGTCCGGCGGCGGGCCGGAGCTGGCGCCGCGAGCGTCTTTGTCTTTTTGACCCTGATTGCCTCGACTGCCCTTCGAGCCGCGACCGCGGCCCTTGCCGGTCCCGCAGCCCTGTCACTGGCTGGGCAGCGGCAGCCCCTGCAGATCGGTCAGGTCCATGCGCGCGAGTCGTACGGCGGATTCGAGGTCCTCGCGGCGCCGCTGCGCCGCCTCCTTGTCGCCGGACGTTTCGCCTTGCTCAGCGAGCAGCCGGAACGTCTGACGCGCCGCGTCGATCTCAGGTTCCCATTCCTCGCGCGGCTTGCCCTCCAGGCGCATGAGCCAGGTCATGTAGTACTGTGCGTTGGCGAGCGACTGGCGAGCCTCGGCGAGCAGTCTTGGGTTCGCGGCCGAGTCGGACTGCATTTCATCGACCAGTGCTTTCAAGTCGGCGTGGGCGGTGGGCAGTTTCTTGGCCATCATCTGTACCTTGGCCCGCTCAAGCCGCACGCGCTGGGCTTCTTCCAGTTTGTCACCCGGCAACACGACCAGTGCGGCCTCGTACTTCGCCTCGGCCGCGGCCCAATCTTCGGCCGCCGCCAGCCGATCGGCTTCGGTCAACAATCGGGCCGCATCGTCCAGCACCAATTGTCGTTGGCCCGGTCCCTTGTGATAGGCCCAGCCGGCCACCGGGATCATCAGCCAGACCACCAGCAAGAACTTTCGCATGACTGGCTCCTTTGGATGAGGAAATCGTGCCGCAGATTATACGGTCTGTACGTTTCGGGCTGTACTTTTTTCTTTGGCTCGGCCGTCTTGACGGTCCCGCGATCTCTGCGGAGCGGCCGGCCGCAGCACTCCAGGGCGCCATTGGGTGCCGAGGTAGTGCAGCAACAGGGGCAAGAGGGCGATCGTGCCGGCGCCGGCGGCACAGGCGAACAGTGCATACTCGCGACGCGTGTATCTGTCCAGCTTGCTGTGGCCGGTGACCGCGGTCAGTTGCTTGAGCACGGCCGTGCTCAGGTGTTTCTCATTGCCGTTGTGGTAGACGCCGCCGAGTCGGTGCGCGACCTGGCGCAGCACGGAGCTTTCCTGACGCGACTGGCGGCCGTCGATGAACTTGCCGGCCCGCGTGTCGCCGACGCCGACCACCAGGACGCCGCCGACCGCGGCCGGCATCTTCGGCATGCCCGTGGCCGGCACGGTGTCGCCGTCGGTGACGAGCAGCACGGTGGTGCTCTTCGGCCGCCACGGGCGAGCGATCTCGGCGGCCTCCGCAAGGCCCGAGAAGATGTCGGTCTTGCCCGCCTCGAACGCGTAGTGCATGGGCAAATCGTTCAGGATGTTCCGCACGACTTCGACGTCGCGCGTGTCGATCACCACGGGCTTGGCGCCGTTGTAACAGGCTACAACGCTGATGCGGTACTGTTCGATCGCGACTCGCTTGAAGAACGATTCCATGATGTCGGCCGCGCGCTGCATGCGGCTCTGTTTGGCGTCGGGTCCGGCGTCTTGCAGTCGCATGCTCGGCGACACGTCGAGCACGAGCACGACGTGGCGGAACTCGCTCTCGGGAATCTCGGCGACGTTGTGAACCTTGGGCTCGAGCATCATGAGCGTGGCCAGGCCCCAGGTGACGGCGGCCAGCGCGGCGACGCGCGCGAGTGGCGCGAACCAGACCCACGACGCGGGCCGACGCGACGGGCCGAAGGCCAGATGCGCGACGCGGTGTACTCGCCGCGCGTGCAGCAACTCCGCGCCCATGGCGATGACCACCACAAAACAGGCTGCCAGCTCCGCTACCACGGCGTGTACCTCAATCCGAGTGAACTCAACAGGCCCGCGGCCACGAGCGCGAGGCCGGCCACGCAGAACGGGACGAAGTGATCGAGCGTCTCGGCCGACGTTTTTTCCATCCGGGTTTTCTGCATCTCGTCGATGCGTTGGAACACGGTCTTGAGCGAGTCGGGGTCGCCGGCCGCAAACACCTCGCCGCCGGTCATGCTGGTGATCGTCACAATTGGTCCGGGCGGTTCGCCGTCGGCGACGTGAATGGCGTAGACGATGATGTTGGCCTCCTTCAGTTTGTTGGCCACGGCGACATCGTTGTCGCCGTAGAGGTCGAAGCTGACTCCGTCGGTGACGAGCACGATCATTCGGTCGCCTTCCTCGCGCTGTTCCATCACCTCTTTGCACGCGATCAGTGCCTTGGCGATCGCGGTGCCGCCGAACCAGGGCGGCACTTTTTCGGGCCTCATGAACGGCGGCGCGCAACGAACCGCCGACGTGTCGGTGGTGAGCGGCACCCAGTGCAGCACGTTGTTGCCGAAGAACGTCAGACCGAATGCATCGCCCTCGCGGAAAGTGAGGAACTCGTCGATCGCCTTCATCGACCCGTCGTAGCGCGTGCCGTCGCCGAACGGCGCGGTCATGCTGCCGGAGATATCGACGCAGAACTCGATGTTGGTGAGCACGCGCTTGGTCTTCGGCTCACCCAGCCGCTGCGGTCCGGCCAGGATCAGGAGCACGACGGCAAGCACCAGCGCCGGCGTCGACTCGGCGACGTTGATCACGGCTCGCCACACCTTCCCCGCGCCCGGCCGCGCGTGATCGAACGGCAGCGCCACGCGACGCGACTCGCGCCGCCAGACCCAAGCGACCAAGGCCATCGGTAAGATCGCGGCGAGGAACAGGATTGTGTAGTTCGAGAAACTCATAGAGATTGCTGATTCTCAATGCCCGACCTCAGATCTTGTCGGCGGGCAGACTCCTATAGGGTTCCAGCAGCTTGGCGATGTCCACGTCGCCGCCCGTCCCGGGTTGGTGCAGCCAGGCTTCGAGCTGGCGCACGAGCGGGGCGGAGTCGGCGTGGTCGCGCAATGTGGCGATCGCCTCGGCCGGCTTCGTGGCGTCGAGGTTCAGTCGCCGCCGCCAGAACGCAAGCAGCATGCGTTCCAACTCGGCCCGCTCGGCCTCGGTGATACGGCCGGCCATCGCCGCCTCGACCATCGGGCGCAACCGTTCGGCGAGCGATGCCGGCGCTCGCCCGTTGGCCCCCGCCGCCGACCTGCCACGTCGCCCGGCCAGCAGGATCGCGAGCAGGCCGACCACCCACACGGACCCAGCCGCAACGGCCAGTGTGCGATAACCGCCCAACCGCGGCGATCGCCTCAATTCGAGTGCGTTCGGCAAGACTTGCCCGGTCGGCAACACGGGCCGGACGGTCACCTTGATCGACGGAAGATCGTCGGTCGCGGTTCCATCCTTGCGCCTCAGGAAGTCCTTCAGGTCGAACTCGCCCGGATCGAGACCATAGTAGACGAGGTCGTATCGAAAGGCTAAGCCGTGCGGAAAGACTTCGGTGATACGCAGCACCACCGGCTGGCGGCGGTCGTCCAAGGGACGCACTTCGAGTTCCGGACCAGGCAGCACGAGCTGGTCGATCCGTGCCGGCATGCCCACGGTGGTCGTGCGCTGATCGTCGGCGTTACATCGAGACGCTGCGGTGAGCACAGCGGCGATAACGACCGTGAAGCCAAGCCCAAGTTCGCGAGCGCGGCGGCTCATCTATCGCGACCCTTTCCCCAGGACGCCGCGCGACTGGAAAAAATGCCTCAGCCGGTGCAGGAACGGCTGATCCGTGCGGACGAGCAGATGGTCGATGCCGGCTCGCTTCAGCGTGTGGTCGATGGCGAGTTGATCGAGCCACAGCCGGCGACTGCGTGTGACGAAGCTGCGGCCCGTCTCGGCCTCGGCCGCGCGCAGGAACCCGCCGCCACGCAGTCCGCACTCGGCTGGATCCTGCAGTTGCAAGACGACGACGTCGTGTCGCTGGGCCAGCAACTTGAGCGACGGCAGCGCTGTCGGATCGTGCAGGTCGCTGAAGACGACGATGAGCGCGCGATGCGTCAGGCTGGGACTCAACTCGGCAATCCGGCGGCCCAGCGCGGTCGGTTCGTCATAGCGGAACCGTCGTAATCGCAGCAGCCACTGCATGACCTGGTGCTTCGACAGGCTTGGCTCGACGCGCAGCTCGCGGCCGCCGACCCCGACCACGCCGACCGGGCTGATCCGGTCGAGACACGCCAGCGCGATGCCGCCGGCCAAGTGGACGGCCAGCGCGTACTTGCTGCGGTGGTGCGAGCTGATCGTCATCGACGCCGACGTATCGAGCAGCAGGAAGCAAGGCAGCCGCTTGGGCGACTCGTATTCCTTCACATACAGTCGCCGCGTCCGGGCCGTCACGCGCCAGTCGATGCTGCGGATCGGATCGCCCCATTGATACGGGCGCGATTGCACAAACTCGATGCCCGACCCCAGGAACGGCGAGCGGTCGGTGCCGTAGCTCAGGTTGTCGGCCAGTCGCTTCACGGCGATGAAGAACTGCCGCGAGTTCAGCGAGTCGAGTGTGTCGAGGTAGCCTTCGGTCATGGTCAGGGTTCGGGGTTCGGGGTTCAGGGTTCAGGGGTCAGGGTTCAGGGGTCAGGGGTCAGGGATCAGGGGTCAGGGG
>DAIOWH010000067.1:0-26608 GCA_036758585.1 Planctomycetia bacterium
GGAGCTGGACACCCGTTTTTGTTGGTTCGGAGGTCTACTCGAACCGAACGACGTACTGCAGTCCGAACCCCCAGCCGCTCTTGAATTCATCCGGCGCGAAACTGGAGTAACGGTACTCCGCGATCGCGTAGAAACTCTTCGCCAGTTTCAGGCCCACTTGTGGTTCGACGACCCAATCCGAACTGTCGTCAAAACCGTTGATGTTGTGGTCCGCAAAGCCCGCCGCCGCCTTGCTGCAGCCGCTGGGGGGCATCGACTTCCCACCGGGCAACGATCGCTTCAGCGCCGACTTCCGCCAACTCTACGTGTCCGCGCACCTGCCGGTCCTGACCGAGGGCGGTGTGGACCTCAAGGTCGGTCGCATGGGCACCATCATCGGATACGAATCGGCGCTGGCCCCGTACCGGCCGTTTTACTCCAACGACTATCAGTGGTTCTACTCGCAAGGCGGCGCCTGGACCGGCTTCCTGACCAACTGGCACGTCACGCCTCAGTTGGACATTCTCAACGGCATGACGTACGGTGCCAACACGTTCTTCACCAAGCGGGAGGACGTGTGCTACATCGGTCAAATCAATTACTGGCTGACCGGAGAAAAGAAGACGATGCTGACCGGCTCGGTGCACGTGGGTAACCAGGCGATTTTCGCCGCGCCGGGCCTGGCAGGCGACATGGCCACCGTGTTGGAACTTCGGGTGCAACATGAGTGGAACGAGTGTTTCACGCAGATCATCCAGAGCAACAATGGCTGGGACCGCAATGTCCCCGGCATCGGTACAGGCTCCTGGTACAGCCTATACACCATCATGGTCTTCCACCTCGATACCGAATGGGACTTCAACGTGCGGGCTGAATGGTTTGATGATGAGGACGGCACGCGGACTGGTTTCGACACCAACTACGAAGAGATCACCGTGGGGCTGGACTATCACCCGACCAAGTGCTTGAGCATCCGACCGGAGATCCGCGGCGACTTCTCCAATAATACAGCGGCATTCAACAACGGGTCCGACCACGAGCAGTTGACGCTGGCGGTCGATGTGCTTTGGAAGTTCTAATCAGCACCATGTCGATTGCGAGCGGTCAGCCTACAGTTTCCTACCAGTCTGCGCGACGGCGTTCACCGTTTGGCCGTCTCGGAGTTGGCCGGCGCCCGTGGCGACGATCTGCTGGCCGGACTTCAGGCCCGAGGCGATGCCAACCCAGGTGCCGTCCTCATAGTTCGTCTTCACCGTGCAGCGCTGCGCTACGCCGTTCTCGACGGTGTAGACGCACTTCTCCGAGCCGCGCGTGATCAGGGCGGACGCGGGAATCGTCGGCGCGCCCTTGTATTCGGCAAGATAAATCGTGACGTAGCCGAAATAGCCAGGAAGCAGGCGGCGCTTGCCGTCCGGGCCGGCGGGGTTCTGCAGGTCGATCTCGGTACGCATCATGCGCGAGGTCGGATCGAGTGATTGCGAAAAGCGGGCGACCTTTCCCTCGAAGCGCTCGCCCGGCAGGACGGCGATGCGGTCGAAGGCGGCGCCGTCGCCAAGGTCGAGGTGCCGGACTTCGGGCATCGGGATGTCGAGCGAGATTCGCACTTTGTCGATGCGGGCCACGGAGACGAGCGGTTTGGCGGCCGAGTTGTTCGTCGCCGGTTGGATGAACGAGCCGGCGTCAACGAGCCGCCGTGTGATGACCCCGTCGAACGGCGCCTTGATCTCGGCGTAGTCGAGCATCGTGGCGTGCTGCTCGTAGTTGGCCTCGGCCACAGGCACGTCGGCGGCGACGGCCTTTTCGTCGGCTCGCGTCTTGTCGAACTTGGCGCGGACAGCGGCAACGTTCGCTGCGGCCGTCCGGATCGCGGCCTCGTGGCTCTCGACCGCCGCCTCGGCGGCTTCGAGCGCGTGCCGCGCCTCGTCGAGCTTGCGGCGGTCGATGGACGACGTCTTGATCAGGTCCGTGAAGCGATCGAACTCGGTCTGGCGCAGGTCGCGCAGCGCCTGCTTCTCCTTACGCCCCGCCTCCGCCTGCGCCCGCGCCGCGTCGGCCGCCGCGATGTCCGCTTCCGCCTGATTCACAGCAGCGCGCGCCTGCTCCGCCTTCGCCTTGGCCTGCTCGACCAGCGAGCGTTTCTGCTCCAGTTCCTTGAGCATCTCCGGCACGTGCAGCTTGGCGAGCACCCGCCCTTCGCGCACCTCGTCGCCGATGTCCACCGCGATCGATTCCAGGTACCCGCCGATCTTCGCGTACAGGTCCACCGACTCGAAGCCCTCGACCGAGCCGGGCGCCTCGATCTTCTGTGCGAGGTCCTTGGCGATAACTTCGACCGTGGCGACCTGAGCCGATCCCTTCGTGTTCGTGCCCTTGTCTGCGCCGCCGCCCGACGGAGCGGCCGGGCTGAGTCCACAGCCGGCGAGAATCCCGCACGCTGCCAGCGCGGTCAGCGCCGACGCAGTCTTCACAATCCGTTCATTGAACATCGCTTCACTCCTTGCGATTCGGTCATGCCATTGCGGGCACGGACTCGGTGTCCAACCGCGCCGGGCGCGGCCGTTTCAGCATCACGTACAAGCACGGCACCACGAGCAACGTCAGCGCGGTCGCCCCGAGCACGCCGCCGATGATGGTGCGGGCGAGCGGCACGTTGGCCTCGCCGCCGCCGAAGCCGATCGCCATCGGGACCAGCGCGAGCCACGTCGTGATCGAAGTCATCAGGATCGGCCGCAGCCGGACCTGCGCGGCCTCGATGATCGCCTCGCGAACTGGCATGCCGGCCGTCACGCGAGTGTTCGCGAAGTCGATGAGGATGATCGAATACTCGACCACAATGCCCACCATCATGATGATGCCCATGAAGACCTGAATCGACAGCGGCGTCTGCGTCAGAAACAGCATCGCGGCGACTCCGATGAACCCGAGCGGGACGGTGAGCAGGATGACGAACGGGTCGAGGAACGAGCGGAACTGGGCGACCATCGCAAGGTAGACGAGGATGACGGCGATCGCGATGCCGGCGGCGAACTGGCGGAACGACTCGCGCAGGGCGCGCACCTCGCCGGCCATCTGGATCGTGTAACCTTTGCCTTTGAAGTCGTCGCCTTCGACCTTGAGGAACTCGCCGCGCGGGCCACGGCCCGACACGACGGCCAAGTCGGCATTCTGGCGCAACCGGTTTTCAATTGCCCGCACGGCCGAGCCGGCGTCGTGGCCACTCAGCACGTTGGCGTACACGTCGATCACTCGCGTGATGTTGTGATGGTTGATCACGGCTGGGCCGGTCGTGCGCCGGAACTCGGCGACGTTGCGCAGGAGCGCCGGCCGCACGCTCGCCGAGCCGGTGATCGGCACGTCGCGCAGCGTGTCGAGCGAGTTGATGTCCTCCTCGCGATACTGGGCGCCGATGAAGTAGTGGTTGCCGTTCTTCGGGTCGATCCAAAATGCCGGATCGAAATTGATCGAGCTGTTCGTCGCGCTCACGAGGTTCTGCATCACGTCGGACGTGGTCACGCCCTGAAGTTGGGCGAGCGTCTTGTCCATGTCGACGTGGATGATCGGATAATCGAGCCGTTGGGCGATTCGCACGTCCGCCACGCCGGCAACCTGTTGGGCCTCGCGCTGAATCGTCTGCGCGATCTGCAAGGACGATTCGAGGTTCGAGCCGGCGACCTGGAGGTGGATCGGGGCCGGTTCGCCCATATTGAGCGCCGCCGTGAGCATACCTCCCGTGTCGAAGCTGAACTCGACGCCGGGGAACAGCGATGGCAGTTTCTCGCGAAGCTGCTGGACATACTGGAACGTGTTCGGCTTGCCGCGCTGACCCTTGAGTTGCACAAGCACGAAGGCGTCCATCGGGCCAGTGTTCGGCGTGTACGCGGCCGGCCAGTCCATGAGCACGCCCATGTTCGAGATCATGATCTGCATGTTCGAGGCGGGCACCTGCTCGTTGCCCAGCGCGAAGTTCGGGTCCGGCTCGCCGATCAGTTTCACCAGTTCCTGCTCGACCGCGTGGATCGTCTCCTCGGTTACTTCGAGCCGAGTGCCCGACGGCATGCGCACGAACATGGTGAATTGCTTGGCATCGACGGACGGAAACAATTCCTGACCGGTCGTCAGCAGCACCGGCACGGAAAGCATGAACGCGGCGAGCGTTGCGAGCACGACGAGATAGCGAATACGCAGCACGCCGGACAGCAATCGCGTGTAGAGAGTGGCACTGCCCACCGGCGAGGTTTTGGTGGGCGATGCCCACCCTACGCGAAGAAACTTCGCACAGTACGCGGGCACGAGCGTGATCGACATGAGATACGACGCGATGATCGCGATCGTGGCCGCCACCGCCAGCGGCGTGAACAGGAATCGGGCCAGCCCGGAGAGGAACACGACCGGGTAGAACACCACGATGAACGTGATGGTCGAAACGAGAATCGGCATCGCGACTTCCTGCGTCCCTTCGAGTGCGGCCTGGAACGACGGCTTGCCCATGCGGGCGTGTCGCACGATGTTTTCCAGCACGACGATCGACTGGTCCACAAGAATGCCGACCGCCAGGGCCAGACCGCCGAGCGTCATCGCGTTCACGGTGTCGCCGGTGTAGAACAAGCCGATGACCGCCGCCAGGATCGATAGTGGAATTGCCAGCACGATGATCAGCGTGGACCGCAGGCTGCGCAGAAACAGCAGCACGACAGCACCGGCGAGCAATGCCCCCAACCCCGCGGCGATCTGCAGGCCCGCGATGCTCTGGCGCACGCCGACCGACTGGTCCATCACCACGCTGAGCACCAGGTCTTTTGCCCGCGGGTCCATCTCGCGCAGCCGGGCCAGAATCTGGGCAAGTTGCGCCTTGAGCGCGTCCACAATCTCGATCGTATTCGCGCCGGGCTGGCGATAGATCGGAATGTACACCTCGCGGCGGCCGTTGGTCCGCACGATGTTCGTTTGAATCTGCGCCGCGTCGCGCACCTCGCCCACATCGCGCAGCAGCACCGGCGAGCCGTTGACGACTTTGATCGGGATCAAGTTCAAATCATCGACGCGATCCGGCAGGGCGTTCGTGAAAATCTGATAATCGGTCGTGCCCATCTTGGCGTTGCCTGCGGGGATGAGCACATTGTGATTGCGCAGCGCCTCGACGACGTTCATGATCGACAGCCCGCGCGCCTCCAACTTGGCGCGGTCCACGTACGCCATGATCCGCCGCAGCTTGCCGCCGTACACGGCCGGCGCGATCACGCCTTGAATCGACTGCAGCCGGTTGCGCAGCTCGAAATACGCCACGTCGTAAAGTTCCTTCTCGCTCATCGTCGGGCTGGAAATCGCGACGAGACACAGCGGCACGGACGCGGTCGGATCGAACGGCATCACCATCGGCGGGATCGTGCCGGGCGGCAGGTAAAACAGGTCGCTCATCGCGTAACTGGTCACCTGCGACATCGCCGTATCCATGCTGATGTCTTCGCGGAAGAAGTCCTTGACGATGCACACGCCAAGCATCGCCTTGCCTTCCTGATGCTCGATGCCGACCGACTGGCCGGTCCAGCGCTGCATGCGGCTCATGATGTCGCGTTCCATCACCTCCGGCGGCATGCCGGGATAGAACGTGACGATCTGCACGGCCGGCGTCTTAAAGATGGGCAGCAGATCGGCCGGGATTTTGTCATACGACGCCACGCCGACCACCAGCACGGCCAGCGCGAGCACGATGATAAGATGTGGATTCTTCAGCGCGACGCGAATCATGGTTTACTCCGTTTTGGAGTGCGGCGGCTTGACGCCGCTTTGGATTCAGCGATCAAATCAACTTTCCGCGCTAACCAGACGACATAGGAATCCAGCTTCTTGTCTCAAACAGTCGGCTCAATCACGCAAGCACCATCCAAAGCGGTGTCGAGCCACCGCACTCCAAGGTCACGCTCCAAGGTCACGCTCCAAGGTCACGCTCCAAGGTCACGCGCCCTCTGTCTCGTGGTAGCTGCCGTACGCGTTGAGAACTTGTTCCAGCACTTCGGGTGCGGCGGCACCGACCACGAACACGACATTGTCGGCCGTGATGCCGGAGACCATCTCGTAGTTCTTCTCGCGGCACCGATGCCGCCCGCCGCCTTCGGCAAGGTGCGAGCGATCTAGAGGGAAGGCATCGAGGCTGTCGCGAGCGAACACCAGGATGGTTATTGCCGCCTTGTCCACGTTTCCGACGATGTACGCCGCCGACTGGTCCTTCACCGTCCGCACGCCAGCGCCGGCCACGGCAAAGTTCACGTCCTTGCGCGGCGGGCAATGCACGCGGAACGGCACATGATCTTTCAGATAACGGTCGACCTGCTCGTCCGACTGCGACACGAGGTCCGGCCGCATCGCGCCTTGGGACCATCGCTCATGCCAATCGGCGGCGATGGCCGCCAGTTCCGAGCCATGCGGCTGACCTTTCGGGAACAGCAACACGGCGAGGACGATTGCCGCGGCCGCGGCCAGCACGCCGCCGATCGCGAGCCAGCGTCGCCGTCCGGCCGCCGGTTGCACGACGCCGGCCTTGCCGAGCACGCGATCCCACAACTGCGCCGTCGGCTCGCTCGCGGCCAGACGTTCCGCCACGGCCTGTTCAAAGCGGTGCCGCTTGGCAAACCACTCGGCGCAGTCGGGGCACATGGCGAGGTGGTCGCTGATGCGGAAATGCAGTTCCGGGTCGCCTTCGCTGTCAATGTACAGCATCCAGTGTTGTCGAGCTTCGTGGCAGTTCATGTTGACCCTCCCTCCTGATCCCTTTCGCTTGCGCCGGGCGGTTTGGGATCCAATACCGGCATGCGAGCGGACAGGTCCAATTTGTGCGAAGCACCCGTAGGGCCGTTCCGGCGAATTGGACCTGGCCCCTTTTTCTCTGCCGGATACAGACCGCGTTCGGTCGCGTAGTCGGCCAACGCAATTCGCAGCCGTCGCCGTGCGCGCGAGAGGTACCCAATTACACTGCCGACCGGGATCGAGAGCAGCTCGTGGATTTCCTTGTAACTGAACTCTCCGATGGCGCGGAGCAACAATGTCGCCCGCTCCAACGGGGCCAACCGCCGCAGGGCGCCCACCACCACGTCGTCGAACTGGTCCAACAGAACATCTGGGTTTTCGACCATCGCCTCGAACGTGTCGTTCGTCAGCACGAGTTCCCACGACTCGTCGGCCGGCAGGTCGGCCGGGACCTCGCCGAGCACGATCGGCTCATGCTTCGAATTGCGATTGAAGACCTCCAGCGTGACGAATCGAAACATCCACGCCTTGAAGTTGGTCCCGGCTGCGTAACGGTCGAACTTGCGAAAGGCGTCCGCCACGGCACTCTGGATCACATCCTCAACCTGCGACCGATCGCGCAGCATCCGCCGACAATAGGCCTCGAGCGGCCCTCGCAGCGGGACCAGCAGTTCCAGGAACGCACTTGCCCTAGCTTGGCTATCGGTCATTTGAGTCAACCCGGCGGACCTACTACTAAACGTCCTGAACTAGCGCGAATAAGACAAGATTCTTCAGCAGAGTTGCACATCCGCGGAGGCGATTTCGGCTGTGCCGGCGCCATTGGTGGCGGGTGGGCTCACGGCGGCAGTCGGTTACGGCTTGGGCTGTGCGGCCGTTGTCGGTTGGCCGATCACCATGCACTGCAGCGTACCCGCGCGATCCTTGCAAAACAGCCGCCCGCCGGACAGCACGATGTGCGGCCAGACGTCCGTGGGCGCGAGGCCGTTGATCTCGACGAGCGACTTGTACGCGTGCGGCGATGCCGTGGCCGACTCAGCCAGGACCAGTGTGCCACGTCCGCCCCAGGCTAACAGCTTGCCGTCGCCCGTGACCACACACGAACCGGCGTCGCCGAACCTGCCGCCCGACCAACGCGGCTCGCCCGTCTCGAAGTCGAGGCAGTGCAGCTTCTGCCACGCCCAATACACGTGGCCGCCGTACACCACGGGGCTGCAGATCTTCGCATGAACCGGCTGCTCCCATAGTTTCTTTGCGCCGCCGAGCGTGATTTGCAGCCGGCAGATCGACTCGTGGTTGTAGCCCGATGTGACGAGCACCGAGTCGCCGTGTACTGCCGGCGTAGCGATGTTGTTGGCAAACTCGGTGGCCCATTCGTATTCCGCGACCGTCTCGCCCTCGCGCCCGCGGTCGAGCCGCGCGACCAGCAATCGCCGCAGAGTCAGCACCGCGACGCACGGTACGCTTTCGACCGTGATGGGCACAAGCCCGCCGGTGTGGCCGGCCTGGTCCTTGTTCTGGCTGGCCCATTGACGCCGGCCGGACTTCTTCTCGAAAGCCATGAGGTTGCCTTCGTCGTCGCCGACTTCGACGATAACCGAGTCGCCCTGAATCAGTGGCGCGGTGCTATAGCCATAGTCGCGCAGTCCCTGGCGGCCGATCTTATCGCGGCGCGGCACACGGTACTCGTCGTACAGATTCAATCGCCACACGCGCCGGCCGTCAGCGTTTGTGTCCCAGCAGTTCAACTCGCCGTCGAGGCCGAGCGTGTATAGGAAGCCGGTCTCGCCATCAAACTCTGGTGTCGAGCTCGGCCCGGCGTATAGACCCTCGTCGCCGGTCGCGTGTCGAGCGTGACGCGGGCTGCCGTACGATTGAGTCCACACGACTGCGCCGGTCGCCGCGTCGAGGCACACGACCGAATCGCTGCCGCCGCTCCAGCCCATCGTGTAGACACGGCCCTTGACCACGATCGGCGACGTGCCGCCCTCGCCGACGTTTTTCGTCCAGATCGGCTCGCGGCGCAACCAACCGCGGGGCGACCAACCCGACGGCTCGGCCACGACGTCGTTGCGCCCCGGTCCGCGCCAGTGTGGCCAGTCGTCGGCCCACCCGACGGCCGGCAGGCCGCCGACGGTGCCCCCCGCGATTGCGACGATCATGGTGAGCAGCAACCGTGGCATCGTTTCAGTCATCGCGTGGGAACGATGGAGACACCATCATGGCGCGTTCGCATCCGCCGTGCGCTTCAGCCAGAACCGGCGCGCATGCTCGTGGTGTTCGAGCACCTCGCGCCGTTGCACTGGATCGTCGAGCTTGACGCGACCGATTCGCTCGTCGACCCAATCGAGAAAGAACTGCGCCGACGCTCGGCTGATGCGGCGCTTCGCTTCGCTGATCTCGACGTAATACGGCGCGGTTGAGGCGAATCGAAACGTCTTCGCGTTCCGGCAGATCGCTCGCACCAGGAACCAGCCGCTTGCGTCGAATCGGATCATCCCCAACGAGTCGGTCTGCGACCAATCGTCGGAGCGGACTGTCCGTTCGATTCGGCCGTCTTTGATGATCTCGACGCGATCGATCGGGTCGCGGCTCTGGAGGTCGATGAACACGCCGAGTTCGAGCGGCCCGGTCGCCGCGTTGAAGACGTGGCCGGGCATGTGGCCGTCGACGGGCACTCGCAACATCGGGCCGTTCGTCACGAACGAGCGGCCGTCGCGCAGCGCCGCCCACCACGCCGAGTAGTCCGGCCGGTCGCCGAGGTAGGTGTACACGCGATTGTATCCGACCGGGTTGGGCAGCACGCCCGACGCGCTGCCGGCCGACGGCGGCAGCCGGATTCCACAGTTCAGGATGTGATAGTAGATCTCCTGCGTCCAGAACCCGTTGCCCAGGGGCGCGGGCAGCCGCGCGGCGTCGCGCGGCTTGCCCCATGCCTCGGTCTCGTACATCTGGCTGCGACACATGTGATTATTGGCGATGCCGATCGAGTCGACCTGGCCGCTCGCGAGCCAGACCGGCACATCCCACCAGAACGGCTTCTCGACGTCGATCCAGACGTCGGCGTCCTTGCGAGCTTCGGCCACGAACTTCATTGGCGACGGATGCTCGCGCCCCGACCCGGCGATCGCCAGCGGCCTGCGCAGTTGAAAGAACAGCAGCGCGCCCCCTTCGCGTTCGTCTTCGCCGCCCATCAGGTGATAGTAGCGCCGGCCGTCGAACCGGCGCAGCGGCTTATCGGGCGTCGCGCGGTCTTGCCAGAGATTGCGGTTGTTCCACCAGGTGATCACCGGAGCGACGTGCAGGTCCTCGGCCCGCATCAAGAGCTCGATGTCCTCGACCGGTCGATGCACGTGCAACTCGCCGGACCACCAGCCCTCGGCGGCCATGTCGACCATGCGTTTCAGAGCGACCGCGACATGCTCAGTTTCGCCGTCGCGCACGACGAACTTGCCCGAAGCGACGAAATACTCCGGCCCGCGCTCGACCTCAAACGAATACGGGCCGGCCGGCAGCGACAGTTCCACTTCGCCCGGGCAAACGAAATGATCGCGCCAGAACGGCAATGCCGGCGGCCGCGGCGCCTGGCCGGCTTCGTTCAGGACGTGAATGCGACACGGAACCTTCCCATCGCGGCCCGCTTCGACGACGGTGAACCGCACCTTGCCGTCGGCGAAACTCTCGGCGCCGAGGCACGACCAGAGGACGATCGCTGTGCACACGCAGTCGCGGCCGATTCGCATGGCTTTCATCGTTCCTATGATTCACTTCCACTCCGTGTTCCGCAACACGTCGGCAACCTCGGCTGCGTCGCGAAATCGGTCGGCAGGCGTCTTCGCGAGACATCGTGCGCAGGCCTCGACCAACGGAGCGGGAAGGTCCGGACGGAACCGCGCGGGCGACGGCGCCGGACCGCCCGATACGATTTGGCTCAGCACGTCGGCGAGGCAGTCGCCCACGTAGGGTGGCCGGCCAGTGAGCAGGTGAAAGAGCACGGCCCCCACTCCGTAGACGTCGGTGCGCGGCGTGATCGGTCCCCAGGCGGCGTCGATCTGCTCGGGGGCCATGTAGGCCGGTGTGCCCGCGACGTAGTCGGCAATCACGTCGGTGCGCGCGAGGTTGCGAGCGAAGCCGAAGTCAGTCACCAGTACGCGACCGCCGGCGAGCAACAGGTTGCTCGGTTTCAGGTCGCAATGCACGACGCCTTGCCGGTGCGAGTAGTCCAGCGCCGTGGCCGCGTCGGCAATCCAGCGAGCAGCGTCGCGTGGCGAGGCTGGGCCGTGCGCGATTCGCCGCGCGAGATCGACGCCGTTCACAAGGTCCATGACGATGAAGTAGCCGCCGTCGGGCGTTCGGCCCAGGCCAGACACGGCGACGATGCCGGGATGACTCAGCCGAGCGACGGTCTCGGCTTCGGCCCGGAACCGCGCGACGATCCGCTCGTCGCGCACGAACGACTTGCGCAGGAACTTCACCGCCACCGCGCGGCCGGTGGTCTTTTCGGCGGCGCGGTACACCTTGCCGACCGCACCAGCGCCGATCTGTCGCTGGAGCAGGTAGTCGCCGAAGGCAAGCGGTGCAAGGAGGTCGCTGCCGGTTGGGCGCCGCGTTCCGGTCGGTTGTGCGGTGTAGCGGCGGGCCGCACGACGCCTCTCCCCGCGCCGCGTTGGCCGGCCGGCGGGCGTTGCTCGTCGCGATGTCCGATCTGGGCCGATCTCGCCGAGGTCGCCCTTGCCGTCGTCGAGCAGCTCGCGAGCAAGGTGCAATTGCCTGCGCACCGTGCGGTCCGAGCGGCCGACGAGGCGTGCGATCGCGTCAAGTGCTTCGCCTTGCAATCGCAGCTCCAGCACTCGGCGGGCGAGCGGGGGCAGACGGCGCATCAGATGCTCGACCTCGTCGGCCAAGGCGGCTGCCGCGTCCGGCGTCGGCTCGCGCGAGACAGCGAGCCACGAAGCGTGCGATAGCTCGGCCACAGGCACCTCGCGATCGATCGAACGACGCGCGGCGCTGTGGCGAGCGACCTGGCGATAGAGCTTGTGCAGCGTGATTTCGGCCAGCAGCCGCCACAAGTCGTCGTCGGACGCGAGGCTGAACTGGCCGCCGCGCGCACGCACGAAGAAGCTGCGATAGGCCGACATCACCACGTCGTCGGCGTCCACGCGAGCGGCGAGCTTTGCCGACAGACGGCTCCGCGCCAGCGACGTGAGTCGCGCGACGTAGCGTGCGAACACATCTTCGGCCGCCCGCTCATCGCCGCTGGCCAGCCGCGCGGCCAAGTCGCCTGCTTGCGTGGACCGCGCCTCACGCGGGCTACCGTCGGCCCCAACCTGCTCAACGGCCTTCGGTTCCGCTTTTCTTCGCAGGGCATGTCCGGTTTCGTCGGCCAATTTGCATGTACCTCTGGGAACCAAACTCCAGAGAAAGGAGCGTTGTCATGGTTGCCGTCGTGACCGAAGCGTGTTCGGGCTGCAAGTATATGGACTGCGTGACCGTCTGTCCCGTGGATGCGTTCCGCGAAGGCGAGTTGATGCTGTTCGTCGACCCGGAGGTATGCACCGGGTGCCAGGCGTGCTTGCCGGAATGTCCGGTCGGGGCGATCCATATGGACGACGATGTGCCGGAGCACCAGCGCGAGTACATCGAGTTGAACGCTGAGATGGCCAAAGTCTGTCCGCCGATCACACAGAAGAAACAGCCACTAGCGCGGTAGCCCCTCGTTCCATGGTGTCAGTGGTCAGTGGTCATCCGTCGGACTGGTCAGACTCGTCGGACTGGTCAGACTTGTCGGATTAGTCAGACTTGTCCGACTGCCCCGTTTTCCGCTGTTGGCTGCGTTTCATGTGCCGTTGCCGGTACATGTTTTCGGTGAATCCGCCCTCTTTCATGAACTGTCGCCCCTGGCTTTCGATTTGGCGTTTCAGCAAGTACACCGCCTGATGGATGGCACAGATCATCGCGTTGGCGGCGATTTCCGGATCGGCTTTGGCAACGAACTCGGTCAGGCCGGCGAGTCCGGTGAGGCGGACTTTCGCTTGTGGTGCCGGCGGCAGGTTCGCCGCGCGGTCGTGGCGCAGGCGCTCGCGCATTGCCAGCGCCTCGCGCGAATCCTTGGGCCAAACGCGCAGCCCGTTCTGGCGCAGGAAACTTTCGTAATCGGGGATCAGTTCGTCGTTCAGGCTCGCGCGGGCGACGTTGGTCAGCTTCATTTCGCTCTTGCGCGACGTGGCCGCGGCGCCGCTCCCTTCGCTGATGTTACGGACCCCGCTGCGTGCGGCCTGGATCATTTGATCGCACATCCGCCGGTCGTCGGCCATGAACCGACGGCAGAACACCACCGTGGCGTCGTACACGGCCTCTGCCACCGCGTAACTCCGCAGCTTGCGGTAGCCCCCGTGCGGCAACAACGGCGTGTCGTCGAGTTCCATGGCGGGTTTCCTCGTTCGTCGTAGGATCGTTGGACTGTCGGACCGGTCAGACTCGTTGGACTTGTCGGACCTGTCAGACTGCGGCCACTTTTATCCGGCGAATCGTCGAACTCAGCATCGTCGATTGGCTGGCCGCCTTCAAGCGGGCCGTCGCCCCTACGGACCACGCCGGTGTCGCTATCCTCCGACCGCTCGGCGCGACGCGCGGGGTAGGAGGCGGGCGAGGTACTGGCCTGTGTACGATTCGCGCGTGGCGGCGACTTGTTCGGGCGTGCCGGTGGCGATGACGCGGCCGCCGGACGAGCCGCCGCCGGGGCCGAGGTCGATCAGGTAGTCGGCAACCTTGATGACGTCCAGGTTGTGTTCGATCACGACCACGGTGTTGCCCGCGGTCACGAGCCGATCGAGAACGATGAGCAGCCGCTTGATGTCGTCGAAGTGCAGGCCGGTCGTCGGCTCGTCGAGGATGTAGAGCGTGCGGCCGGTGGACCGCTTCGATAGTTCGCGCGACAGCTTGACCCGCTGCGCCTCGCCGCCCGACAGCGTCGGCGACGGCTGGCCGAGTGTGATATAGCCCAGCCCGACCTCGGCCAGCGTCTCGAGCGCGGCGTGAATCCGCGCGTGGTTCACGAACAGGTTCAGCGCGTCGTCGACCGTCAGGTCGAGCACGTCGGCGATCGAGAGGTTCTGGTACTTGACCTGGAGCGTGGCCTCGTTGAACCGTTTGCCTTGGCAGACCTCGCACGGCACGTAGACGTCGGGCAGGAAGTGCATCTCGACGCATTTCACTCCGTCGCCCTCGCACGCCTCGCAGCGGCCGCCGCGCACGTTGAACGAGAAACGGCCGGGCGTGTAACCCCGCACCCGCGATTCGGGCAGCAGCGCGAAGAAGTCGCGGATCAGGTCGAACACCTTGGTGTACGTGGCCGGGTTCGAGCGCGGCGTGCGACCGATCGGACTCTGGTCAATGTCGATCACCTTGTCGATCTCGTCGAGGCCGGCGATCTTGTCGTGGGCGCCGACGGCCAGGTCGCTGCCGTGCAGCTTGCGGGCGACGGCGGGATACAGCACCTGATTGACGAGCGTGCTCTTGCCCGCCCCGCTGACGCCCGTGACCCCGATGAACAGGCCGAGCGGGAAGGCGACTTCGATGTTCTGCAGATTGTTCTCGCGTGCGCCGACCACGGTGATCGTGCGATTGCTCGCCCGGCGGCGCTGGGTCGGGATCTCGACGCGTAGGTCACCGGTTAGGTAACGGCCGGTCAGACTCTGGCGGTTCGCCGCGACGTCGCTGGGCGTGCCGGCGACCACCACGTGACCGCCGTGGCGGCCGGCGCCGGGTCCGAAGTCGATGATCCAGTCGGCCTCTTCCATCGCCTCGCGGTCGTGCTCGACGACGACCACGGTGTTGCCAATGTCTCGCAGGTGTTTCAGCGCGGCGAGTAGTTTCTGATTGTCGCGCTGGTGCAGTCCGATCGACGGTTCGTCGAGCACGTAGACGACGCCGGTCAGTTCGCTGCCGATCTGGCTGGCCAGTCGAATGCGCTGCGCCTCGCCGCCCGATAGCGACGGGGCAGGACGGTCGAGCGTCAGGTAGCTCAGGCCCACGTCGAGCAGGAATCGCAGGCGCGAGCGGATTTCCTTGAGCAGTTCGGCGGCGATCTTGGCCTCGTTGCCGCGCAGCGCCAGGCGGTCGAAGAACTGGTGCGCCTCGGCGACCGACAGCGCGGTGACCTCGGCGATGTTGCGTCCGTCGATCTTGACGCCGAGCGATTCGGCCCGCGTCCGCCGGCCGCCGCACGCCGAACACGGCCGGTTCGACAGGAATTTCCGGTAATACTCGCGCATGCCTTCCGACTTGGTCTCGTGCATGCGGCGCATCATCGTGCGCAGGACGCCCTCGTAGCGGAACTTGAAGTTGCCCGTGCCCCACGAGCCGGTGTACTGCACGTTGACGCGCTGGCCGCGCGTGCCGTACAGAATGATGTCGCGCTGGGCGGCAGTGAGGCGCTTCCATGGTCGATCGAGATCGATGCCGTGCTCGCGGGCCGCCGCTCGCACGATCGACGTCCCCAGTCCACTGCCCGCGCCGACCACTCCGAGCGGCTTGACGGCCCCTTGATTGATCGACAGGTTCCGGTCCGGCACCACCAGCTCAGGGTCCATTTCCATGCGCGTGCCGAGGCCGGAACAGTCGGGGCACATGCCCTGCGGCGAGTTGAACGAGAACAGTTGCGGCGTCGGCTCGGGAAACGAAATCCCGCAGTGGTGGCAGGCTCGCTGCTGCGACATGACTCGCTCGCTCTGGCCTTCCGGCGCCACCAGCACGACGCCGTTGCCGAATCGCAGCGCCGTCTCGACCGAATCCGTCAGGCGCCCGCGCATGCCGGACTTGGCCACCAGCCGGTCCACGACGATATCGATCGAGTGCTTCTTTTTCTTGTCGAGACGGATGTCTCCATCGACGGGCACGACGACGCCGTTCACTCGCACGCGCGCGAAGCCGGCCTGGCGAATCTGGTCGAGCACGTCGCGGTGTTCGCCCTTGCGGTCCTTGACCATCGGGGCGAGCACCTGGAACCTGGTCCCCTCGGGCAGTTCGGCGATCTCGCCGACGATCTGCTGAGCGGACTGCTGCGACACTGCTCGGCCGCACCGGTGGCATTCCAGCCGGCCCACGCGCGCCCAGAGCACGCGCAGGTAGTCGTGAATCTCGGTGATCGTGCCGACGGTCGAACGCGGGTTGCCGCTGGCGGCCTTTTGTTCGATCGAGATCGTGGGCGCCAGGCCGCGGATCGAATCGTACAGCGGCTTGTCCATCTGGCCGAGAAACTGCCGCGCGTACGCATTCAGGCTCTCGATGTACCGCCGCTGCCCTTCGGCATAGAGCGTATCGAACGCCAGACTCGACTTGCCCGACCCCGACACACCCGTGATCACGACGAGCTTCTTCTTGGGGATCTCGACGGTGACGTTCTTCAGGTTGTGTTGCCGGGCGCCCGTGATGACGATGCGATCAAGTTCCATGAGATCCATACCCTGCGGCGGATTCAATCCGCGCTGGCGATCAGATTCGATACCGCTTCGTTCCATGCCACCTTCAACGACTTGGGAACATTGGGCTCGTCGAGCAGTGTGATCATGGTCCTGTTGAATTCCGACCGTCCTCGCTTGCCAGTGGTTGCCGGGATCATCGTCATCCAATTCTTGATCTCGACGAAGTTGACCTCGTGGCCCTGGGTGAAGTACTGGTGCGCTTGGCGATAGGCTTCGGCGTCAGGACCCGGTGGATTCACAACGAAGAGGTAGTCTTCGATGCCAGCCGGCGCAATCTTTGTGTAGAACGTGGAGACCACTCGTGCCTTGTTTACGACCCGTTCCGTGATCTCGGCGGCCAGCAGAGTCCGACCTCCGCAACGGATCGTCACATCGCCCACTGCGCCCGACGGGCTGTCGGCGACGTTGATGCCTTGCCACGCGATTTCCCACTGGCTCAGATCAAAACCCTCTTGTATGGCTGTAAACGTGGCTACAACCAGAAAGAGTGGGAACCTGCCGCCGCTTGGAGTGGCAAGTAAATCGTCGATCAGTGAGCTGTACTGCGCGAGACTGAACCGATGAACCCTGGTCAACGGCACCGTCGATGCCTCGCGCAGCTCGGCGAACTTGAACATCGTGTAGCTGAGGCAATCCATGAGTTCCGTGGGACTGTCTGTGTCCTCCAGAATCGCCAAGCACCGAAGAAGCCCACTGTAACCCTGCTTGTCTCTTACTCCCGCCTTGGTTGCTGGCGTGAACCTGACGGAACGCCGAAATGTACTGAGGTACGGGCGTTTCGAGCATGGGATGCGCTGTGAGTGCAGAAACGGGTTCACAACGCGCTCATCGAGCGAACGACCATTGAAGGAACTTGGACCGTGGCCTACGTATGGATGTCGGATGTTGATCGTCCTATCCTGGATGCGTGCAACTTCACATCCGAGTAGGCACTCGCGGTAGGCTTGGGTCTTCGATTGAAACAAGAGGTCACAAGACCGCTGGAAGTCGACCGGGACGGCCGGCGGTTGTCGCCCCTCCAAGAGACTCCGCGCCGCCGTCAAGAAGGCTGCTTCGATCAGTGCGCGAGCGGCGTCGTAGTCGACGGGCATAGGCGCCTCAGTAGTTCATCCACGCGGCTTCTTGTCGCGGCTTCTTTATGGAATGGCACTGCTTGACTGGGGCATCCTAACCATGGCATCCCTCGAAGGACAAGCGGTCATTTCGCAGGCGGGAGCGCCTTGCCCCACGACAGGGCGGCGGTGGCGAGTCGGTCGACGATCAGGGCATTTTCGGCGGCGACGTTGTGTCGCTCCTCGGGATCGCGCGGGATGTTGTAGAGTTCGACTCGGAACGATCGGCGGTCGTGAAGAGCTTCCAGTCGCCGTCGCGGATGGCTAGTCGCCGCCGCCGGTCACGGCGAACCGCCATTCCCAAAACAACGGCGTGCGACGCGGACGCGACTGGCCGAGCAAGATGTCGCTGACGTCATGTCGTCGGTCAGGATAAAAATGAAGTTCGCCGGCGTTTCCGGGCGACTCGCGGCCCGTGCGTCGTCGCCGCACAGGCCGAACACGCCCGCCAACAGAACCGCGTGCGAAGCGAACGAGTTCATAATCGGCTCCTTCAACCGGTATCGACCTCGCCGTGAGCCAAGAGCATGGCACCAAGCGTAACCGTGGTCAATGTTGCCATGCCCCGGTAGTGGGTCCGTTTGAATCCACGGGTGCCATGATGCCACCAACCGGACCAACACGCTGACGCTCGCTTGTTTCACGATCGCACCGCGTCTACTGTATCGTGAGTGAGCCGTCGGAGGCTCGACGGTACACACGCTCCGCAATCGTTGTCCGTCAAGGAGACTCCTATGCCTCGCGTTATCGTTGCAGCATGCCTGGTTGTGAGCACGATCGCCGGTACGGCGCGCGCCGCCGACCGATCGGCGGCCCCGGCGTATCAATGGGTGTTGGTGAGCCGCAAGGCCGAGTTTGCCGCGCGCGACGGCGCGGGGGCGCTGTCGTTTCGCGGGCGCATGTGGCTGCTAGGCGGTTGGAATCCGGGCGACAAGAAGTACTTCCCGCGCGTGTGCAACAACGAGGTGTGGAGTTCCGCCGACGGCGAGACCTGGCAGCTCGAACGGCCGAACACGTTCATCGATCGCAGCTTCGACGCCACCCGCGACTGGGAAGGTCGCCACACGGCCGGATACGCCGTGTTCAAGGACAAGCTGTGGATCATCGGCGGCGACGCGAACCAGGGTCACTACCAAAACGACGTCTGGAACTCAGCCGACGGCAAGACGTGGACGCTGGTCTCGAACGACGTTCCGTGGGCGCCGCGAGCCTTGCACTACACGGTCGCGTTCCAGAACAAGCTCTGGGTGATCGGCGGCCAGACGATGCCGGCGTTTGCCAAGGCCGACGAGGTCTTCTATCGCGACGTCTGGAACTCGGCCGACGGCGTGCATTGGCAGCGCGTCGAGCCGCGCGAGCCGTACTGGTCCGCCCGCGGCATGATCGGCGGTAGCGCCGTCTTCAAGGACCGCATTTGGATTCTGGGCGGCGGCCGGTACGACACGCCGAAGACTCCGCTGCGTGCGTTCTTTGGCGACGTCTGGAGTTCCGGCGACGGCGTCCAGTGGACTCGGCATACCGAGTCGGCCCCGTGGAAGGAGCGGCAGTATCACGAAGTCGCCGTCTTCGACGACCGGCTCTGGGTGCTCGAAGGTTGGAACGGGTCGAATCGCAACGACGTCTGGTACTCATCGGACGGCGTTACGTGGCACGAGTTGCCCGCGACGCCGTGGCGCCCGCGTCACGCGGCGAGCGTCTTTGTCCACGACAACGCGCTGTGGATGGTCGCCGGCAACAACATGGAGAGCGACGTCTGGAAGCTGGTCCGGGCCGGCGCTCGCTGACCGTCGTATTGCGCGACGCGACGTCGGGCCGATCGGCCGACGAGCGGAGAGGCAGGGATTCGAACCCTGGGACGCCCGGAGGGCGTCACCGGTTTTCAAGACCGGCCCATTCGGCCGCTCTGGCACCTCTCCGAATAAGCGGTTGTCGCCGCCGCGTTCGTGCTCGGTTCAGTGGTGGCGATTTGAGCAGACCCGCGTCGGCGCGTCTACCCCGTCGCGGTCCAATGCCGCACGCGGCAGGTTTGACCCGTTTAACGCGGAGCCGCAGGCGACCGGAGATGCACAATCCCAGCCATGTTCTGCCGGCGCCTTCGGCTGGGTGGGCGCGCGGTCCGAGAGTGGTGCGCCCCGCTACTCCGCCTCGGCCAGGAAGTGGCGGGTCACTTCTTCGCGCGGGTTCTCGAAGACTTGGCTGGGCGGTCCGGATTCGGCGACGCGGCCGGCGTGCATGATGTGGACCGTGTTGGCGACGTTTCGAGCGAAACTCATTGCGTGCGTCACCACGATCATCGTCTGCCCCGACCGGGCCAGGTCGGTGATCACGCTGATCACCTCGGCCGTCATGCGCGGGTCGAGCGCACTGGTTGGCTCGTCGAACAGGATCGCCTCGGGGTCCATCGCGAGCGCGCGGGCGATCGCGACACGCTGCTGTTGGCCGCCGGACAGGTTGCCCGGCATCGCGTGCAGTTTCTCGCCCAGTCCGACGCGATCGAGCAGCGCGCGGGCCTTTGCCTCGGCCGCGTCGCGCGGCACACCAAGCACGTAGATCGGCGCCTCGGTGACGTTCTGCAGCGCCGAGCGGTGTGGGAACAGGTTGAACTGCTGGAACACCATACCGACGCGGCGGCGCACGCGGCGGAGCAGGTCCGAGTCGCGCTCGCGCGCCGAATCGGGGCCGAGCACCGCGCCGTCGATCTCGATCGTGCCGCGGTCGAACGTTTCGAGGCCGTTGATCGCGCGCAGGAATGTGCTCTTGCCGCCTCCCGACGGGCCCAAGAGCACGCATACCTCGCCGCGCCGCACCGTGAGCGACACGCCGCGCAGCACGTCCGTCGCGCCGAACCGTTTGTGAACGTCGGTCACCGTGATCATGTTCGCTTCTCCCGCGCCAGCCGCCGCTCCATGTAGCCCGCCAGAATCGACAGCGGGTAACTCATCGCCATGTACAGCAGCGCCGTGACAATGCCCAACTCGACCACCGAGTTGGTGCTTTGGGCGTGCATGTAGTACTTCTTGCTCAGCTCGACCACGGTGATCACCGAGCAGACGGCGGTGTCTTTGAACAGGGCGATGAAGTCGTTGGTCACGGGCGGGATCACGATGCGCGTGGCCTGCGGGATGATCACGCGGCGCAGCGCCAGGCCGCGTCCCATGCCGAGCGCGAGCGCCGCCTCCATCTGACCGCGCGGGACCGCCTGCAGACCGGCGCGATAGATCTCGGCCTCGTACGCCGAGTAGTTGACGGCCAGCCCCAGGATCGCCGCCCAGAACGCATCGATCCGCACGCCGATCTCGGGCAGCAAGAAGAAGATCACGTAGAGCTGCAACACGAGCGGCGTGCCGCGAATGACCTCGACGTACAGCGTCAACAGGCGGCCGACCCAGCTCGGCCCGTACAACCGACCGAGCGCGACGGCGAGACCGATCAGCACGGCGAGCGGCATGGCCATGCACGACAGGGCGATCGTGATCGCCGCGCCGATGAGTAGCTCGCGGGTACAGCGGCCCACAACCGCCCAGCCGCCGGCTTCCTCGGCGGCCGATTCGGCGTCGCCGCGCGGGGCCAGTCCGCCGCCGCGAAAGTTGCCGGCCGCGTCGGTCTCCAGGCCGCGCCGCGCCTGCACTGCGTTCCAAATGCGATAGCGATCCATGATCTCGCGCAAGCCGCCGTCGCGCAGCGCCTCGACCAGCGCGTCGTTCAGCGCCTTCAGCAGCCGCTCGTCGGTCTTGCGGACCAGGATCACGTAGTAACCGGCGCCGACCGGCTCGCCCACTCGCCGCAGGCCGGGGAATCGGTTCTCGTAAAACACGGCGATCGGCAGGTCCTGCAGGTTCGCGTCGATGCCGTCCACGGCGAGTTCGACAGCCCGCATGGCGTCGGTGACGCCGTCGAATATGACGATGTCGACGTCGCGTGCGAAATGCTGCTCGAGATAGAACTGCGCGGCCGATCCGCCGAGCACCGCGACTCGCCGCCTCGGCCGGTCTGGTCCGGCCCGCAGGTCTTCGATCGTGCGGAGCGACTCATCGCTCTTGCGCGCGAGCAGTTGCAGCTCATATATGTAATAAGGAATAGACGTGCCGAACCGCGCGGCCCGCTCCGCGGTCCATTCGTAGCCGCTCAGCACCATGTCGATATCGCCGCGCTCCAGCAGTTCGGGCAGCTTGTCCCATTGGCCCTGAGCGAACCGCGAGGTGACGCCGAGTTTCTTGGCGAGCAGGTCCATCAGCTCGACGTCGCATCCGCGCACCCGCGACGGGTCGTCTTCGCGCGGGAAGACAAACGGCGCCCCGCCTTCCTGATCTCCGCCCCAGACCAGGCGCCCGCGTCGGCGGATTTCGTCGAGCGTGTCGGCCGCCGCCGGCGAGGACAAAGCGCAGATCAAGCCGACCAAACCAAGCCAGAGAACTGTACCGCGCATCAGCGCCCTCGATGCCAACGATTGGCAGCAACGTGCGAGCATTGTATATGTACGCATTTCGGGTGCAAAGCGGACGCTCGAGCCATTGCTGGCGTGTCATTCCGTGTACGTGGATACCTGGCAAGCCATCGGGCCGTTGCTCTATAATCGTGTCCCAAAGTCACAACCGCCTCGAGGAGATCGTGCCATGAGACGCTTCAGTGTTACCGTGATCGCGGCCGCCGTTGCGTGGGCGACATTCACCGTGTGCTCGTTCGCTCAGGCGCCCACCGCCGAACAGCGGCAGCAACTGGCCGAGGCCAACAAGCTGAAGGCGCAGGTCGCCGCCAAGATCAAATCCAAGAAGTACGACGAGGCGGCCAAGGCCGTCGCAGACTTGCAAGCGATCGTGCACAAGCTGAGGGACGGCGGACTCAACGAAAAGGATGCGACGCTGCTGCAACTCGAGCGGTTCCTCGACACCCAGCAGAAGGCGCTCGAGAAGGTCAAGCCCAAGGACGAGCCGAACAAGGACCCGGCGCCGACGACCAAGCCGGCGGCGCCGGAACCGACCGGATCGGGCGGCGTCAGCTTCATCAAGGATGTTGCGCCGGTGTTTGCCCGCAACTGCGGCGGCTGCCACGGCGCGAACAACCCACGCAGCAAGTTCAGTCTGAACACGTTCAAGCTGCTGATGCAAGGCGGCGAAAAAGGCGACGACATCGTGCCGGGCAAGCCGGAAGACAGCCGGCTGGTGCTGATGATCAAGGGCGAAGAGGAGCCGCGCATGCCGCGCGGAAACCGCAGCCTGCGCCGCGACCTGATCGAGAAGATTGAACAGTGGGTCAAGGAGGGTGCGAAGTTCGACGGCGGACCCAAATTCAATCAAGACTCGACGCTGGCCGACATGGTGCCCAGCCCCGAAGAGGAACTGAAGACGAAGGTCGCCGCGATGACTGCGACCGAGCTGCTCGACCTGCACAAGGCCAAGGCCAAAGAACACTGGCAGGTGAGCAACCCCACGCGGACGCCTGAGTTCATCGAGACGGATAACTTCATCGTCGCGGGCACTGTCGAGAAGGGCGACCTCGAGGGGGCCGGCGACTGGGCCGAGGCGGCCGTGCGCGATCTGGCTCGCATGTTCGGCCGCTCACCCAAGGACGCCGTCTGGAAGGGCAAGCTGACGATTCACCTCTTCGCCGAGCGTTACCAGTACACCGAGATGGCGATGGTGGTGGAGAACCGCGAGCTGCCGCGCGAGTTGAACGGCCACTACTTTGGCATGATCGAGACTTCGTACGTGGCGATTCCGCGACCGGCCGAAGACTCGCCGGCCACGCTCAAGGGCCAGGTCGTGGAGCAGGTCGCGACCGCGTACCTGGCGGCGCTCGGCGAGACGCCGCGCTGGTTCGACCAGGGCGTCGCGCGCTACGTGGCCGCCAAGACCGACGGCAAGGCGGAGATCTACCGCGAGTATCGCTCGCAAGTTCGCGAGGTGGTCACGTCGGGCGACGACCCGCTCGGCCCGATCGTCAGCGGTGGCGGCAACGCCGAGGTGCTCGGATTCGGACTGGTCGAGTTCCTGGCCTCGCAGCGTCAGGGCGACAAGGGCCTCGCCGCACTCGCCGGTCAGCTTCGCCAAAAGACCGCCGCCGACAAGGCGATTCAGTCGGTCTACAACGTCGACCGCAAGGCGCTCGCCGTGGCCTGGGCGGGCTACGCATCCAAGCGCTACCCGGTGGCAAAGAAACGCTGATCTCTGGATCCTCCAGCTTTCCTCCTGGTGTCAGGCAACTTCCAGCAAGGCATGCGGGTTTCTGGCGGCGACCATGAGCAGCGTGCGTGCGGCTCCCGACGGCGACCGACGCCCCTGTTCCCAATCTTGCAGTGTCCGAACGGATACGCCGAGCAGTTGAGCAAACCGCGCTTGAGATAGCCCGGTCTTTTCTCGGACAGACGCCACGTTCGGCACGTTAATCACCCGCCCGTGCTCACCACGCTTGAGTTCCCGAAGACCTTGAAGGATTTCCGCGCCAATATCGCGGCTCTTTCTAGCCACCTTCCACCTCCTTGCGAATCTGTCGCAGCACGTGTGTCGGAATACTCTCTTTCACATTCTTGGGATACATCGTCAGCATCCAGATGACCCTTTGGGGAGTCCTCGGCCAATAGATCACTCGACAGCCACCCCGCTTGCCCCTACCCGCCGCACGCCAGCGGAGCTTGCGTAATCCACCGGACCCAGGAATGACGTCACCGGTATCAGGCCGCTTCATCAATTCAACCTGAAGCGCTCGATACTCATCGTCCGTCAATTAGTCTTGGACGAGCGCCGTGAAGAGCTTCGTCTCGATGAAGGTGAACACGCCGAAGTAGTATACGGCGAAGCCGTACAGCGTCAAGTGGGGCCGGAAAAACGGTAGGGGTGAATAGTACCCACTACCCGGAACCAGGCTCGGAGCGCCATGTCTTGCCGAACACCCTCTGGCGCTGGCCTTGAGTCGTTCTGCGGCTTTGCTATAGTCCCGCCCCGTCCGAACCGCGAGCATCAGCGACCGGTTCAAGACCTGCCGGGCGCTGACGCTTCCGGTTCGGACGGCTCCTTTCAGAACCGGAACATATGGCGAGCTACTTCTTCAACGTAACCGACGGCGCGCGGCACGCCATCTTTCCCGGCGTGGACATTCGCACGGTCTGGGGCAGTGCGATCATGCTGTCGGTTGTCGAAATGCAGCCGCACGCCGTCGTCGCGGAACATTCGCACCCGCACGAGCAGGCGGGCGTGATGCTCGAAGGCCGCGCGGAGTTCACTGTTGGTGGCGAGTGCAGGGTGCTCGGGCCGGGCGACCTCTACTGCATTCCCGGCGGCGTGCGTCACAAGGTCATCGCTCTCGACGCGCCGGTCCGAGTGCTCGATGTTTTCAACCCACCGCGGGAGGAATACAAGTGAGCCAGTCACGGATGACGGTCGCACGAACAAAAAGGGGACGGGAGTCTTTTGCCGAGACGGCCCGCAGGGTGCTTCGCACAAAAGACTCCCGTCCCCTTTTTGTAGTCGTGTTGCTCGTCCTGACGGCGAGCGGCTGCGGCATGAATCGCCGCTACGCGAACAATCAGATTCGTCAGTTGCCTTTTTCGAGTGCCTCGATCGCGTACACCTCGGTCGACCCGGGCATCGTCGCGGCGAGCGGCGAACAGCCGAGCGAAGCGACCAACGCGCTCGCAGCCAAGACTCAAAAACTAGTCATCACCTACCCACACCCCAGCCCGCGGCTGGGCCGCAAGTATGCCGAGGTGGTCTTGCAGGTCGAGGCGGCTCGCGCTGAACCTGCGCCGGAACGCACGGTGCGGGACCTTCTGCCCGCGTCACTTCGTCGCGGCGAGGTCGCGAACGACAAGGCGGCGGCTGCGGCACCGACTGAATTCCGCGCGGCGATCACTTACGACGAGTTCACCTTTCTGACTCACGATCTCGTTGCAGACGGATTCTTCGAGCGCGGCGAGCGGTCGGGCGGCGTCGATGTGAGCGTGACGCTCGGCTCGCGCACCACGTCCAAGACCTGGGACCGTGTTCCGTCCTTGGAGAAACTGATCGCGCGCCTGCAATCAGAACATCGCCAGTACTCGGCGGCGAAATCCACCGCGCCAGCCGCACAGCCTGCCACAGCCGAACTTGGCGCCCACACGACCGAACACTCCCCGGGCGAAACCGCCGCGCGGCCATCGAACTCGCTGCCGGACCCCGCGCAGTTCTGAGATCTTGTTGCGTTCTCCGTTCCTCCTTGACATCGGCCCGCATCCGGCCGATGCTTCGCGAGCGATCACGTACACCAAGAAGAGGTAGACGCACCCATGGCTGGAATCACGATCAAGACGCATATTGCCGCGCCGCCGGACAAGGTTTTCGCGTTTCGCGTATGCGACCGACCTCCGCAACGCCCCCGGCCGAATCAAGGCGATCACGAAACTCGATGTGCTGACCGATGGCGAAGTGCGACTCGGCACGCGGTTCCGCGAGACGCGCGCGTGATGTTCGGCCGCGAAGCGACCGAGGAGATGGAGATCACCGCGTTTGATCCGCCGCGCGGTTACTCGGTCGGCTGCGAGAGCTGCGGTTGCCGTTATCACTCTGCGTTCCGCTTCACACCCAACGGCGCGGGCACCGACGTCGAGATGGTGTTCGACGCGCAGCCGCTCACGCTGGCCGCCAAGATCATGTCGTTTCTGATGAAGCCGATGATCAAGTCGGTACTCAAGGAGTGTGCCAGGGACCTGCACGACCTCAAGGCGGCAATGGAGGCCGATGCCGCAGCGAAATGAAGTACGCGACTCAGAACGGCGCCGGCAGCAGGAACGCATGGTGCTCGTAGAGCGTAGAGCGCCTGTACGCCGTGCCAGCCGCCGACCAAGAAAGAGCTAACCGCAGAGGACGCTGAGGAACGCAGAGGCAGAAAACTCAGCGGCTCTCTGCGTTCTCTGCGGTTAGTGCTGGCCTCTTTGACCACTCAAACCAACTCAGAACGACGCCGGCAGCAGGAACGCATGATGCTCGTAGAGCGCCTGGACGCCGTGCCAGCCGGTGTACTGCGTGAAGAACACGAAGAACGCATAGAACACCGCGACCGGCAACATCAGCACGCGGCAAGCCAGCAACGGTGACTCTTGACAGGTCGAGTTCCAAGGCCAAAATCATCACCGATACAGTCAGACACGGGTCAGGGTTCGTTGCTCGGCAAACGCGCTGGTCGAAACAATGCCGAATCTCGAAACGAGACACGAAAGGACATGCGCGGGCTTCGACCCTTCGACTCTTCGACCCTTCGACTCTTCGACTCTTCGACTCTTCGACGCTTCGACTCTTCGACCCTTCGACCCTTCGACCCTTCGAC
>DAIOWH010000067.1:26708-30637 GCA_036758585.1 Planctomycetia bacterium
CTTCGACCCTTCGACCCTTCGACCCTTCGACCCTTCGACCGTTCGATCGTTTAGGGTCGATTCGAGACGGGCGACGTGGCGTGAAGAAGTTGTTGCTCTTGCGACTACTTCAGTGTGGGGTGGTTCCTTGTACCCCCAGGAAAACCCCAGGTCCGTTGCACGTTCAACGGCTGACCGCTGATCGCTGAAAGCTGCTCCAAAGGACTGATCATGAACTGGCTTAGATGCGCGAAGGCGTGGCGACCGATTGGGCGATCGCTTTCGTTCGTGCATGCCGAGTCTCGACCACACAATCGCAAACGGCCGCGGCGACGGATAGCTGTCGAGGAGCTCGAGGGTAGGGTCGTGCCGACAGTCACGTTTGACCGGCTCACCGGTCTACTGCAGGTCAGTGGTGATGACGCTGGATCTCGCGCCGACACGATCACGATCCGCCGGGGCGCTGCCCTTCCATGCCCACCGTATTCGGACTGCGCACACGACCCAGTGCATGAGCAAACGCAAAATTCAGTACTGGGTCATCCCGCCCGAAGCCGACGCCGAATTCGTGGCGCACATGGAAGCGGTGCTGGACGTCTACGCCCGTCCGTATGACCCGTCGCACCCGGTGATCTGCATGGATGAGCAACCGGTGCAGTTGGTCAAGGAGGTTCGCGACGTCATGCCCGCGACCACGACTCGTCCCAAGCGAGTGGACTACGAATACGAACGAGCGGGAACGGCCTCGATCTTCCTGTTCGCCGAGCCGCTGGCCGGGTGGCGCCAAGCGACCGCTCGCCCGCAGCGGTGCAAGTCGGACTGGGCGCTGGAAGTGGCGGCCCGGCTGGACGGCCGCTATGCGGATTGCGCGACCGTGACGTTGGTGTGCGACAATCTCAACACGCACACTCCGGGGGCGTTTTACGAAGTTTTTCCGCCCGCGAAGGCCCGCGAATATGTGCGTCGCATCGAGTTTGTCTACACGCCGAAACACGGCAGTTAGCTGAACATCGCCGAGAACGAATTGAGTTGCCTAACGAGCCAATGCTTGCAGGGACAACGGATCGGTGAGGTTCAAGAACTCCATGATGAAATTGGAGCGTGGTCGGACGACGTCACCAGCACTCAGCGAGGCGTGGAGTGGCAAATGAAAATCGAAAATCGATGATGCCCGCTGTAAACTCGTCACCGTATATCCCAAAATCCTGTGTTGACGGGGCACTAGTTGGCGGTCTGCGAAATCCGAATGGCCCTAAGCACGAGGAGTGCCGGCTATGCGAACTTTTCGTTGGGCACTTGCTGCGTTGATCGCAGCCACATTGGGTTGCGGCGTGAGTGTCAAAGCGGATGAGAAGGGGAACACCGACGTACGTGTGCCCGGCGTGCATGTCAAGACGACGGCGGCCGGCGATGCCGAGGTCTCAGCGCCGGGGGTCAACGTGAAAGCAGACTCAGCCGGCAATGCCGACGTGTCCGCTCCGGGCGTCGAAGTGAAAACCAACAGCGAGGGCGCGGAGGTCGCGGCACCGGGCGTAGACGTCAAGGCTAAGCAGTAGAGTGCGGGAACGAAAACGGCCGCCACTTGGTGCGAAGTGGCGGCCGTTGTGCTGCTTGTTGCGGGCGACGGCTACTCAAGATCCGGCCGATAGTCCTTGTGGCAGTTGGCACACGCGGCGCTGACAGCCTTGAGCGCCTCGTTGGCGGCGTTCTGATCGCCCTTCTTGGCCGCGTCGGCCAGACTCTTGGAGTGTGTGAAGAACTCGTCCGAGAGTTTCTCGAACGGTTCCTGTGACTTTTTGGCGGTCTGAGCCGACTTGGTGTCATTGCGGGCCGCGGCAGCAAGCACGGCCCAAACCTGGGCGTCGCGCCGGACGGTGTCTTGATTGCGAGCCAGCGCCCGCAGATTCTTGCGCATCGGTCGGTTTCGATTGTTCACTTCCTTCATGACGTGCGTGAGCGAGCAGACTTCAAGCGGCTTCATCGCCTTGCCCGCGCCAGCAGCCTTGCCCGCGCCCTCGGTCAGGCTCTTGATGTCCTTGACGGCCTTGGCTGCTGCGGTCTGGGCCTTGGCCTTGGCCAGTTCCAGTGCGGCGTCGCGCACGGCCAGAGCGCTGGCCTTCCACTTCGCATCACCTTCGGCGTCGGCAATCGAGTTGGCGATGAGTGCGAGCACATAGGCGTTGTGCTCGACGCCCTCCTGATCTTGTTTGAACGACGTGGCGCTGGCCACGGTCGGTTCGAGACCCTTGACGATCTCTTCCGCGGCGGCGGCCAGGTCGGCCGCACTGGCAGCGGCGCTCGGTGTCGGCGCATCGGCCACGGGCAACATCATGCCCGAGATCGCGACAACGGCCGCCGCGGCGAGCGAACACGAGGCCAACTTCACGGCAATAGTGGAACGAATACTGTACACTTCGATGCTCCTTTCCAAATGAGGCTCTCGTTGAAACAGCCGACCTCTCTGTGAGGCGGGAAACTCTGGGGACGACGATTATAGAACCGCCCCGCAAATGGTCGCAACCCCGTTCGCGACGGAGTGTGCGGGGCCGCCCGCCAGAATAGTGTTGCGTTGCGCCAGAACATTCCATAACCTAGTGCCTGTCAATTCACCACCTGTCACGTGTGCAGATCCGCGTCGGCGCCCTTGATGCGGCACTCTGTGGTTTCGAGACCTTCTGAGAGTTCCAGCTAGGAGTTCCGCCATGTTTCGATCACGATTTGATTTCATTCTCCCCTCCCATCCGTCGTCGCGGTCTGACGCGTCGCCCGTGCGCCTTGGAGCGACTTGAGGATCGGCTGCTGCTGAGCGACCTGTTTGCCGCGAGCGGAGACTGGTTGATCGGCGTTACACGCAATCCGAGACGCCGAGCGAGCCAGCAGGCTTGTCGACATGGGGAGTCGGAGCGATCAACCCGTTGACGCAGCAGCCGACGCTGCTGAGCGATCAAGTGTTTCAACAGTGGTTCTGGTTTGGCATCGGCAACACCGCGGAACAGCCGCTGAACAGCCTGTCGCTGGTCGGTGCCGGACAGGGCCAGACGGCCGACACTATTCTGCTCTCCTACGGAGAACAGCTCTTTGGCGACCCGATTCGAGTCGACGTGGGCTACGTGTTGATCTCGGCGAACAGCACGACTGCCACGATCATTGAGACGGTACAGATCACGAACCTCACCGGTGCGCCGCTCGACTTGCATTGGTTCGAGCTGTCCAATTTCGATTTGGAAGGTGGTGCGGCGGACGACTCGGCCGAGGTCACTGCCGGATCAATTCACCAGACCGATCCAAACGGCTCATTCATAGACGTCAGCTCTTCGCCGGCCCCGAATCGCTTCCAGATCGACGCTGCGCCCAACATCGTTAACAGCCTGAACGACACGGCGGCCACAACTCTGTCCGACACGCAGTCACCGTTCGGACCCGCCGACCTCGAGCACGCCTTTCAATGGGATTTCACGCTAGGGTTCCAACCGGGCGTCGACGACTCGGTCATGATCCAAAAGACCAAGGCGGGCACGTTCACGCAGCCGGCGGCGATCGAGACGGACCACTTCCCCGAGTCGACCGCCATGCTGCAACTGCAACTGCCCGATTTGAGCATGATCCCGGTCGCCCTCAAGGGGCCTTCCACGGTGCAAGTGATGTTCGAGGGCACGCTGGAAGGCGACGCCAACGATACGGACTCGAATCTCCGCGAAGAGGTTCCGACCGAGCTCCTTTCGCTGAACCTCTTGGGAATCACACCGCTGGGTGGAGCCGTGTTCTTCAGCAACAGCCGCACGGTGGCGTCGAGCGGCCAGATCGAGGAGTCCACAAACAACACGACGGGAACGCTCGATGTTCCACCGTTCACGCCGGCCGGAACCGCAACCAGTTCGTTTGACGTCTTCTTCGACGTGTTCGTGCAACTCGATCCGATGCAACCAGGCATCGACCTGCACAACATAGCG
>DAIOWH010000068.1:0-30352 GCA_036758585.1 Planctomycetia bacterium
TGTCCCTGCGGACTCCCAGAATCACGCAAAGCCATTTAGGGCTCGACCTCGTGATGGACGAGCAGCGACGTTTTGCCGACGAGCAGTACGTCGCCGAGATGGGCGACGCCCGTGCTTGGATAATGAGCTTGATTCACGAAGAAGCCGCTTCGACCGGCCACGTCGGTGATGTCGATGTGCGCCGGGCCGGCGACGAGTTGCAGGTGCTTGCGCGAGACGAATGAGTCGGCCGGAATCACCACCTCGCAATCGGATTGGCGGCCGAGCGTGACCGATTGGCCGGTCGGCAACAGGGCTGTATGTCCGCGGTGATCGCCACTGATCACGGTAAGCGCGAATCGGGATGAGTGCGGTTCGCCGCTGAGCGAGCGGGCAGGTGCGCGCGGGTCGCCCTCGATGCGGACTCGAACCGGGGTGATGCCGATCTGAAGCAGGTCGCCATCTTGCAGCACGCGGTCGGCGATGTTCTGTCCGGCCAACAGCCGCACCAGTCCGCCCGTGAGGTTGATCAGGTGGGGCCCGTCGTTCTGCCAGGCGAGCAGCGCCTGAACCGGTGCGGCCGCGCTGTCGTTCAGCCGTAGTTCGCACGGCGGCGAGGTGCCAATTCGCACGGGCTGTCCGCGCGAGACGACCCTGGCGCCGCCCGCCACCTCGAGCACGCACGCGGTCGGCGTCTGAGAATTGGTTGGCGTGGGCGAGGCTGGATCAGACTTGACCGTCGGCATCCGCGCGCCCGCAATTTCGGCCCACCGGCCGGGCAGCGCCGGCGGCGATTCGTGCGACGGCGCCGGTCCAGAGAAGGTCAACCACGTTTTGCCGACTCGCAGCAAGTCGCCGGGGCGCAGCAATCGCTGGTTCGTCGGCCAGCCGTTCACCTGAACCACACTCGATGTAGACGCGTTGATGGCGAGCCAACCGCTCGGCAGTCGAACGAGATTCAATTGATACCGCGCGACCGATGGGTCGCTCAGGCGGATCCTCATGTTTGTCTCGCGGCCAAGCGTGTAGCGGGTGCGTTCGAGCGGCCAGGCCGTGACCTGCCCGCCGGGCCGCAACTCGACGATGTACTCCTTGTCCGCGTCGAGCGTCCATTTCGATCGCGACTCGCCGCCGCTCGGCACGTCGGAAAGCACCGGCAGCGCGCCGTCGGACTGCGTGGGCGCGGGCAGCGTGGCGCCAGGTTCGGATCCGGTCTCGTTCTGGTCCGTGCGTGTTCGGCCGCACTTGGGGCAACTCGCACCGCGCGACGTGACGACTGCTCCGCACACGCACTTCCAGGTCTTTTCGTGCTTCGCGGCTCGCTTTGCCGTCTTAGGCGCGTCGATTACTCCCCCGCACACCGAACACTTCACGGTCTGCCGAATCGAGACGAACCCGCACGTCTTGCAGCCGCGCGTGTGAGCCGGCTGCATCTGGCCGGCGAGTGCGGCGATCGCCGAGTCCAGGTCGTGGAAGTCGGCAACGCGCCGAGCCGGATCCTTCGCCAAACACCGCATCACCAGGCGGGCCAGGCCGGGGTTCAAGTCGGGCACGAGTTCGATGAGCGGCTTTGGCTCGGTCTCCTGGATCAAGTGGTACAACTCCGCCGGGTTTGAGCCGCGAAACGGCGGATAGCCCGAAAGCATCTGATACATCACAGTGCCGAACGAATAGACGTCGCTGGCGCGATTAACATCGCCCGATGCTCGAAGTTGTTCCGGCGAACTGTACGCGACCGTGCCGACAAACTGTCCGACCGAGGTGAGCGTATGGTCGCCCTGGATCTTGGCCAGGCCGAAGTCGGTGATTTTGGCCTGGTTGGTTCGCGTAATCAGGATGTTGCCCGGCTTGATGTCGCGGTGCAGCACGCCGGTACCGCGGTCGGGGATCACTCGTGTGTGTGCATGGTGCATGCCGGCGCAAAACTGCCGCGAGTAGGCGATCACCTGCGCCGCATGCAGTCGTTTCTCGGCCCGCAACAGTCCTTCGAGGCTGGGGCCGTCCACGTACTCGAGAATGAGCATCGCGCCTTCGGGCCGATGCAGGTAGCTGTGCGCCTGCACGATGTTCGGGTGATACTCAAGAAGCAGCCAGGTCGACGCCTCGCGGCGAAACCGCTCGCGCAACGTCTCGTTCTCGGCGTGCAGTTCCGAGAGCTGCTTGATCGCGTAACGTTTGCGGACGACCTCGTCCATGACCACGTAGACGAAACCCATGCCGCCCGCGAAACGTTGCTCGACGCGGTAGTGGCCATCGATTAAGTCACCGACGGTGAAGGGCACTACCTGCCTCCTTCAAAGTTCATGAACCCGGTACTCTGTCGCGCCCTTGTCAGATCCGATTGCGTTCCTCACGGCGTGTCCGTTGCGGAAGGATTATCGTTCCGTGCCCGGCGGATGGTCAAGGTCGCTCTGGTGCGACGGCGCCGGGGAGGAGTTTCTCCAGCGCATCACGGAGTCGGACTATTTCGTCGATCGTGTTGTAGAAATGCGTGGATACCCTGAGCAGTACCGAGCCGCACCGTTCCAACACCGGCGTCTCGATGCGGTAGTCGGCCCAGAGTCGGCGCTGCAACTCGCCGGCGTCGGCGTACGGCACGCGATAGGCCGCCAGGGCCGCGCTCAGTTCCGGATCGTCGGGAATGGCCGGTTCCACGCCGGGCAGCGTCGCGAGCTGCTGACGTACGAGCCGGGCGAGTTCGCGGTCGCGGCTCAGGATGCGTTCGCGCCCGATGCCTTCGTGAAAGTCGATGGCCGCAGGCACGGCGAACCACGGCGCGGGGTCGCGCGTTCCCTGGAACTCGAGCGACCGCAGGAACGGGGTCGAGCCTTCTTGGTCGCGCTCACAGGCCACGGCACGGTCGTACTTCCAGCCCCAACTCACCACGAGCGGCTCGATCAAATGCTCGCAGCCGGGTCGGACGTACAGAAACCCCGTGCCGACCGGCGCGAGCAGCCACTTGTGCCCGTTGCCGGTGTAGAAATCGCAGCCGAGCGAATCGAGATCTAGAGGGATCATGCCCGGCGCGTGCGCGCCGTCGACCACCGTGATCGCGCCGCGACTGCGGGCAATCTCACAGATCTCGCGGACCGGAAGCACCAGACCGGTCGCGGTCGTGATGTGGCTGAGGAAGACGACTTGCGTCCGGTCGTCGATGGCGTCGTCGAACCGCGCGACCAGATCGCTCGCGGTGAAATCGGTCCCCACGGGCAGACTGACGGTGCGCAGGCTCGCGCCCGACCGGCCGACCGCGCGCTCCCAGACGTAGAGCATCGCGCCGTATTCCTGATCGGTGGCCAGCACGTCGCGCCCTGGATCGATCTGCAAGGCGGCGGCCACGATGTTCACGCCCGCCGTGACGTTCGCCATGAACGCGATGGACTGGGGCGGCGCGCCCAGGAAGCGGGCGAGACGTTCGCGCGTGGCCCACAGCGCGTCGGGCATCCGGCGCCACAGCACCTCGCACGGCTCGGCCGCGATCCGCCGCCGCCACTCAGCCGCCTCCTCGAGCACCGGCCTCGGCACTCGCCCACACGTGCCGGTGTTCAAGTACGCGACGCCGGGCATCGACTCAAACTGTCCTCGGATCGCAGACCAGTCGTCTGGTAGTTCGGTTTGCACGAAGCACTCATTCAAAGCGTGGCCCACGAACTTCATGTGATCGCAATGACCGTGCTGGCCCACCTCAATCACCGCGAAACCGCGTAGAACGGCGCACCCTACTCGCGAAGACGCTGCCTTTCAAGTCGGCCAAGACAGGAACCGGGCAAGTCGCTATGCTCTGCCGCCTTGGAACTTGTCGCGGCGGCCCAAGGCGAACGATCCAGTGGAGAAGGGGCTTGACTGTGAATCACCTCACACGCGGCGTGGCTGTTCTTTGTGCGGCGTCGATGATTGCGACGGGATGCTCGCACGCGGCGCGGTTCCGCCAGCGATTCGCCCCGGCCCAAACGACCGTCGATCCCGTCGAGCTATCGGATGCGGTTCGCCCGAACATCGAACCAGGCAGCGCCGGCAAACTCCAGGAGCCGCACGCGCGAGTGCACTGGCGATCGATTGGCCGATCCGTCGAGAGGCGCGAGATCGAGGCGGTCGAATTCGGCGGCGGAGTCCGGCGCGTGCTGCTGATCGGAGGGATTCACGGCGATGAGCCGGAAGGCCAGGTGCTCGTCGAGCGGGTCGCCGACGAGTTCGCTGTTGGGTCGCGGCAAGCGCCGCACGCAACTGTGTTCATTATTCGCGACCTCAATCCCGACGGCACGGCGGCGGGCACGCGCGGCAACAGCCGCGGCGTCGATCTGAACCGCAACTTCCCCGCCGCAAACTGGCAGGCCACAGCGCGTCGCCCGGAGTTCAACCCAGGGCCGCGCCCGGGCAGCGAGCCTGAGACACAGACGCTGCTGGGTGTGCTCGACGGCTTCCAGCCCGATCGCATCATCGTCATGCACGCGACCCGCGGTAAGCCAATGGTCAACTACGATGGCCCGGCCCAATCGCTCGCCGAACTGATGAGTCGCCACAGTGGCTATGTCGTCAGCGACACGATCGGCTATCCGACACCCGGCTCGCTGGGCAGCTATGCGGGCAAGGACCTTGAGATTCCGATCATCACGCTCGAATTGCCCCGCGGCATCGACGCCGAAACGTGTTGGGCGACCCATCGCGATTCGCTGGGTGCTGCGCTGCAATAGCCCAGGCCCGCCCCAAGCCATACGGCGTCCCGCACTGTTCGGCCGCCGAACGGCTCGCTAGAGTGGTGGACTCTGGAGTGTTCACCGGAGCCTGTGTGGAGAACGATCATGCCCAGTGCGCTAGAGCGTTGGATTGACGAGTGTGCCCGCCTGACTCAGCCGGAACGCATCCATTGGTGCGATGGATCTGACTCGGAGTACGAGAAGTTGGTCGGCGGCATGCTGAACGACGGCACGTTGATGGAACTGAACAGGAGCAAGTACCCCGGCTGTTACTTGCACCGCAGCAACCCCAACGACGTGGCTCGAACCGAGCACCTCACCTTCATCTGCACCGACAAGAAGGATGACGCCGGCCCCACGAACAACTGGATGGCGCCGGCCGACTCGCGGGCCAAGGTCGAGCCGCTGTTCCGCGGCGCGATGAAGGGACGCACGATGTTTGTCGTGCCGTACCTGATGGGGCCGATCGGATCGCCGTTCAGTCAGGTGGGCGTGGAGTTGACCGACAGTCCGTACGTGGTCGCGAGCATGCGGATCATGACCCGCATGGGCAAGGCGGCGATCGACCACCTGGGTACGTCGGACAAGTTTGCGCCTGGGCTGCATTCGCTTGGCGACCTGAATCCCGATCGCCGCTTCATTCTGCACTTTCCGCGCGAGCGACTCGTCTGGAGCGTCGGCTCGGGTTACGGCGGCAACGCCCTGTTAGGGAAGAAGTGCTTCGCGCTGCGCATCGCCGGCGTGATGGCCCGCGACGAGGGCTGGATGGCCGAGCACATGCTGATCGTCGGCATCGAGAATCCGCAGGGCGAGGTTACGTACATTGCCGCGGCGTTCCCGAGCGCGTGCGGCAAGACGAACCTCGCGATGCTGATACCGCCCGCCGCATACAAGGGCTACAAGGTCTGGACGGTTGGCGACGACATCGCCTGGCTCCGAGTCGGCGGCGACGGCCGACTCTGGGCGATCAACCCGGAAGCCGGATTCTTCGGCGTTGTGCCCGGCACCGGCCCAACCAGCAACCCGAACGCGCTGGCAACACTCAATCGCAACAGCCTGCTCACCAACGTTGCCCTCGCGCCGGACCGAACGCCGTGGTGGGAGGGGATCGGATTCGATGCGCCCGCGGGCCTGGAGGATTGGCAGGGTCGCAAGTGGACGCCCGAACTGGGCAAGGCGGCCCACCCGAATTCGCGGTTCACCGCCCCGGCCCGCCAGTGCCCATCCATTTCCCCGCAGTGGGAGAACCCGCAGGGAGTGCCCATCTCGGCGATCTTGTTCGGCGGCCGTCGCTCGCGACTCGCACCACTGGTGTTTCAAAGCCGCGATTGGCAACACGGCGTCTACGTCGGTGCAACCATGGCCTCCGAGACCACTGCGGCAGCCACCGGCGCCGTCGGCGTTACACGGCGCGACCCGATGTCGATGCTGCCGTTCTGCGGATACAACGCGGCGGACTACCTCAGCCACTGGCTGAGCATGGGCCGCAAGCTGTCCAAGCCCCCGGCGGTTTTCCACGTGAATTGGTTCCGAATCGCAAGCAATGGCAAGTTCCTATGGCCCGGCTTCGGCGAGAACATCCGGGTGCTCGACTGGGTCATCCGCCGCATGCAGGGCAAGTGCGACGCGATCGAAACACCGATCGGCTTCGTGCCGCGCTCACGAGACCTGAACCTCGACGGCCTTGAACTGCCGTTGGGCGCGATGGACCAGCTGCTCGACGTGGACAGCGCCGCCTGGACGGAAGAACTGGGCGAACACCACAAGTTCTTCGACCAGTTCGGCGACCGACTACCGCAGGAGGTCCGCGCGCAGGCTGCCGAGTTGCGAAGCCGACTTGCCAAGGTGTCGTAGATCCATCGTCGAACGGACTCAACGGCGGACGACTAGCCCGCAAAAAAAGAAAACCCCTGGTGCTGAAGCACCAGGGGTGTCTGTTGGAGTAGATTGGGGTCCAGCCGCGTGGCTACTTGGCCGGTGCGGGTGCAGGCGCGGGTGCTGGGGCCGGCGCGGGTGCCGGAGCCGGGGCTGGCTTCGGAGCGGGGGCTGGCACCGGAGCCGGGGCAGCCTGGTCGGCCGCCGACGCCGTAGGGCCACAAGCCGGCGCGCACGCCGGACGGCAGCAGCGGCGGGCGTGCAACTTGGCCAAGAGGCCGCTCAAGCAGCTACGACGCGCGCACGGATCGCATGCCGGCGCTGGGGCACAAACGGGCGCCGGAGCACAAGCTGGCTTCGGGCAACAGCCGTGCGAACCCGTTCCGCTCATGGCGAGCATCAACACAAGACTATGCATGGTGTTCTCCTCTAAAGACGTTCATCCGGGAACTACTTTTCGAGTCTCCTTGCCCCGGGGCCTTGAGTTCCCTACAAAGGCCGTCACTCCGGGACTGAACGAGGCCCGATTATGATGTGATGAATTGGCATGTCAAGGCAGGTTGCCAAGAATAGAAAAAATGTACCGTGATTCGCAAACATTGCCGGTTGCAACAGATGCGTAGAATTTTCGACATCCCCGTTGCCGTGATCTGGAGTGAACATGTCTACGACAGTTATTTCCCATCCGTTTGCAAGCCAGGCGTTGACTCGGCTGAGGGATCGACGCACCGGGCATGTGGAGTTCCGAGCGATGACCAAGCAGCTCTCGTACTGTCTGCTGCTTGAAGCAACGAAGGACCTTCCGGTTCGGCAAGTGCCGATCGACACCCCGCTGGAACCTACGGTCGGCGTCGTCGTCGGCAAGGGGTTGGTGGCCATCGCGGTACTAAGGGCGGGGCTGGGGATGTTGGAGGCGGCGGTGGAGTTGTTGCCGGACCTGTCGGTTGGTTTCGCGGGCATGGAGCGCGACGAGACTACGGCCCAGGCTTCGGAGTACTACATGAAGCTGCCGCCGCTCGACGGCCGTCGCGTGCTGGTGCTTGAACCGATGCTGGCGACGGGCGGCACGCTGGCCCGCACGATCGCAGCGATCAAGACACATGGCGGCGAGGACATCTGCGTGCTGGCGGTGGTCGCCGCGCCGCCCGGCATCGCGCGGTTGGAACGGGACCACCCAGACGTGCGGATCATTTGTGCCGCCGTCGATCGCGATCTGAACCCGTCGTATTACATCTGCCCCGGCCTCGGCGACATGGGCGATCGACTGTACGGGACGTTTCCGAAGTAGGTGATCAGTAGGCGATCCACCCCGTCTGGTTCAGCAACTCCTGCAGCCACGGCCGAGTCCACGGGTTGCGACTGGCGTAGAAGCTTGACGCGGCCGAGATCACCAACGCCGCGAGAGCAATGGCCCGCCACAGTCGCGACGATGACCGGCCCGCCAGTCCGTCGGGCAAGAAGAGCAGCCAGAGCGGAATCAACCAAAAGAGCCAGCGCAGGCCGTTGGTCATGCCGCCGTAGTTGCGCGTGCCGGCCAGGAAGGTGTAAAAGACCAACAGCACCACCGTCAGGCCGGCCGCCAGCAGCGCGGCGGCCCAGAGCTGGTGCCGTCGGTCGCGCAACACGCGAGCCACGCCGATTGCCGAGAACACAAAGATCGGCGTCAGCGAAAACACGCCATGATGTCCCAGCAACATGTGAAACACGTACACGCCCGCAGGTTCGTACTGGTTGTCGATGCCGTTTGGGTCGACGATCAGTTCGCCCGTCTTCTCATCGCGGCTGCCGCCGACCAGCCGTCCGCGCGATTCGTCGAACTTCCAGTATGATTTGGGGAAGTCGTACCACTCCTTCTTCTCGTAGGCCGGCGTCAGGCCGCCAGTGGCGAGGTACGTTGTGTAGAAATGACCGGCCGCCGGGATCAGTGCGAACGGCAGGAATAGCGCAACGGCGCGCGCGCCGGACTTGAAGACCAACCCCGCCGCCACGGCTGCGAGGAACGCCGTCGCCGGTAATTCCAACACGGCGGCCAGCGCGGCGAAGAATCCGCTGACCGCAAACAGCCACCACTTTTGCCGGCCGTCGCACCAGATCCGCAGCGCGGGATAGAGCGAGAAGAACATCGCGAACGCGGCGACGGTGTGATTGTTCAGCGTGACGCTGAATCCGCTCAGGTACGTGCCGAAGCCGGCCGCAGCGATCGTGAAGGCACGCACCCACGGGTCTGCCGTCAGTCCCGAGACGAGCCGCGCGAACAAGCACAGGAAGATCACAAACGGCGCCCAGTTCGCCGTCGCCACAATGATTCGCACCAGCGCGAGCGGGTGCCGGTCAAACGTGAGTCGGCCGGTTTCCTTCCAGCCCTCGTCCCCCTCGGCTCGCGAGTACGAGAAGGTCGGGATCTTGCTGAGCAGCCAATACTCGCCGGCCAGCACTGTGGGCATGAGCGGCGGCTTCGACGAGTACAACAGGCCGTTGTCCGGCCGCCGGACTTTGTCAATCGTGTCCCAGCCGGGTTCTTTCACGAGTGAGCCGTCGGTGTAGCTGCCGTCTTCGTTGATGGCGCCGATCGCGTACGAGCCGCGATCGACCAGCGCCCGAATCGTCACAAACCGCGACCGATCGTTGGGGCTGTGCATCGGTTGAGCAAACGGCTTGTTGTCCGGCGTGCGCGACATGTTGCCTTGGGCGATCCAGATCAATCCGAGCAACGTGCCTGCGGCCAGTGCGATCAAGATCGCGTCGAGCCGCCGTGCGGAACCGTCGTCGCGAGGTAGCGTGCCTTCCTGCGTGCTCATCGTTCGTCCCCGGTGAAAACTTGGCGCTTGCCGACGGGCGGATTCTAGCAGATGCGGGCCGCCCGCGTGACAGTGCGTTGTGGAGGTGAAGAGGCGGGCGTTTTTGTAATGCACGCGGTCAGCTTGGTAGGGTTCGCTGTTGCGACCATGACAAGGCCGAGGTCCGCAATGGCGGACCCTACGCTAACGCTTCCCAAGTCGCCAATCGGCTCGCCCGCCGAAGGCCATCGTCTTGTGGACGAGCGCCGCCAGATCGGGGTCGTAGTCGCGTAGGGCTTCGCGCGTGGCGATCGGGTGCGTTGCATCGTGCGGAGCGGCGTCGCGGCCGCCCGCGTCGAAATAGGCGAGCACGCCGGCGGCCCAGTAGGCGACTCGGTCGCGCGCGGCCGCCGTGCCTCGCCACTTGCCGGCGCTGGCCGCAGCGTCGTACAGCTCGGCCAACTTCTGGTCGAAGCGCACGTCGAGCCGCTCGACGCCGAGTTCGTATTGTTGCCACACGCCGCGCGGCCGGTTGTCCCAGTTCGGATCGACCGGTCGCGTGCCGGCGACGTGATAGATCGCCTGGGCCAAGACGCGGATCACCTGGTTGTGCGCGACCAGTGGATCCTTGACATTGCCGAGAACATTCTCCTCGCCCACGACGAGCAGCTTCGAGTCGGGCTTGTAGTCGAGCACGCGAGCGAGCAGGTCAACGTCGCCGCTCCCGCCGACGCCGGCGAACTCGGGCAGGTCGGCAAGCGACTCATCGCGGCCCAGCACGACGAGTCGCACGCCGTCGGCGATCAGCGCCTTCAAGACGTCGTGGCGATAGGCGAACATCTTGCGGATCGTATGGTTCGCCGCCAGCAGCGATTCGTCGCTCGCGGCCCGGCCCAGCACCGTGAACTCGCGTGCCCAGGTGAACTTGGTGTAGAACGGGTCGATGCGCAGCCTGGCCGGCGGCGCAGTCACGGCGGGCAGTCGCCGCGCCGGCCGGTAGCGCCAGTCTTGGCCCGGCCCGAGATTGAACGTAGTCCGGACGAGTTCGTACCCTTCGGGGTCGTACTCCTTGAGTTGTTCGCGAGTGCCGATCGGACCGTGGTTCCAGTTGTTGACGCGCTGGCAGTCGAAATAGCACTGCGCGATTTCGGCCCAGTACTCGCCCGGATTGGACGCCGCGTAGGTGTTCTTCCACAGCCCCTTGGCCATCGCGTTTTGGAAGACGCGGTTGCGGCGTTCGTTCCAAGTCGGGTCGAGGGAGCGCAGCGCGCCGTCGATCGTGTGGCAGAATTCGTGCACGCCGATGCTCTCGTCGTCGTACCGGTCGACCGGCCAGCCGAGCACGTTCTCTTCGCCGAAGCTGGTCGGCCGGCCGCCGGTGCCGCGCACGCGTTCATTCATGTAGTCCGGGTTGCGCGAGTTGCGGTATTCCGGCATGTCGGTGTAGACCTGATCCTTGCCGATGATGATCAGGTACATGCGATTCGTGACCATCGCTCCCACGATGTCGGGCCGTCCCGCGAGCATACCGGTGACGATCGAGTGCGTGCGTTGCAGTGCCTCGTCGGCGACCTCGCCGGCCGCGACGACCGGCATGCCGCGCACGTCGATGTACTTCTGGTAGAACTTTCGCGCCGCGTCACGATCTCGCTGGGCGACCATCTCGAAGAACGATCCGGGCGGTGCGGTCACCCGCGGGTCGTCGCTCGCGGCGGCCACTCGCGAGCCGGCCCCGGAGTCCGTGCGCGGAGCCGCTTCGAGTGTCCGAGCGACCAGTGCGGCTGGCGCCGTTGCGCGGGTCGCCGGCCTGGCCGAGTCGGGCCGCTCGTCGCTGAACGCCGGCGACGCCAGTGGCTCCGTCACCCCGACGGCGGTGCGTTGCGGGTCGGCATCGCCGAGCAGGTGCCGCACGAAGAAGTCGTGCATGCGGCGTTGGCCGTAGGCGCCTCCCATGCCGTGGCCCGCGCCGGGCACCACCACTAGATCGAAGTCCTTGTCGGCCTTGATCAGCGCGTCGGCCAGCCGCATCGTCGATTCCGGCGGCACGTTCGTGTCCATCTCGCCGACGATGAGCAGCAACTTGCCCCGCAGCCGATGGGCGTTGTCGATGTTCGACGACGCGGCGTATTGCGGGCCGACGGGGTAGCCCATCCACTGTTCGTTCCACGACGCCTTGTCCATGCGGTTGTCGTGGCATCCGCAACCGGCGACGGCGACTTTGTAGAAATCTGGATGGAACAGGACGGCGCCCGCCGCGTTCTGGCCGCCGGCCGAGCCGCCGTACACGCCGACGCGGCCGAGGTCCATTTGCGGGTACTTCGCCGCGGCCGCCTTCATCCACAGAATCCGATCGGGGAAACCTGCGTCCTTGAGATTGTGCCAGCAGACGTCGTGAAACGCCTTCGACCGGTTGGCCGTCCCCATGCCGTCGATCTTGACGACGATGAAGCCCAGATCGTTGAGCGCGTCGTAGCGGCCGCGCGAACTGAACGTCTTCGGAACGAACGAGCCTTGAGGCCCGGCGTAGATGTCTTCGATCACCGGGTACTTCTTGGCGGGGTCGAAGTCGCGCGGCCGGCAGATGATGCCCCAGATGTCGGTCGTGCCGTCGCGGCCCTTGGCAGAGAAGACCTCCGGCGGCGTCCAGCCTGCCTCCCGCAGTTCGGAGACGTCGGCGTCTTCGAGCGGGCACACCAGCGAGCCGTCGTCGACGCGGCGCAGCTCGTGGGTCGGCGGCGCATCGACGCGCGAGTAGGTGTCGATGATGTAGCGCCGGTCGGGTGAGAATTGAATCGAGTGATTGCCGTTGCCGGCGGTGAGTTGAACCAGACCTGTGCCGTCGAAATTGACGCGGCAGTAGTGGACCAAGTACGGGTCCTGATCCGCGTTCATCCCGCTGGCGCGGAACCAGACCTGGCGATTTTCCTCGTCGATCCGATCGATGCCGCGGATCACCCACGGCCCCTTGGTGATCTGGTTCTTGAGTCCGGGCGCGAACAGCCGTTTCGCACCATGGGCGACCTGTGGCGCAGTCTCGGCGGTTTCGTCGGCCGGCTTCGCAGCCGGGTCGATCAAGAACAAATGCCGCCAGCCATCGACCTCGGACACGTAGATCAACTCGTCGGTCTTTTCGAGCCACGTGACCGGCGGGATGTTGAAGTTCTCGGTGTGCGCCGTCCAGATGAATGTGTCGGTTTGCTCGTCGACGATGTTGTGCGACTTGGCGGTACGCGCGTCGACTTCGACGACCCGTAGGCGCTGGTGCCCGCGATCGACCTTCATGTAGCTGAATGTGCTCCCGTCGCGGCTCCAGCGCACGCGCGGCCGGCCGAAGTCGACGCGGTCCAGGTCCAGCTTGGTCCCTTGCCATGCAGCGACGCCGGGCTTGTCGCGGTCGTCGCCCTGCGGCGCCGCCGCTTGATCCAATCGGAACAGGTTCAGTTCATAGGACGTGAACTTGTCGCCCGGCAGCGCGTAGGGCCGCTGATGCAGCACCGCACGCCCGCCGCCGCGCGGCGACGACTCGATCAGGAACACTTCCTTCCGTTCGCCCGGCTCGACGCGCATCGCGACCAACGTTTGCGAGTCGGGCGCCCACTCGGGCCGCTCGTAACCGATCTCGCTCGTTCCACCCTGAGTGAGTTGAAACTCCTTGGCACTTTCATCGCCGCCGTCGCGCACGAACACGTTGCCGTCGCGCACCAGCGCACGCCACTTGCCGTCCGGCGAAACGCCGGCGCCGAACGAACTCGGCAAACGCGGCCGTCGGTTTCGGGATTGTGGCGCGATGTCGCGGCCCGTGATGACCGCATCGCCGGGCCGCTCGTCGGCTTCGAACGCAGCGACCGTGCGGCCGCTCGCATCGACGGCAAGCCAGACGTGCCCCGCAAACGTGTGCTGGGCTCGCTCGGCGCCCGCGGCCACGACGCCGTAGCTGCGCCGCTCGCCGCCGGCGTCGAGCCAGAACAACTCGACGGCGCCGTCCGTTCGATTGACGAACCGAAGCTCCGTTTCGGGACCAGTGCGTGTGCTCGCTCGCGGCACATCTTGCGGTGTGATCGCCGTCCTCGCGCCGTCACGCTGCAGCTTCCGCCCCTCGATGGGTTTCAGCTCGTAGGTTTCCAGATTGCAGCGCCAATCCTTGCCCCCGGCGCGAAACGACATCGTGCCGGCGGCCGTGTCGAACTCCAGCGCGTCGATGGCCAGGCGATCGGCCCGCACACCGGTCACGCCCGCCTCACCGAGCGCCTTGGCGAGTCGCTCGTGATCAAACGCCCGCCGCCGCTCGCCCTTGACCGCGTCGACCAGGATGAACTCGCGCCCGTCGCCGCGCAGGTCATTGCGATACCAGAACCGCTTGCCGTCATTGAACCAGTTGGCCGTGATGCCTGCCTTGTACACACCCCGCTGCGGACCGCTGCGCGACCGGCCCTGCGGCGAGTCCTGCGATTCGGCTTCGTCAATCACGTGCAGTCCGGTGACTTCGAGCGGCGATGCCAGCGACGCGGACGCGACACCTTGAGCGTTCACCACGGACCCGCGCGACAAGCCAATGAGCAGCAGACACGCGCCAACCCGGCGCGCTTGGCCGAACTGTAGGTTCATAACATCCTCCCAAGCTGATGCACGGTTACGCCGTTGTGCTCACGCCCGCGCAATGTGGCGCGGCCCGAGGCGTCGCTCTTCGCGTATTGAGGTCGAGTGCGTCTTGGTAGGTCTCGGATCCCACGGGCCCAACAGCAGGGGCGATTCGTCGGCGTTTCGCATTGTGGGCTGATTGTACCAACTCGCCGCCATCGTTTCAGCGGCGAGGTAGTCGCGTCTGATCGGCGGGAGTTGGCGATGGCCCGTGCAAGATGTAGGGTATGGGGCCGTACTCGTTAGTAGTGCTCACACTAATCCTCAAACAAGCGAACTTTGGAGTGCGGTGGCTTGACACCGCTTTGGTTCGTTCGCGGTGTTCGACGCAGTGTTCGACGAGACGAGAGAGTAACGCCCGACCACGGCCCCTTGGCATCTGCGATCAGCCAATCAGGCTCTCCGCCAAGTCTGGGGCGCAGGCGTCCCGCCTGCTGTTTCATCCGCCAGATGTGAGGCGGCCGCGGCGGCTACACCACAGGTTTCCCCAAAGTTGGCGGAGAACCGCAAATCAGCCGTCACCCCGTCTCTCGGTGACCTCGGCGATGCTGTGGCTGTGTTCGCGGCGGATATTCATCGCGATGATGAGTTCGGCCAAGAAACCGATCGCGAGCATCTGGAAACCGAGCAACACGCCCGCGACCGAATAGATCAGCATCGGGCGGTCGCCGATCTTGCCGTAGTCGGCGACATCCAGTCGAGTCAGCAGCCAGATCACGCTGAGGTACACCAGTCCGCCCAGTCCGAGCAGAAACGAAACGATGCCGATCCCGCCCAAGAGGTGTAGCGGCCGCTGGCCGAAGCCGGTCAGGAACGCCACCGTCATCAGGTCCAACAGCCCCTTGTGGAATCGCCTCATGCCGTACTTCGATCGCCCGAACCGGCGCGGCCGATGTTGCACTTCGATTTCGGCCACGCGGTATCCGCGCGAGTGAGCGATCACCGGAATGAACCGGTGCAACTCGCCGTACAGCCGAATCTCCTTAGTCGCCTCGGCCCGGAAGCACTTGAAGCCACAGTTATGATCGTGCAGCCGAAGCCCCGTCGACCAACTCACCAGCCGGTTGAACACGCGGCTCGGCCAGACCTTGTGCCACGGATCGCGCCGCTTCTTCTTCCATCCGTTCACCACGTCGAACCCGTCGGCCAGCCGAGCGAGGAACCGCGGAATTTCTTCCGGGTCGTCCTGGAGGTCGCCGTCCATCTGAAACACGATCTTGCCGCCGGCCGCGTCGAACCCCGCCGCCAGCGCGGCCGCCTTGCCGAAGTTCCGGCGAAACCGAATACCCCGCACGCGCGAGTCTTCGCTGGCCAACCGCCGGATCAGATCCCACGTGCCGTCGCGGCTGCCGTCGTCGACCAGCACAAGTTCGATGTTCAGATTGTTCCGCGCCGCCACGGCCCGAATCTCCTCGACCAATTGGCCCAGGCTGTCGGCCTCGTCGTTCACCGGCACTACGATGCTGATCAGGTCGCTCAAGAGTTCGCTCCGTCATGATCGCGGAATGCCGCCACACGTCGCCAGCCAACTCATGCCTGCGGCCGCGCACTCGGCCCCGATCCAGACGAGTCGCAGCAGCACGGCCGCGACCAGTGCGTGGTCGGCGCCGATTGCCGGGCCGAGCGTCTCGGCGACAATCCACTCGCGCGAGCCAAGCCCGCCCGGCATCAGGCTCACAAATCCGCCCACCGTCGCCAGCGAGACCACGATGGTGACGAGGGCCAGCGTCTCGGCAGTTCCCCGCGCGGCAACGAGCACGCCCCAGTCACCCGTCGCCGCGAGCACTGCCGCCAAGCTCACACCCATCAACGCCCAGCCCGCCACGATCGGAACCGTCCCGACGCCGACGGTGCGCCAGCGGCAGGTGTGATCGCCAAGCTCCGAATCACCCACAAACGGCCGCGACGCCAGCCGACCGAGCCGCGCGATGACCGGCGGCGACGAGACGGTCGCCAAGGCCACCGCGACCACGAGCGCGGCGCCCAGCAACCGGTCACGATGCGGCGCGTCGACGAAGCCTAGCAACCCGGCAGCGACGAGCGATCCGACCGCCATCATCAGCAGAGTTTCGTGGGCTGCGGTGATCGCGGCGCTGGCCGCCGTCACGCCCGGCCCGCGCACCATGCTCGCGCGAATAACCAGCACCAGGCCCTTGCCCGGCACATATTTACCTAGGTGGCCCGCGAAATACGCCGCCAACGTACTCGCCCACGTCGGCCGACCGCCGCGGTCGCGCATCGCCATCCACCAGAACGTCGCACACGTCGCAAGCCCGCCGGCGTACGCCGCGCCCCCAGCCACCAACCAGCCCGGACGCAGCGTCCACTCGTACGCCGCCAGCTTCGATCGCTCGCGATAGACCCTGTGGCTCACGCCCGCGACCACCGCCGCCGCGATGGCCACACGCGCCACGACAGCGAACCATCGTCGGCCCGGAGGTCGCTCGGCGTTGACTGCGTCGGCGCTCGACAAGATCAACGGCCCCTCATGACTGCGTCACCCATCGCGGCCGGATACGATGACCGAGTTTGCGGCCCGTGGCAACGCCAGTGTCGAGGCGCTACGCTACCGACTCGACAGCCAACTCAATCGCCGCGGCGATCTGCTCGAGCGATCGCTGCGAAGTGCAAAACGGCGGCATCGCGTACAGCACGTTGCCCAGCGGCCGCAACAGAACGTCGCGATCCAAGCAAGTGCGACGCAATCGCGGGCCGACGCCGGCCAAGTAGCCGCCAGGGTCCTGCAGCTCAACCGCGGCGATCGTGCCACAGGTCCGCAACTCTCTGACCGCCGGATGCGTGCACAGTCTGGACAGGCGTTCGGTCCAAAACCGTTCCATTTGGGCCGGAACATCACCCAGGCCGGCGGCGAGCATGCGCCAGTTGGCCACCGCAACGGCGCAGGCGAGTGGATGAGCGGTGAACGAGTGGCCGTGAAAAAACGTGCGGCGGCGATCGGCCGTGTCCCACGCCGCGGCCACGTGCGGTCCGACGAGGGTGGCCGCGAGCGGCAGCACACCGCCCGCCAGTGTCTTGCCGGCGCAGATCAGGTCCGGCGCGACCCCCGCCGCTTGATGCGCCCACAGATGCCCCGTGCGACCACCGCCCGTCATGACCTCATCGGCGATGAGCAGCACATCGTGGCGACGCACGACGTCGGCGATCGCCCGCAGAGTCGTCGGCGAGTGCATGCGCATGCCGCCGGCGCCCTGCACGAGCGGCTCGATGATCACCGCGGCCACTTCGCCGCGTCGTTCGGCCAGCGCAGCATCGAGCGCATCGGGCGAGACCGGGGCCTGCACCGCACGAAACAACAGCGGCTCAAAGACGCCGAAGAACACCGGGTCGCGGCCGACCGCCATCGCACCAAACGTGTCGCCGTGATAGCCGTGCTCGAACCCGACAAACGTCGTGTGCTGCGGCTCGCCACGGTGACACCAAAACTGGTAGGCCATCTTCAACGCGACCTCGACCGCCGTGCTGCCGTCGTCGGAGTACAACACGCGGCCGGCAGGCGGGCGTTGAGCGTCGAGCGTCGAGAGTCGCGAGGCAGTACCGCCAGGCCAGCTCACGGTGCTGAGCAACAGCTCCGCCAGTTCGACGGCCGGTTCGTGGGTCACGCCGGCGAAGTAGACGTGGTCGTACCGAGTCGATGCCTCGGCCAGCGCCCGCATCAGGACGGGATGCCGGTGTCCGTGCAGGACCGTCCACCACGACGAGATCGCATCAATCACGCGCCGCCCGTCCGCCAGCATCAGGAACTCGTCCTGCGCGGCGACGACCGGCAGCGGGTCGTCGGGCGCCTGCAGCGACGTGTATGGGTGCCACACGACACGGCGATCGCGCGCGACGATGTCGGTAGCTGCCGCACTCCGATCGACTTGCCGCAAGCAGGCGGATCCAGGAGCTTGCGTGGCAGCGGTGCGCACACAATCGAGCACTTGCCGCTGAGCCGCTGCGGACTCCGCAACGGCGTCGGCCGTGAACGTCGCGGGCGGTTGCAGGCAGAAGACCGGAACACCGTGAGCGTGACGCGATATCTGTTCCACGGCGAATGCGTCCGCTTCGCCGATCAGCACGACGGCCGCCGGACGACAGTCGTGCGAGGCCAGCGCGGCGAGCGATTGCAACACGCGGCCGACGGCGCCAACCGCCGACGGCGAGACAAGCACCGACGGCGACTCATACGCGGGAATCAACTCGATTTGTAGTGCGTGTTCGCCGAGCGGCGAGAGCGGGCTGCCAAACGTCTCGATAAGCAATCGTCGAGCGGGGACATGCGGACGCGGCTTAGCCGCGACGATCTCGCCGATACTGGGGACTCGCAGACCCGCTCGGCGCGCTGCCAGCAAGGGCGCCACAGGCTCGCCGAATCGCGCAAGCGGCGGGTGGACGATTGCCGACGGGACGAGCCGCACAACGATCGCCGAGTCAGACTCGCCGGTCTCCAGCGGTTTCCAATACTCGAACTCGTCGGCGAAGGCGGCCAACCACAACAGAGTGAACGTGGTCTTGCCCGCCGCGGTATCGGTGCCCAGCACAACAAGGTCAGTCATGGGCAAGATCCTTCAGCACGTCGGCGAGGCCCGCCGCGACGGCGTCGAGCAGGCTGGGTGCGTGATTGGCGTGAATCGAGATTCGCAACCGCGCGGTCCCTTCGGGCACAGTCGGCGGTCGAATCGCTCGAATGTCCCATCCGCGCCGCCGCAGTCGATCAGCCGCCTGGGCTGCGCGGGCGTCGTCGCCGATAACCACCGGCACGACATACTCACTTCCGAGCGATTGAACGCCGTTTCGGGCCAGCTCGGCTCTGAATCGCTGCGCGCTCGAGTGCAGCGCCGCGCGGCCGGCGGCGTCGGACTGAACGCGATCGAGCGAGTCGTTCCACCACACCCCGACCGACGGCGGCAGGGCGGTGGAAAACATGAAGTGCCGGCAACGATTCAGTAGTGCGTCGCGCAACAGCGATGAGCAGCAGATGTAGGCGCCGCACACGGCCAGCGCCTTGCCGCCGGTGTGGACCGTCGCGGTGACGCGGCCGCGCAGCCCCAGGGCGTCGACCAGCCCGCTTCCCGCGTCGCCGTAACAGCCGGTAGCATGCGCCTCGTCGACGATAAGGCAAGCGTCGAACCGCTCGGCCAGCGCGGCCAGTTCGCCGAGCGGCGCTAGGTCGCCGTCCATGCCGAACAATGATTCCGTGACGATGAACAACTCGCGGTCCGCTCCGCGGTCGCGAGCGGCCCGCGCCAGGCCGTCGGCAAGTTGGTTGAGGTCGCCGTGCGCGTAGACAAATCGCTCGGCTCGCGACAGTCGCAGTCCGTCTATGATCGACGCGTGGTTTAGCCCGTCCGAAGCCACCCAATCGCCCGGTTCGATGATCGTCGAGAGCAGACCCTCGTTGACCGCGTAACCGCTGGTCATCACCAGCGCCGATTGCGCGCCGTGCCATGCGGCAAGCCGCGACTCCACCTCGTCCCAAACGGCGTGATGGCCACGTAACAGTCGTGCGGCCGACGCCGAGCGTAGCTGCGCGAGTGAGTCGTCGGCCCGCGCGGGCCAGCCAGTCGCCACGTAGCCGAGGTAATCGTTCGAGCAGAAATCGACGCCCTCCGCCGGGTCAAGCGTGCGCAGCCGCCCGCGCGATCGAAGTTCTTCGAGTCGTCGAGTCCAGCGTTGCGTGAACATGGGGGTGAACTTGAGGACATATACCGCACGCGGCCATCAACGAGACGTTTCGCTTAACGCCGCTTGACGCCCAGCCGAAGGCCGGCGGCAGAACATGGCTGGGATTGTGCACCTGAGGTCGCCTGCGGCTCCGCGTTAAACGAGTCAAACCTGCCGCGTCAGGTATAGTATCGACGATCGGCAATACTCGATCCTCTATTCTCGATCCTCTATCCGCAGTTCGCCCGCCACGCCCATGGCCTCGAAGAGTTCGGCATCGTCGGCAGTCGTGGGGTTGGGGGCGGTCAGCAGTTTCTCGCCGAAGAACACCGAATTGGCCCCGGCGATGAACGCAAGCACTTGCAGCTCGCGGCTCATGCGATCGCGGCCGGCGCTCAGTCGCACGCGTGCACGCGGGAAGAAGATGCGGGTGGTCGCAATCAATCGCACCAATTCGATGGCGTCCACCGGCGCGGCCGTTTCGAGCGGCGTGCCGGCGATCGGGACCAGGCAGTTGATCGGGATGCTCTCGGGCGGCGGGTCGAGAGCGGCGAGTTCGGCGAGCAGCATGAGTCGGTCGTCCTCGGTTTCGCCCATGCCCAGAATGCCCCCGCAACAGACCGAGATGCCGGCCCGTTGCACGGCGCGCAGGGTGTCGAGCCGGTCGTCGTAGGTGCGCGTCGTGATGACGTTCGGATAGTGGCGCCGCGATGTGTCGAGGTTATGGTTGTACGCAGTTAGCCCGGCGTCCTTGAGACGCACGGCCTGCTCGTCGTTCAGCATGCCGAGCGTCACGCACGCCTCCATGCCAAGCTCGCGGACGGTGCGGACCATTTCGAGCACGGCCTCAAACGCCTCACCGTCGCGGACGCTCCGCCAAGCCGCGCCCATGCAGAATCGTGAGGCGCCAAGCTGTTTGGCCCGCTCGGCCCGCTCGCGGACGGCGTCGACCGACATCATCGGCTCAGCGCCGACGCCGGTGTTGTAGCGTGCACTCTGGGAGCAGTAAGCACAATCTTCTGGGCAGCCGCCGGTTTTCACACTCAACAGCGCACACCGCTGAATGTCCGCCGGGTCGTGATGCCGACGATGAACATTCTGAGCGCGGAACAGCAGATCGCTGAGCGGCAGGTCATACACCGCTCTTAGTTCGTCGAGCGTAGGCATGGCGAAGATATACCGCACGCGGACATCAATGAAACGTTTCGTTTAGCGCCCAGCCGAAGGCGCCGGCAGAACATGGCTGGGATTGTGCATCTCCGGTCGCCTGCGGCTCCGCGTTAAACGAGTAAAACCTGCCGCGTGTGGTATATAACGTCGCGGCTAGATGGGAACAAGGCGGAACACTGACCGAAGATCGGTGCGGTCCGCACGCGCGAACTACTGGCGTTGAAAAAGCAAACCCCGTCGAGCGGTTGCCCGCTCGACGGGGTTCTCAAGATCAATTCGGTGTACCTCAAGGCACAGTTCGATAAGTGTGCCGATATGTTCCGTGGATCAAGCGTCGGGCGCTTGAAACACAGAGGATTTTACATCCTTAGAAAGGAGGTGATCCAACCGCAGGTTCCCCTACGGTTACCTTGTTACGACTTAGTCCCCATCATGGGTTTCACCCTAGGCGGCTGCCTCCTTTCGGTTGGCTAGCACCGCTATTAGGTGCCCCCCACTTTGGTGGCTTGACGGGCGGTGTGTACAAGGCTCAGGAACACATTCACCGCAGCGTAGCTGATCTGCGATTACTAGCGATTCCAGCTTCATGCAGGCGAATTGCAGCCTGCAATCTGAACTGACGGACGGTTTTTGGGATTTGCTCCACCTCGCGGTCTTGCTTCCCTTTGTCCGCCCGATTGTAGCACGTGTGCAGCCCTAGGCATAAGCGCCATGAGGACTTGACGTCATCCCCGCCTTCCTCCGGTTTAACACCGGCGGTCTCCTTAGAGTCCCCGCCATAACGCGCTGGCAACTAAGGACAGGGGTTTCGCTCGTTAAGGAACTTAACCCGACATCTCACGACACGAGCTGACGACAGCCATGCAGCAGCTGTGCACGTTTCACCCGAAGGCAGGCAACCGACTTTCACCGGCGCCATCCGTGCATGTCAAGCCTAGGATAAGGTTCTTCGCGTAGCCTCGAATTGAGCCACATGCTCCACCGCTTGTGTGAGCCCCCGTCAATTCCTTTGAGTTTCAGCCTTGCGACCATACTCCCCAGGTGGGGGACTTAGCACTTTTGCTTCGAGAGTAAACACATCGGAGCATCTACTCTCTAGTCCCCATCGTTTATGGCCAGGACTACCGGGGTATCTAATCCCGTTCGCTCCCCTGGCTTTCGCGCCTCAGCGTCAGAAAAGGTCCAGTGCACCGCTTTCGCCACAGGTGTTCCTTCCGATATCAACGCATTTCACCGCTCCACCGGAAGTTCCGCGCACCTCGACCTCCCTCGAGCTGGTCAGTTTCAGCGGCAATTCTCCAGTTGAGCTGAAGTATTTCACCGCCGACTTAACCAACCGCCTACGCGCCCTTTAAACCCAGTGAATCCGAACAACGTTTGCACGGTTCGTCTTACCGCGGCTGCTGGCACGAACTTAGCCCGTGCTTCCTCTGGGAATAAGTCAACCAAGGGAGAGAGCTCCCCTGGCTTTCCGCCTCCCTGACAGGAGTTTACAACCCGAAGGCCTTCATCCTCCACGCGGCGTCGCTCGGTCAGGCTTGCGCCCATTGCCGAAGATTCTCGACTGCAGCCACCCGTAGGTGTCTGGGCAGTGTCTCAGTCCCAATGGTGGGGGTCGTGCGCTAACACCCCCTAGGCATCGTAGCCTTGGTAGGCCATCACCCTACCAACTAGCTAATACCACATGAGCCCGTCCTCCCGCGGAATCACACCTTTGGTTACAGCAGGATGCCCCGCCGCAACGTCGCTGGGTATTACCTACAGTTTCCCGTAGCTATCCCCATCAGGAGGGTTGGTTACCCATGCATTACTACCCCTTACGCCGGTCGACTGGAGTTGCCCCCAATCGCCCTCGACTTGCATGCCTAATCCACGCCGCCAACGTTCGTTCTGAGCCAGGATCAAACCCTTCAAATTGTTGCTTTTCCAAATCCGATTGCTCGGATCCGGAAACGGGTATCCCGACCAGTTCGCATGGAACGGGTCAGGTCCGTAAACGCAGTGAAGAGACAATCCAAAAAACTTGGTCACCAAGTGTGAACCTCTCAATCCCGATCGAAACCGGGAAGGAAAGTAACACCAGGCTTCACACTATCGCGCTGGCTTGAGGTAACTTGCCGAATTGTCAAAGAGCAGGAAGGGCACCAACAGGAGGGGCCGCTTGTCGCAACTGACTGCCAGTTGCCGCTCCGTCATACTTGAAGCGTCGAGATTATAAGGATCGACCGTTGGGCCGTCAACCATTTGAACAAAAATAATTCATCAAGCCCGTCATCGATACAACGTACTGTCCAGACGGTAGTAATGTACCGTTGGGTAAAAAGCCATCGAGCACTTTCCGCCACCACGTGGTTTTCCGAAGGCCACCACCACCGAGATTCGATGCATCTGATTCCTCGGCCACGATGCATACCTTCCCCAAAACCACTCTGGGCCATGCGTTAGCTTTCGATTCCCACGCCGCGACCGCGATTCACTTGCCTTCGCTGTCGATATTGGTTTCAGAACGGTCCCGTAGCGGACCTTCCGAAGGCAACAGGACGCGCTTTCGCCGTGTGGCTATGTCTGTTGAGACGCCCGCCGCTGGGTACGACGCCCGGCACCTGCCGCACACCTAACCGCCCGCCCCGACCGCAAGAGCATCGACATCATGCCCGCCAAACTGCGTCGCGCACGTGGCGACTCCGTCCAGTCGCCGCTCGAAACGTACCTCCGTGAAATCAACGAAACTCCGCTGCTTACCGCCAGCGAGGAGAAGGAACTCGCCCTGCGTATCGAGCAGGGCGACCAGTCGGCCCGCGATCAAATGGTGCGGGCGAATTTGCGATTGGTCGTGAACATCGCACGCGGCTATGCCGGCAAGGGGCTGGCGCTGCAAGATCTCATCGAGGAGGGAAACCTCGGACTGCTTCGCGCGGTCGAAGGGTTCGATCCTGCGATGAACACCCGCTTCTCGACCTACGCCAGTTACTGGATCAAGCAGTCGATCAAGCGCGCGCTGGTGAACACCGCCAAGACGATTCGACTGCCGGCCTATATGGTGGAGTTGTTGTCGAAATGGCGGCGAGCCTCGAATCTGTTGCAGGACCAACTGGGTCGAGCGCCCACTCATGAAGAGGTCGCTCGGCACATGGAGCTGCCGCGCAAGAAACTGAACATCATCAAGAAGGCGATCCGCATCTACAACGCCACGCCGCAGACCGACCAACTCGACAACGGCTGGTCGCTCGGCGAGATCGTCACCGACGATCGCGCGAAGAGTCCTGACGAGGCGATGGTCGAGGCCGACGACCTTCAGCATGTGCTCAAACTGCTCGAGACGATGGATCAACGCGAGGCCACGGTGCTGCGCCTCCGCTTTGGTCTCGATCAACAAGATCCCAAGACGCTCAAGGAGATCGGTCTGCAACTCGGCCTGACACGCGAGCGAGTGCGGCAGATCGAGCACGAGGCGCTGGAAAAGCTGGCCGTCAGCCTGAATGGCGAGTAGCGCGACTGTGCGGAGACTACGACTTGCACCTCGGCTCGCCGAAGGCTGCTGGCGGCGTGCCGCGACGTACGCCGCGAAAGCTCCTGGGCGAGTCTGCCGACGGGCGATGCACCGAATACTGCGGAGCCGACCGATCTGCACACGGATCAGGAACGACCCACCGTTGTTCACGATCAGTTCGTCCGTTTCGTGAACGGTTTGGAATTGTGTGAGCAAGTGGTCGTGCATCTTCGGCTCGAACATGGAACACTCGAAAAAGTGGCCGACGTACTGGAGTGGTCGCTTCGCAAAGTCGAAGGAATCTGGGCTGGTATCTGCAAGAAGGCCAGGGAAGGAATGGATGGATGGATGGATGGATGGATGGATGAAGCCATCGATTGCTCAGCCGCGGTAATCGCGCCAGTGCCCAGCGTTATTGGATGGGCGAGCGACGTGAGATGAAGAGTCCGGACGAAGCGTGCGTCGAAGCCGAGAACCTCCAACACGTAGTAAAGCTGAGTGGCAATCCGCATTGGCTGTTAATCCATGAGCGGGTATAAGGATGCCGAATCGATGACCGATCACCAGCCACTGACCCCCGGGTAACCATGGCGCATCTGCACGCCTCGCACACCATTCATTCGCCGGCTGAGCTGACGCAGTTCATTCGCGACATTCCCGACTTCCCGAAGCCGGGCATCCTGTTTCGCGACATCACGCCGCTCTTGGCCAACCCACTGGCTTTTCGCTCGGCCATCGACCTGATGGCCCTGCACTATCACGGCCGCCAGATCGACGTGATTGCCGCCGCCGAGGCCCGGGGGTTTGTCTTTGCCGCGCCGCTGGCCATTGAACTCGGCATTGGATTCATCCCCATCCGCAAGCGTGGCAAGTTGCCGTACCGCGTCCACTCACTGACTTACGAGTTGGAATATGGCAGCGACACGATGGAGATGCACCAAGACGCACTTTCGCCCGGTCACCGCGTGTTGCTGGTCGATGATCTTTTGGCGACCGGCGGCACGATGAAGGCATGTTGCGAACTGGTCGAGCAAACCGGGGCCACGATCGCCGGCTGTGCGTTCCTCGTCGAACTCGCTTTCCTCGGCGGCCGGCAGAAACTCACGCCATACGATTCCTTCAGCGTGATCACGTGCGGCGCATGAACTGGCGGGAACGGCGCGGGTTTAGCGCCGTTTGGATCGAGCAGATCTAGTCGCTGTCTTGGTTGGACGCTTCGCAGCGCGGGATGGTTTGCTCTTGGGTGCCTTCACGCCGAGCGCCGTTCGCGAGAATTCCAGCAGCTCCGACGCCTCGGCCTCCGATTTCGCCTCGACGATGATCCGCGCGATCGGTTCCGTGTTGCTCGGCCGTACGTGCAGCCAGCGATCGGGCCAGTCCAGCCGCAGACCGTCGGTCTGGTTTGCCTTCGCACCCTTCGCTTTCGACGCGAGCTTGCGCATCGCGCCGGCGAGTTTCTTAGGCTCGATGGCGAGCTTGTCCTTGACCATGAAGTACTGCGGCAGGCGGCGCACGAGTTGACTGATCGAGGCGTCTTGCACAGCCATCGCCTCGAGGACGAGCGCCATGGCGGCGAAGCTATCGCGCACGTAGACGACTTGTGGCAGGATCACGCCGCCGTTGCCTTCGCCACCGATCACCGCGCGCCGCCTCTGCATGATTTCAACGACGTTGGCCTCGCCCACTGCCGACCGCTCGCACCGCGAATGCCGTAGCGCCGCCGCCTCCTCGACCGCGCGGGTCGTCGACAGGTTCACGACGACCGCGCCGGGCGTCTTGGACAACACGTGGGCCGCGGCCAACGTGATGGTGTATTCTTCGCCGATCGGTCGGCCGGTCTCGTCGATGATCGCGAGTCGGTCGGCGTCAGGATCTTGGGCGAATCCGATCTGTGCGTTGTACTCGCGCACCGCGCGGCTTACTGCCGCCAGGTTCTCGGGGACCGGTTCGGGAGGATGTTCGAAGTTTCCGTCGGGCGATCCGCCCAGCGTCGTCACACGGCAGCCTAGCGAACCGAGCAATCGCGACGCCAGCAGGCCGCCTACTCCGTGGTTGCTGTCCAGCACGACGTGATAGACCCGTCGGCGAATCGCCTCGGCATCGACTGCGGCAAGCACGCGAGTCAGGTGGGCAGCATGCGGGTCGCCCTGTCGGCTCGGCTTGCCGACGGCGTTCCAGCGGCAGACCCGGAACTTCTTCGAGTCGAAGATGTCCTTGACCTCGGCCGCCTCCTTGCCGTTCAAGACCCGTCCCTCGCGATGAAACAGCTTGAACCCGTTCCACTCCGCCGGGTTGTGGCTCGCCGTGATCTCCACGCCGCCGGCCGCGCCCAGGTGCCGAACAAGCAAACCTGTCGTCGGTGTCGCGGCCAGCCCGATGTCGATCGGGTCGCAGCCGGCGCTGGCCAGGCCCGCCATGACCGCGCCGGTGAGCATCGCACCGCTCGGTCGGCTGTCGCGTCCCACAATGACCTTTCCGCCGCCCAACCAGGTTCCAAACGCCGTGGCGTATTCGGTCGCCAGCGTCGGGGTCAGCGCGCTACCCACCTTGCCCCGCAGACCCGAAACGCTGATGATAAGGTCGCTCACCACAATCCTCTGGCGAAACAGGGTTGAGAAACACAGGTAAGGTCGGGCGGATTGTATCGGCGAGGGAGCTGATTTGCAACGAACTGCTCGATCCGCGAAACTACTCGCCGGAACGTGTGTTTAATGAACCAACCGGCACAGGCCGGCGGCCGTTGACTCTGGATGGCTGTGCACTACCTTCAAGTGGGCGTTTGGAGTGAATCTCATGGCACGCGACCACACCGGACCGATGTTTCGGACCATTGCCGGACTTGTCACGTTCGGCGTCTTGCTTGGCAGCGGGCATTGGGTCGCCGCTCAGGGGCGCGGCCGAGCGGCCGGCGACGCCAAGTCGGCCAGGTCGGACAAGGCGACGACCGCTAGGAACGCATACGGCTCCGGATCAAAGACGCCGGCTGCACCGGTGGCTCGCGGCGGCGACTCCGGCAACTCGCTGGCCGCCTCGATCAAGAGTTCGGAGATCGACTCGCTCTTGGAGAAAGAGATCGCACGCGGCAACAACCCGCTGTCGCCGGTCACCAACGACGAAGACTTTCTGCGGCGAGTCTACCTCGATCTCACGGGCAAACCACCGGCGCCGAACAGGCTGGATGAGTTCACCAAGAGCACCGACCCGGCCAAGCGGTCGCGAGTGATCGACGAGTTGCTCGACACCGACGACTACGCCCGGCACTGGGCGCGATACTGGCGCGACGTGATCGCCTATCACGCCATCGAGCGCCGCGCGCTGAGCGCGGCAAGGAACTTCGAAGACTGGATGGCCGATCAACTCAAGCGCAACGTCAAATGGGACCGCGTCGCCGCCGAGCTTATTACCGCCACGGGCCCAGTGCAGGAAGAAGGCCGCACCTTCCTGATCTTCGCGCAGTTCGATATGGAGAACACCCCGGTGAATCTCGCGGCCGAGACGTCGCGGGTGTTCCTGGGCATCCAAATCCAATGTGCCCAATGCCACGATCATCCGTACGACGAGTGGAAGCGCGAGCAGTTCCACGAGATGGCCGCGTTCTTCGCGCGTACGCTGGTCCGGCGCGACCCGGACGGCAGTCCAATCGCTTTCGAGGTCAAGTCGCTCGACAAGGAACTCGAAGACCGGTTCCCTGGACTGGCCAAGGCCAAGGCCAAGGGCAAGCTGCCGCCGTTGCCGGCCGCGAAGAAAGGCGGCGGCCGCTCGCCGGAACACCGCATGCCCGACAAAGAGGACCCCGAGAAGATGACCGTCATGCACCCCAAGTTCCTGCTCGGGCAGGAGCCGGGCAAGGGGCTGGACGACGCGAGTCGCCGCGAGCAGTTCGCTCAGTACGTGACCGACAAGTCCAACTACTGGTTCGCCCGCGCGTACGTAAATCGTGTCTGGGGCGAACTGATGGGCGAGGGGTTCTACGAGCCGGTCGACGATCTGGGACCTGGCCGCGAGGCGCGGTTCCCGATGATCGTCAATCGCCTGGCATCCGCCTGGCGCGCGGCCGACTACGACGTCAAGTGGCTGTTCCGCCTGATCATGAACACCGCGGCGTATCAGCGTGAGATCCGGCCGCGCGATCCGTCGGCCGGGGCGCTGCCTTTCGCCTCAGTGTGCCCGACGCGACTGTCGGGCGATCAGATCTTCGATTCGCTGGTCCACGCGCTCGGCCTACCTGAGAATGTGATGCCGCCTCGCGACGCGGCAGGCCCCGGGGCGAGACGACAAGGCGCGTTCGGCTTCCGCGGACTCTTCAACTTGCAGTTCGGCGTTGATCCATCGGTCCCCACCGACGATGTGCAGGGCACGATCCCGCAGGCCCTGTTCCTCATGAACAATCCGCTGATCGAGCAGCAGATCAGCGGCGGCGGCGACACGATGCTCAGCCGATGGCTATCGGTCTACGAAGACGACGAAGAGCTGATCCGGCTGATGTACAAGCGCGTCTTGGCCCGCGCCCCGGCGGTCAGCGAACTCAAGACCGCCAAGGACTACATTCGCGAAGTCGGCAACCGCCGTGAGGCCATGGAAGACTTGCTCTGGAGCCTGGTCAACTCGACGGAGTTCATCACGAAGCGCTGAGACCCAGTGTGGTGCAGGCGGCCCGCATGCACTGAATTCAAGCGGCGACAAGTCGCCGCACTCCGAATCACTGAGAAGGAGAACCTATGTCACTTCCATCGATTCTTCAAGTCGGCATGTCGCGATCGGGCGTTGTGAGCCGCCGTGGGTTGTTGCGTTCGGTCGCGGCGGGTGCGGCCGGCGTCGCGGGCCTGAGTTGGCTGGACTCGATGAGTCTCCAGGCCGACGAGATTCGCAAGAAGGGACGGTCGTGCATCCTGCTTTGGATGAACGGCGGACCGAGTCAGTTTGAGACGTTCGATCCGAAGCCCGGCACATCGAGCGGCGGCGAGACCAAGGCGATCGCCAGCGCCGTATCGGGCATCCAGGTCGCCGAACATTGGCCCGAAACCGCCAAGGCGATGAACGACATCGCTCTGGTCCGCTCGCTCACGAACAAAGAGGGCAACCACCAGCGCGCCGTCTACCAACTGCACACCGGCTATGCGCCGTCGGGGTCCGTGAAACACCCGAGCATCGGCTCGCTCGTCGCGTCGGAACTCGGCGAGGTCGGCTTCGACCTGCCCCACTTCGTGAGCATCGCCGGCTTCACGCAGGGGGCGACGTTCCTGGGCGTCGAGTACGAACCGTTCGCGGTGCAGGATCCGAATCGACCGCCACAGAACGCCACGCTGCCGACCGCCGTCACGGCGAAACGCTACACGCGGCGGCTCGGCCTCCTGAAGAAGATCGAACAAGACTTCGCCGAATCGGGCGGCAAGGTCGTCGTCGAAGACCACCAGTCGCTCTATCAAAAGGCGTCGAACATGGTGCTCAGTCCGCGCATCAAGGCGTTCGACCTGAACGAAGAGCCGGCCAAGCTGCGCGACAAGTACGGCCGCACGGCGTTCGGCCAGGGTTGCCTACTGGCCCGACGCCTAGTCGAGGCGGGCGTCACATTCGTCGAGGTGCAACTGAACGGCTGGGACACGCACCAGGACAACTTCAGTCGCGTCGCCGACCTGGCCGGCCAGGCCGATCCCGGTTTCGCCACTCTCGTTGCGGACTTGAAGGAGCGCGGCCTCTTGGATTCGACGCTCGTCGTCTGGATGGGCGAGTTCGGACGCACGCCGCGCGTGAACGCCAACAGCGGCCGCGACCACTGGCCCCGTTCGTTCAACGCCGCGATGGCCGGCGGCGGCGTGCGCGGCGGCCAGGTCATTGGCTCGACCAACGCCGACGGCACCGACGTGAAGGACCAGCCCGTCACCGTGCCCGATCTGTTGTGCAGCTTCTGTAACTCGCTGAAGATCGACCCGCGCAAAGAGAACACCAGCCCGCTCGGCCGACCGCTCAAGATCGTCGACGGCGGCGAGACCGTGAAGAAGCTGTTCTCGTAAGCGTAGTGCAGGCGGCCCGCCTGCAATGTCGTCAAAGGAAGCCGCAGGCGAGCC
>DAIOWH010000069.1:0-23986 GCA_036758585.1 Planctomycetia bacterium
AACCCTGAACCCTGAACCCTGAACCCTGAACCCTGAACCCTGAACCCTGAACCCTGAACCCTGAACCCTGAACCCTGAACCCTGAACCCTTCAACGCCATGAAGATTGAGGTGCGGCTGTTCGCGAGTTTGCGAAGCTACCTGCCGTCCGGCAGTGACGGGGCGAAGCTGTTTCTTGATATGCCCGACGGCTCGCGGGTCATCGACGTGTGCGAGCGACTCAAGATTCCGCCGCAGTTGGCTCAGCTGGTCATGGTGGGCGGCGTCCACGAACCCGACCGCGACCGCCCGTTGCGCGACGGCGACACGCTGAGCATCTTTCCGCCGGTGGCGGGCGGCCTGCTGACTCCTGACTCCTGAATTGACCTGTTTCGCGGAACCAGGATAATCCGCCGCCGTTGCACGAGCCCGCCATCGGTCGTCTGGCGGGGCAGGAGGAGCGGAACAAGGGAGGACTCGCCGTGACTCGCCAACGAGCCGGTGTCTGTGGTCTTGTTGTGCTGTGGTTTGGTCTGAGCGCGCCGTTGGCGCATGGTCAACACGACGGCTGGCGGCCGGCCACCCGTCGAGTCGCCGCGCAAAGCCCCGACGAACAGGCTCCGCGAACGACCCCGCGCTGGACCTATCCGACGCCGACGAGATCAAGAACGGTCCCAGTTCCCAGCTATCGATCAAACATTGGCATTGGCACTTCTCCCTCGCCCCGCTTGCGGGGAGAGGGTCGGGGTGAGGGGCTTGCGGGCGAAGACGCGAGTCGCTATGCCCCCTCACCCCAGCCCTCTCCCCCGCAGACGGGGACGAGGGAGAAGCCGTTTTCGTCTGGTGCCGATGGCACATATCGATCAAGTGCGGGTGCCCGGCCGACCGCTCGGCGCCACGACGCGTCAACGCCTCAACGTCTCGACGACTCGCTCGATCGCCCGGTCGCTTCGGTGAGTTGGCAGGATCCAGCGCCCGCGCGCGTCGATTACCCGTTGGATCCGTTCGGCGGCGATCCGTGCTCGCCCGATCCTGCTTGCGCGGATCCGGTCGCGCCGTGGACATTCGGCGCGTGTACGTACTCGTGGAGCAATGCGTACGCCTTTGCGTTGGCCGACGGCTTCCATCAGTCGGGCGACAACGATCGGTGGGCCGGTCGATTTGGTATTAACTGGACGCTGCCCGTCACGCCCGATCAGTCGGGTCTCGGCTTTCAGGCCGGTTTCGCCGGCTCGCCGGCCGAAGAAGGCGCCCAATTGTTCGGCACCGGCGGCGCGTTTTGGAGGGGCGACGCTCGCGTCGGCCCCGCGTGGAATCTGGGTGGCGTCGTCGACTGGATGCACGACAACGACTTCGACAGCGACGTGGCTCAGGTGCGCGTCGCGGTCAGCAACACGGTGTCGCTCTACAGCGAGATTGGCGTATGGGGCACGGTCGGCGTGGTCGACGACGAGCAGCGCCGCAGCGGGCGCGATCGCGACATCGAGCCGGTCGGCCGTGCGAATCTCTTCTACCGCCATCTTTTCCAGGCCGGTTGGGACGCGACTGCCTGGGTCGGTTGGCGCAGCGATCCGAGCGACGGCTCGTTGGGCGGCGACCTGCGCATCCCCGTCTCGGATTCGTGGTCGCTTGCCGCCGGCGGTCACTGGGGTTTCGACGACGAGACCTGGAACATCTTCGCCGGCGTGACCTACCACTTCGGCCGGCAAGCCCGCCAGCGCTATCTCGGCGAATTCCGCCACCAGCCGTATCTGCCCGTCGCGGATAATACCAGTCTGACGCTCGCTGTCGACTAGTCGGCAATCTTGCAAGATGTCCAAGTTTGTCGTTGACATGCGAGCTTCCTCGGTTTAGCATTCGCCGTTGTTTTTCTCTGCCCTGTTTAGTAGTTCCTTTTGTGGAGGCGCCAAATAGAAGCAATCAATGCGGGGCCCAGTGGAATTCCAACCGACGCAGGTGCGGACGTCGAGTATTTGTTTGATGTCGAGCGCTAGGCAGCCGCGTCCGAGGCGACCGCGGGCAAAAACGGCTTCTTGTTGATTTTGGAATACTTTGGTGTTATCTTATCGCCGTCGTGTCGTTCCTATGGTCGTTCTTCTCGTCGGAGGCGGCCGAAGCGACGTTTCTTGATTCATCTTAATGAGTGGGAGGACGAAATATGTCACACAGGCGAAGACCGGGGTTCACACTAATTGAATTGTTGGTGGTAATTGCCATCATTGCCGTACTGATCGCGCTGCTGTTGCCGGCCGTTCAGCAGGCGCGCGAGGCGGCGCGGCGCACACAGTGCCGCAACAACATGAAGCAGATCGGCGTGGCGATACACAATTATCATGGTACCTTCGGCGTGTTCCCGACCCACGTGCCGAATCGGAACGCCGAGATCCCGAACTCATGGCTGGCGTTGTCGTTGCCCTATTTGGACAATTCGGGCATCTACAACTCGATTAACTTTGCGCCCGCGGGACACACGTCGCTATTGTCTCCGAACCCCGCGGTGGTGGCAAACAAGACGTTGCTGGTCCAGAAGGTCGAGGGGTTCCTTTGCCCGTCTGACCTCGACAACCTCGCGGGGTTTGACTTCGCTGCGGCACCTTGGCATCAGGTGCGTGGCAGCGCTGGGTTGTCGAACTACGGCGGTGTGCTCTACCCGCGCTGGGCCATCGCCGCGCCGGGCGTCCTTAGTGGGGCCTTTAAGTACTGGGGTCCGCCGGAATATTTCGGAACTCGCTGGTACACGCACGCCCAGACCTCCGAGCGTGACATCATCGACGGCACCTCGAACACCTATTTTGCGATGGAGGTAAGGGCCAAGGTGCCCGGCCCGCCCGGCCAAGGCACATTTCCCGCGGAATGGGGCACTCCCACATATACGACGTGGTTCTTGAACTACCCCGTCGGCCTGATCGGCTACGAAGACTGCTGCTACTACGACAGTATTTCACCCTGGTTTTCGGGTCCGATTACCATTCCGATTTTCGGAATCAACGCGCGGATACCGAATGTGAGGTTGACGTCGCAGTGGCCGACATGGATTTCGGCTGGGTCTTACCACCCAGGCGGCGCGAACGTGTTGAACACCGATGGCAGCGTGGTTTTCATCTCCCAGGATCTGGACGTCAAGGCGTTGCGAGCGCGGTGTTCGATAGCGTTCCAAGAACAAATAGATCAGGACGGCAAGAACTAGCAAACGGAGACACTCCATGAAAGTGCACTGGGTTCGCGGTTTTGCGCTGTTTACGGTGGTTTGTGTGGGTGTGAGTCTAGCTGGGTGCGGCCCCGGCAAGGTCGAAATGAGGGAGATAAACAAGTCTGAAGGAGTTGCTGACGCGGACGTGGCGAAGGCGAAGGAAAGCCTGAAGGCTGCGGGTATCACCGGTGAGGTCCTTAGGGTTGAGGACATGGGTGACACTTGGGAAGCCCTCGTAAAAACGATGAAGGATCCTGAGCCTGGCAAGCGGCCCACACCGTCGCCGCCGGCTAGCTACACCATCGACAAGGCGACCGGTAAGGTCGAGTCGGGGATGGCGCCACAGTGACTTGTTGATCGACTTGTTGATCCCGGATGCAGCACGGGGAGTCATGTTCGGCTCCCCGTTTTCTTTTTCCGGTCTGGCGACGCGTTCGTGGGTTTCCTACGCTCGACGTGGGACTCTGACCCTCGTTTGTTACACACAAGTCGGTCTGGGACGCGACCATGAACCGCGTGGGATTCGCTTGTCTTCTGGCAACACTCGTCGTGTTGATAGCAGCGGCCATGTTCCATCGAGGTCGTGGCGCTGCGGCACCCGCCGTACAGCCGGATGACTCTGACACGCAGTTGAGCTCGCTCTACGACATTACCAACCAGATCGGAATTGACTTCATTCACGAGCCTGGTGGTCCATCCTTCTTTCTGCCCGAAACGGTCGGCTCTGGTTTGGCAATGCTCGACTACGACGGCGACGGACTACTCGACCTCGCCCTGCGTTCGGGCACAGCGGCCGCGCCCCACCCTGACGCGACGTCAACCTCGTCGGCACGAACCCGGCTGTTTCGCCAAGTGTCTCCGAGCCGATTCGTCGACGTCACCGACTTGACCGGGTTGGGCGATCGGAGCTACGGGATGGGCATCGCCGTGGGCGACATCAACAACGATGGTTACGCTGATGTGTATACCGTCAACTTCGGACCCGATCGACTGTATCTGAATCAGCGAAACGGTTCGTTTGCCGACATCACCGAGTCGGCCGGTATCGACGACTCAGCATGGGGATCATCGGCCTGTCTTGTCGATATCGACCGCGACGGCCGGCTGGATTTGTTTGTCGCACACTATCTCGACTACTCCATCCCGCGCGTGTGTACCCTGTCGAATGGCCGCGTGGACTACTGCAATCCGATGGAATACGCCGGCACGCCCGACCGGTTATACCGCAACGTGACGAACTCGGCTGGCGCGGTGCGTTTTGAGGACGTGAGCGTCGCGTCGGGGATTGCCGCCCATGCCGGTCCGGGCCTGGGCGTTCGCGCGTGCGACGCCAACGACGACGGCTGGCCCGACATCTTCGTGGCCAACGATGGCCAGGCCAGTTTCCTTTGGATCAATCAGCGCGACGGTTCGTTTCGTGAGGCGGCCGTACCGTTGGGAGTCGCCTACAACGCCACCGGTGCCGTCCTGGCCGGCATGGGAGTCGCCGAGGGCGACGTCGACGGTGACGGCGCGTTCGACATCGTGGTCACGAACATCCGCGCCGGCGGCCATGCACTCTATCGCCGCAACGGCGGCTCGTTCGATGAGATTGGCGGCCGAACCGGCCTCGCGTCCGCAACCTACGCGCACACCGGGTTCGGCGTGGCACTGGCCGATCTTGACCACGACGGTCATTTGGACATGATCACGGCGAACGGCCATGTTTACCAGAGCCTGGACCGTCCGAGTGTGTTGCCGCCGCCGGCGGGTCGTCCCGACTCCGCGCGCGCTCAGCAGTTTCGGCAGGCCTACAACGACCGATGCCAGTTGCTGATCGGCGACGGCACGGGACGACTTACCGACGTTTCGCCAACGACCGGCTCGTTTGGTTCGCAGCCGCAGGTTTCACGAGGCTTGGCGGCCGGCGACCTGGACGGCGACGGCGACATCGATCTGGCGCTGACCAACGTGGCGGGGCCTGCTCGCGTCTACCGCAACGATTTTGTCAAGCGAGGCAACTGGCTGGTCGTTCGTGCGGTCGACCCGATGCTTGGCGGCCGCGACGCCTATGGGGCCGTCGTGTCGGTTTGGGCCGACGGGCGACGCTGGATCCGGCGAGTGCAGCCGGGTTCGAGTTATCAGTCCAGCGATGACCCGCAGCTACACTTCGGACTGGGGCTGGCGGCTCAGATTGATCATATTGACGTGCAATGGCCGCATGGTCCGCTCGACATCGAGCGATTCGAGGGCGGCGAGGCGAACGTCCACCGCCTGCTGCAGCGCGGCCAGGGGCGCGCCGCGCCCGAACAGGTTTCGAACCCATGAGCGATTCCACGACACCTAACGAGCGTACCGAACACGCCGCGGCCACGCAGCCGACAGGCGACGCGCCTCCGCCGGCCAACCAGGTGCCACCGCGCTGCCGCCGCGCGACATGGATCGGCCTCGTCGTCGGCGTGGTCCTGGCCGGCCCGGGCGCGGGCGGGTTTTTCTTGCTGCGCGAGTATCGCGCCGCCGAGGCGCTCCGCGACCTCCCGGCCATCGACGTGACGCAGTTCGAGCCTTCGCTGGCCAAGCTCGTGACCGACGCCGGCAATTCGGTGCGTGCGCGTCCGCGCGATGCACAGGCCTGGGGACTGTTCGCAGGTGTGCTGCTGGTCAACGACTGTATTACCGAGGCAGCGGTCTGCTACGCAAAGGCACAGCGATTCGACCCCAGGGAGTTTCGCTGGCCCTACCTGCGCGGCGTCTGCCTGGCGCGACTGGCGCCGAGCGAGGCGACCGCTTGCTTTCAGGCGGCAGTGCGGCTCGACGAAGATGTGCCGCTCGCGCGAATCAGACTCGCCGAACGGTTGGTCGCCGCCGGGCAGCTTGACGACGCCGAGCGGCAGTTGCGCGCGGCGCCGCTGGTGAAGCCGTCGGATGTCTTTGTGTTGACCGCACAAGGCCGTCTCGCGTTCATGCGTGGCAAGTTGGATCGCGCGCTCGAGTTTCTCGAGCGTGCGAGGAATTTGGCGCCCCAAAGCCGGCCGGTCCACGAACTGATGGCCCAGGTTCACCAGCGGCGCGGCGATACGGAGGCGGCCGACACCCACTTGGCCGCGGCCCAAAGCGCTCTGCCGCCCCCATCGCTCGACGAGATCGACCCATTTCTCAGTGAACTCATGGCACACAAGCGCGGCCCGAAATGGACGGCGGCCGTTGCGGAACGGCTCGTTGCGGCGCGACGCATCTCAGATGCCATCGCCTTGCTCAAACAAGCAGGCGGAGAAGACTCGCCCCATGTGATCATCGTCATCATGCTGGGCAAGGCCTACCTGCGCGACGGCAAGCTGGAGGCGGCCGAACAAGCGCTCGCGCGGGCTCGCAAGATCGACCCGAACGAACCGCCGCTGCACTTTGAGCTGGGCAACCTGGCGCTGCACCGCCAGCAATGGCTCGAAGCCGCCGAGCACTACCGTACGGCAGTGGCCCTCAAACCCGACTTCGCCGTCGCTCACTACAACCTGGGGCTTTGCCAGCGCCAACTCGGCAACCGCAGTGGGGCGATCGAATCGCTCCGGCAGGCCGTCCGCTACATGCCCGGCAACTATCCGGCCCATCGTGACCTGGCCGAACTGCTCATCGACCAGGGCGATTGGGAGTCGGCGCTACCTCACGTCCAGATCGCGGCCCGGATGGCGCCCAACGATCCCGGCGTGGGACGTCTGCTCGCAAAGACGAAACGGGAATCCCAAGACGGACGCTGACTCCGCCTTGCGACGATGCGCTCGCCGCGGGTCTCCGACCCGCCGAACAGGTGGATGCTCTCCCAAAGACTCGTCAAGTTTGAACGCACGGCTTCAGCCGGTTCGAGGTCTGCCCGCCAAAGCCGGCTGACATCTGCCGATTTCACAGCACCCAGGGTGAGTTTGAAGACCGCGACCCTGGGCCATGTTGTCAACCGAGAAGAATTCTTTCTTATTGCTCTCCTTCCCACGTCGGCGTATCATCTGATCTCAACGAACGTGTTGGGGGCCAGATGTCTGCTTCCTGCTTTTTCTTGTTGTATTCTGTGTTTTCTACCTTTTTTGCGGAAGGAGTAAGTCATGTCGAACAAGCACAAGACCGGTTTCACGCTGATCGAGTTGTTGGTGGTTATCGCCATCATTGCTGTACTGATCGCGCTGCTATTGCCCGCGGTCCAAATGGCCCGCGAGGCGGCACGCAGGGCGCAATGCCGCAACAATCTAAAACAAATGGGCATCGCGTTGAACAACTACCATTCGACTTTCAATGTGCTGCCGCCGGGCGCTCCGCAGTACAACCAGACGACGACCGATTTCGTGAACGCATTCTACTACATGTTGCCGTACGTTGAGGGAGACGGCGTCTACAACTCAATGAACTTTTACCTTGGGTCGCGGTTCCGCAGCCGCAACAACACGGCGCTGATCCAACGGCTTGAGGTCTACATCTGCCCAAGCGATTTTCCGAATACGCCAAGCGCCGCCGGCCTTATCAATAACCCGCAGACTTCGTACGGGCTGAACTTTGGCACGACCCCGTGTCGACAGTGGGCATACGGTGGAAGTGCTTGTGCTCCTTTCGCCTGCACCGCCTTTATTCCCTGCGACGGGCCGTTTGGCTTCATTCGAACGGGCAGCTTGGGGTTCCGCGACATCATTGACGGAACCGCGTTCACGATCGCAATCGGCGAGCAGTCGCGATTCATCAAACAGGTCAACACCTTCGGCAACACGTGGGCTCAGTTGAATTGGTTTGGATTGCCTGCGCCGGCGGACCCGTGGAGAAGCGAACAGTGGGCGTTCGGTTACACGGTTCCAAAGATCAATGCATCCCCAACTCGTGTACCGACTCCGCAAATACCATGCATTACTCTGGGGAGCCCCTGTTCGGGCTGGATCACCCGCCCGTTGACGCCGCAGGGTGAGGAATGGGGCCAGATGGGATTCAGGGGTATACATCCAGGCGGTTGTAACTTCGGCTTTCTCGACGGGACCGTTCGATTCCTAAGCGCCGACATCGATCGCCGACTGTACGGGGCCCTCGGTACCAGGGCCACTCAGGAACAAATCGACCGGGCAGATTTCTGATCTTGCGTTCGTACTAGCTTGGAGGAAACATGCGTACACCTTGCATCATGACAGTCTTGGCGATTCTGCTGGCAGCCGTGGGTTGTGGCCACACCAGCGGCGACCTTCCTACGGCACCGCAAGCCACGGGCACTCCTGCGGCGTCTGCTGCGCCAGCGGGTGAATCGCCCGCGCCGGCCGGCTCAGTTGAACCTGGGGCCGAAGCGCCGCCGTCTGCGGCACCCGCCGCTGCTGGTACCGACGCGCTGTAGCGGGGGGGCGCAGGCACATACTCGATGTCGAGATGCGATCCTTGCCGTTCGTGCCAGATACGACGCGCCCGCTGAAGTTCGCCGCCGTTCAGATGCGCCGGTTGGCCATCGCCCACCCCGACTACTTCCCGATGTACACCACGGGCGGCCGGTGGTGTCATCGGGGCGAGTCGTGGACCGACTGGTGCGGCGGATTCCTGGCCGGGATGATGTGGCTGCTTCACCGACACACGGGTGACCCGGAGTGGCGCACGCGGGCGGAGCACTACTCGCGACTGCTCGAACATCGCAAGCATGACCGAAACGTCCATGACCTCGGTTTCATCTTCCTGAACACCTATCGCCGTTGGTACGAGGTCAGCGCCGACGCCAGATTGATGGCTGTAGTGGCCGAGGCGGGTGTCACGCTGTCGCAACGGTTTCAGGAACGCGGCCAGTACCTGGCTTCCTTTCTCGGCCCACACAGCTTGTTCGTCGACATCATGATGAACGTGCCGCTACTGTTCGTGGCGGCGGATTGGCTCGACGCTCGTAACGACCCCTCAGCCCAACCCTCTCCCCGCGGCGTGGAGAGGGAGAAATACGAATACCTCTGCCCCGAGGGGAGAGGGAGCAAGGGATCGGTACAGAGTGGTGGGTTGATCGAGGAGGTTCTCCCTCGCCCCTCTGGGGAGAGGGGTGGGGGTGAGGGGTCAGTCGGCAAGGTTGCCGCCGAACTGCGTCGTAAGGCGCTGGCTCACTGCCGCACGTCACAGAGCCGGCTGGTGCGGCCTGACGGCTCGACGGCGCACGAGGCGATCTTCAATACCGAGACCGGCGAGTTCCAGCGCCAGAGTACGCAGCAGGGCCTGCGACCGGATTCGTGTTGGTCGCGCGGCCAGGCTTGGGCGCTCTACGGATTCGCGACGGTCTATCGACTCACGCGCGAAACCGAGTTCCTCGAAACGGCCTGCCGCTGCGCCGACTACTTCATCCGGCGTTTGCCGCCCGAGATGGTCCCCTACTGGGATTTCGACGTGCCCGCCGGACCAGATCGACTGTGGGACAGTTCGGCCGCGGCGATCGCCGCGTCCGGCTTGTTGGACCTGGCGGAACTTGTGGGCGACGCCACTCCCGCTGACCAAAGGGGTGAGCGAAGAAACCAACCGAAGGGTTCAGCCGAAGAGTCGGCGACTCATCGCGGTGAACGGTACCGCGCTGCGGCCTTGGAGATGTTGGACTCGCTGTGCGACGACGAGTTCCTGGCCGCGGGCACGCCGGGCTGGGAGGGAATCTTGAAGCACGGCGTCTATCACATCCACAAAGGCCTGGGCGTTGATGAGTCGATGATGTGGGGAGACCACTTCTTCGTCGAGGCGCTGGTGAAGGCGGCGTCATCAGTCCCAGATCGGTAGTCAGCGATCAGCAAGCAGCGATCAATGAAACTGCGCTGGGTAAAACCGGTGCCGGCGAGTCCACCTTCTCAAATCCGGCCGCGCGGACAATAGCATAGCCGACGTTGCGCGCCACGATCACGGAACAGCCCGCCAAGCGTCCTGTCAATCGCGGCCGGCGCTCTGCCTGCTGACACGCCATCCGAACACCGACAGCAACCGTGACCGTTTGGCCGTCATTCCCTCAGCTTGTTCTCAAGCGGCCTCCAATCTCTTTGCGCGAGCGAGATCATATCTTGGAAACGCTGCACGATAAACAGCCACGATCAAATAGGGGCTTAATGTCGTTGGCGAGGATATGTTTTTCGAGGGACTTGAAGTCGTGCTTGCCGGCTTCAATCTCGGCGCCGACGCCCGAGGACCAGGAGGCGTAGCGGTCGCGGAGCCAGCGGTCCAGTTCACGGTCGGCTACGCAGCCGGGTGCGGACCCGCCGCGACGAGCCGCTTCCTCCGGGCGTCAACGTGCGCTCCGAATCCTTCCAAGGTCCGCGCGCCCAACAGCGACAAATCGCCGGGCTGTGCGAACACGATTTCGTCAACCGTTTCGAATCCTGCCGCACGCACGATCGCGTAACCGACCGAGCGGGTCACGATCATGCCGTTGGCCATCTGAAACGGTTCATCCTTCTTCACCACTTCAATGCCGGCCTGCTTCAGCGCCGATTCTTGAATCCAGGTGAATTCCGAGCCGGAATCGACAAGCAGCTTCGGTACCGCGACGCTCTTCGCTGGCTTGCGAACGTTCACAATCTCACACCTGATGTAGAACGTGCCCATAGTCTTCGCAAGTGTGTTTGGGAGTGCGGTGGCTCGACACCGCTTTGGTTGCGCCGCTCTCGCGTTGTTCATCGAAAGCGGTGTCGAGCCACCGCACTCCAAAGTTACGTTACAACACAAACCGATTCACCAGATTCTCGAACGCCTCCTGCCGGCCGCTCTTGTTGGGCGTGATGTCGCCTTTGGCGAGCATGTGTTTTTCGAGGGACTTGAAATCGTGCTTGCCGGCTTCGATCTCGGCGCCGATGCCGGTGGACCAGGAGGCGTAGCGGTCGCGGAGCCATTGGTCGAGAGTGCCGTCGGCGCGAATGGCGGCGGCGATTTTGAGGCCGCGGGCGAATGTGTCCATGCCGCCGATGTGGGCGTGGAACAGGTCGATCGGCTCGAAACTCTCGCGGCGGACCTTGGCGTCGAAGTTCAGGCCGCCCGGGGCGAGGCCGCCGTTCTTGAGGACGATGAGCATGATCTCGGTGGTTTCGTAGACGTTCGTCGGGAACTGGTCGGTGTCCCAACCGAGGAGCAGATCGCCGGTGTTCGCGTCGATCGAGCCGAGGAACCCGTGGGCGGCGGCGTAAGTCAGCTCGTGGGCGACGGTGTGCCCGGCGAGCGTCGCGTGGTTGGTTTCAATGTTCAGCTTGATGTGACCTTCGAGGCCGTTCGAGCGGATGAAGTTGATGCACGCGGCGGCGTCGAAGTCGTACTGGTGCTTGGTCGGCTCCTTCGGCTTTGGCTCGAAGTAGAATTGGCCGGTGAACCCGATCTCTTTTTTGTACGCGACCGCCATGTGCATGAACCGCGCGAGGTGATCGAGTTCGCGTTTCATGTCGGTGTTCCAGAGGTTCTGGTAGCCCTCGCGCCCGCCCCAAAAAACGTAGCCGGCCCCGCCGAGCGAGTGCGTGACTTCCAGTGCCTTCTTCACCTGCGCCGCGGCGAACGCGAACGCATCGGCGTTCGGGCTGGTCGCCGCGCCGTGCATGTAGCGCGGGTTCGAGAACAGGTTCGCCGTGCCCCAGAGCAGCTTGATGCCGGTGCGATCTTGCTCCTCCTTCATCACCTTCACCACGGCGTCGAGGTTCTTGTTCGTCTCGGCGAGCGATTTTCCTTCCGGCGCCACGTCGCGGTCGTGGAAGCAGTAGAACCCGACGCCGAGCTTCTCCATGAACTCGAACGCGACCTTCACGCGGTTGATCGCGTTGTCCACATTATCAACCGGCCCCTCCCACGGCCTGTGCATCGTCCCCGGCCCGAACGGGTCGCTCCCCGCGCCGCGGAACGTGTGCCAGTACGCGACCGAGAACCGGAAATGGTCTCGCATCGGCTTGCCCTCGACGATCTCGTCGGGGTTGTAGTGGCGAAACGCCAGCGGGTTCTTGGACGCGGGGCCTTCAAAGCGAATCTCTTGAACGTCGGGGAATGCGGGCATGGGTGCGCTTTCTTTGATCAAGCTCAATGGGGACCAATTCTAACGAACCATGCGATAGGTTACTGGCCGGACACGGGGCGAGCAAGCGGCACGCCATGATCACGCGTAAACGAAGCTTGCTTGCGGGTCGATTCCCCTGAAGCGTTGTTCCAACCGATTCCGTTCCTCGTGCGGAATCAGCGTGTCAACCCCAACAGCGGCAGTCCTACCTGGGATCGCAAGCGAATGGCATCCTCCGCGCGCGTTTTCGCCGCGGTCGTTCATCGTGTGCGTGCCGACGGCGAGCAGTTCGGACGCCTCTAGTTCTTCAAGTAACCGGCGATCGTTTGGCCGTACAGCCGGGCGCTGTCGTAGTTCTCTGCTGTGATCAGCTTGCCGTCCACGAGCACGTCATCGAATGCTGTGGTCGGGTCGCCGATCGACCGGGCGGCGACCATTGTGGCGCCGTTTTGTTCGATGTGCCAGCGGGTCGTGGTTGCCGCGGCGATGGTCGACGGTGGGGCGCCGCCGGCGTAGGCGGAGACGCGTCGGCCGGCGATCGGACTTGTGCCGTTGACGCGCGCCCAGCCAAGAATGGTGACGCCGTGGCAGATCGCGGTGATGTACTTGTCTTGGAGCACGAAATCGGTGATGAGTTGATTCACGGCCTGCTTGGTCGCGGCATCGCCACGATAGTCGACGTTCGAGTACGTGCCGGTGAACGCGTACTGGTACGACGACGAGCCCCAACCGCCGACGAAGACGACGGTTGAGTAGTCGGCCGCGCGAGCGTCGGCGATTCGGACGTCGGGCGTGACGTTCCTCGGGTTCGCGCCCGCGCAGACGCCGACGTGCGGCCGGGCCGGATTGAGTGTGGCGGCGGCGACGACGACGCGCAGGCCGGCGGCTTCGAGTTCGGCGCGCGGGTCGGCGTACTCTTGGTAGCAGAAGTCCTGGTTCGCAATCACCATCAGCACGGGCAGCGCTGCAGCGTCGTTGTCCGCGATGTTCGCGGTTGCACTCGATGTCGCGCCGATCGAGTAGCCGGCTCGGGCGGTGATCGTCAGTACGACCGTCTCGCGACCTTCGGCGGCCGAGTCGTCCAGCGGCGTGACGGTGATCGTCGCCGTGGTTGTGCCGGCCGCGATCGTGACGCTGCCGGCGAGCGAGTCGAAGTCGCGGCTCGCGCCGCTGTTGCGCGCGGAGCCGGCCAACGCGTAGCTGACTGTGAGTGGCTGGCTCAGCGAGCCACCCGTCCGTGTGATGGTGAACGTGGCCGGATCGCGACCAGTTTCGCTTGCCGCTGCGTCGGTTGCCGCGATCGTGACGACGGGCTGCCCGGTCGTTGGACTGGACGCCAGGTAGAGTCGCTCACGCGGGACAACGGCGAATTGCCTCTGGCCGGGTCGCCGCCAGGCAAGCTGTGCGATTGCCCGGCCGGTGTTTTCGTAGTGCTCCATGACGATGGGCACGCGCTGGCCGGCCGCCAGATTGACGGGCGAACTGGTGTTCCACGTCGCCGGGTGAGCGGTCCAATTGTTGATGACGAGTGTGCCGGCTACCCAGAGCCGCACGCCCTCGTCGCTGTACGTGGCGAACGTGTAGTTGCCCGCTTCGATTGCCTGCACCTCACCGCTCCAGCGCACGCTGAACGTGTCGGGGGCGATGCCGGCCGCGGGCGATCCGGTACCCCATGAGAAGTTCACCGTGGCGTCCGTCCGCACCAAGCGGGAGTTGGTCAGATCGGCGTTGTCGAAGTATTCGCCGCGCAGTCCGGCGCCGGTTGCCGCCGTGGTGGTCACGGTGAGGAGGAACGAATCGGACCGCGTGGCCCCGTCGGCGTCACGTACGGCAACGGTGATAGTTGCCGATCCGTTTTGGCTTGCTGCCGGTGTGACCCTGACCGTGCGGTTCGCGCCGCTGCCGCCGAACACGATGTTTCCGGCGGGCACCAGCGTGGTGTTGGACGAGGTTGCGGAAAGCACGAGCGAGCCGGCCGCCGTTTCGACGTCGCCAATGGTGACGGCAATCGGCGCGGTGGCCACGCCGGCTGCCGTCGCCTGGTCAGCGACGTCGCTGATCGTCGGCAGGTCGTTGACCGAGTTCACGGTGAGCGTGAACGAGTCAGTCGCCGTGGCGCCGCCAGCGTCGGTCACGGTGACGGTGATCGTCGTCGAGCCGAACTGGTTCGCGGCCGGTGTGATCGTGAGCGTTCGGTTGGCGTCGCTGCCGCCGAGCAGCATGCCGGCCGCCGGCACCAGCGCGCTGTTCGACGACTGTACGCTGACGGCAAGCGACCCGGCCGCCGTTTCCAAGTCGCTGACCGTCACCGCGATCGAGGCGGTTGAGGCATCCTCATTGATCGACCGATCCGCAATGTTGGAAACCGTTGGCGGCGTGTTGGCCGTCGGGTCGTCTTCGCCGTCGCCGATGTAGTCGAGCAACGCGCGGTACTTGTGGGCCGTTTCCAGCGGTTCGTCCATGCGGTGGATCGAGCCGAAGTCGCCGTACTGCGTCACGATCGGGCGGCCGATCAGATTGAAGTGCATGTACAAGTCGAGGCCGACGCCCTCCAACGCGTCCAGGTATTGGCGATACACGTCGTACATGCGCGGCAGCAGGCCGGCGTCGAAGAACGCCTGCTGGTACACGCCGTTCTGGCCGTCCAGGTGTGGGCCGCCTTCGTAGGTGATCAGTTGCACGTCGTGGCCCAGCCGCGCGGCGTATTGGTCCGCGAGGTTTTCGTGCTCTTGCAATCGCGCGACGGTCCACGGAATGTTGGCCGCGGCGAGATCGAGCACTTCGTCGGGTGTGGTGCTCGCGGTGAGAGTCGCCCGCTGCGATTGCGGAATGCCGAAATAGGGGGCCGTCGCGATCGCGTCGTATACGTCTCCCATGTTCGCCAGGATCTGGTTCGTGATCCACGGCACCGCATTGAAGCCGCCAACGACTCGAACGATCCGCTCCGATTGGCCGGCAAACACGTCGGTCCAGATCTGCAGGTCGCGCTGCGTCTCGCGGGCGACAATCTGCCAGTGATTCAGGCCGGTGTTTTCGGGCAACAGCGTTTGGTCGCGGACCCAGAAGGTCGCCTCGAAGCCGGGCGCGAAGTTCCACACTTCGTTCGACCACTCGACGTACGCCGTTAAGTCCGGCTGCAACGTGTCGCGCACCAGCGTGGCGACGTTCCGCACGTAGTCGTCGTCGGCCATGTGCGGCATGTTGATCCAGAGGTTCGCGTCGAGTTCATTGGCAAGTTCGATGAGGTACTCCGGCGCGATGCCGTTCTGGAACGAGCCGGAGTTTTGCCGGGCGGCGTCCACCGTGCGCCGATCGCTCCAATGCTCGATGTCGCTCGTGATCGTGTCGGCCCAGTGGATGGTCCGGATCGTGTCGAACGGCGACAGGCGTTCGAGCAACAGCGGGTGGAACGGCGACGTGCTGTCGCCCGGCCGCCAGCGCGTGCCGACGAAACTCTGGCCGTTGTAGTCGGGCATCCAGACGTTAACGTTGCGAATCGGGTCGGCCGAGTTGATCGCCTCGATGCGCATGTATATGCCGCCGCGGCCGGGCGTCACCTGGAGGTCCGCGTAGTTCCGTCCCGCCGGCGTGCGACCGCTGGCCACGACCCGCGCGTCCATGCCCCAGGTGACCGTTCCGCCGCCGTCCCACTCGGCCCGATAAGTTCCCGCCGGGTGATCTTGGCCGGGGCCGGTGAACATCAATGTCCCAAGCCGCTGCTCCATGAGCTGTCCCGACGCATTCGTCCAAGTCGCCAGTTGCGTGGGCCAGCCGTTCGCGTCGGTCGCCACCGGCACGCTCGCACCGCCGTGCCAGTCGAACTGCCGCGTCGCCGTGTTGTAGGAGTGGCTGATCCAATCGCGCGACGACAGGAACGCGTCTTTGAACACCCACGCCGGGCTCCAGTCGGCGAGGAAGTCCATGTTCATCCCGACCGGCATGGTCGCGAGCAGCTCGCGAGATTCGAGCGGTTCGAATACAAGGTCGGCGGCAGTTCGACCGAGTCTGCCTCTTGCGTTGAGACGCGATTCGTCGGACTTGCCGAAGATTCGGGCAACACGTTGAACCGTACGCCGGAAGAACGACCGCGATCGTTGGCTCCGCATGGCATACCTCCTAGACGAATGAATCGAGCAGTATTGGTCTGGGGGAGGAATGGCCGATGTTGCGAGTTTCTTTCAGAGGAGTTGTGGATTTCCTGGCAGGTGGGTACGCGGAACCGCGATCTTCCCACTGGGCGGCCTGTTTTTACCGTTCGGCGCGTCTCAGCGGGCAGACCTTTTGGACCTTGATTTGGGCGCCGATCGGCTTGTATTGGAGTCGGATGGCGCCGTTTTCGATGCGGACCAGCGTGAAGCCGGGCCGGAATTCGGCCGGGTTGTAGCCCGGCGCCTGTTGTTCTTCCAATCGTCGATCCAGATTGTACAGCGCCGACGGGAAGCAGATTTCGTGCGTCGGCGCGTGGTCGTCCCAACCGCGAATGCCGTTGTGAAAGTGTCCGTGAAACATCGCGAGCACGTGGTCTCGGTGCCGACCGATCGTTTCATAGAGCTTCGTCTGGCCGTGTTCGGGCTTCACGTACCAGCCGCGGTCGGGGTGTAGGTTCTTGTGTGCGGGCACGTGCAGGCACACGAGCACGCGGAGGTCTCTACGCGCGGCTTCGTTGCATTGACGGTCGATCCACTCGATCTGCTCATCGCTCACGAAGCCGTCGTGCGAATCGGTGCGTGAGTTGTTCAGTAGCAGCAATCGCAGCCATTGGTGATCCACCACGGTGTCCACGGCTTCGCGAATGTACTTACGAAACAGCTCCTGCGGATCATGGTTGCCGGGGATTTCATGCACCGGCTTGGCGATGCGATTGCGCGTTTCGAGATAGATTGGGTACTGGGCCTCGCGACCACCGTCCACGACGTCGCCCAAGTGGACGACCAGATCGCCTTCGGCCTTGTCGATCTCCGCCGCCGTCCTCTCCCACTGCGCGGCAGCATGGTTCTGGTCGCGGTACCCCAGGTGGGTATCGCTGACGACGATCAGCGAAAGCGGCGGCGCCCGGTCTTCAGCCCCGCGTAGGCAGCGCGGCCACAACACGATCGTCCCAAGACCGGCCGACACGGCCGCCATGAACCGGCGTCGTCCCGGTTGTTGTGCGGGCTGCAGGTGGGACATCTTCATCTCAGGTTCTCCGGCTCGGTACATCGACCGCCGATAGATCTTGGCTTAGTACTGCTCCGCATTCGTTTAACCCGCAGCCGCAGGCGAGGCATGGCTGGCGCTTGTTGTGCCTCGCCTGCGGCTGCGGGTTAAACGACCGAAGCCGATTTCAGACCCTATTCAATGCGGCACAGTTCTAAGCGATTGTACGCCGAAACAGCAACCGATTCATGAGGTCGCCGATAACGTATTTGGCGGCCCTGGCAACGCGCCTGGCGATCAGCGGCGGCGGACCCTTGCCAGCATTGCCGAGTTGGGGTCGACGGAAACTCGACGGGCGTTGTGTTGCGGGGCAACAAGGGAGTTAGTCAGTGAAGGACAGGCCCCTTCCAAAGCAAGCGTTGGCCGGCAACAATACGCGAACGAACCAGGGGTCCGCCGGACGTGGTGAAGCCTGTCACACGCCTATCAACCGACCGAGCAAACTGAATGCGTGGATTCGCGGCGATCGTCTACAAGGAACTGATTCAGGTGCGGCGCGATCCGGCCACGCGGTTTGTGTTTCTCATTCCGGTGATCCAGTTGTTGCTGTTCGGCGTCGCGCTCGAAACCGATGTGCGACACATCCCGACGGTGTTGTACGACCTGGATCGGCGTTCAGCAGGGCGCGAGCTCGTGGCGAAGTTTGAGGCGACTGGTTACTTTCGCGTCGTCCATCGCGCCCGCACCCGCGACGAACTGCACGACGCCATCGTTGCCGGCGACGCTCAAGTCGGGATCATCGTCCCGCCCGATTACTCGGACTCGCTGCTCGGCGGACGCACGGCGGCCGTGCAAGTACTGATCGACGGTTCGGACAACACGATTGCCTCGCGGGCGATCAACGTCGCTAGCTTGGTTGGACTGGACGTTTCGCTCGCCCGGTTGAACGCCGGCGGGCGCACGACGCTGCCGGTCGAAGTGCGACCGCAGATGCTGTTCAACCCGAACATGCAGAGCACAAACTTCTTCGTGCCCGGCCTGGTTGGGATCATCCTGCAACTTGTGACGCTGTTCCTGACCGCGTTCTCGATCGTGCGCGAGCGCGAGCGGGGCACGATGGAACAGCTCATCGTTACGCCGGTCGGCCGCGCGGCCTTGATGGTCGGCAAGCTGCTGCCGTACGCCGCGATCGGCATGATCGAAACGGGCGCCGTGCTCGCGGCGATGGTCTGGATCTTCCACATTCCGATCAACGGCAGCCTTGCTCTGTTGCTCGCTCTGTCGGTGCTGTTCCTGATTCCGTCGCTCGGCCTCGGCATCCTGATTTCCACGCTCGCGCAGAACCAGGCTCAGGCGATGCAGATGGCCTTTCTGCTCATGATGCCGTCGTTTCTGCTCTCGGGGTTTGTCTTTCCTCGTGACTCGATGCCCGGCCCGATCTACGCCCTGACGTTTTTCATTCCGGTCACCTACTACCTTCAGATCCTGCGCGGCATCATCCTGCGGGGAACGACGTTCGAGTTTCTGATTCAGCAGACGCTCGCGCTCGTCGTGTTCGGCGTCGTCATCTTCGGATTGAGCACGCTGCGGTTCCAGAAACGTCTCGGCTAGCTCACGCGGTCGGCGTCGCGACGCGCTCGGTCGCCTCGATTCGTTTCCACCTCGCCGCCCACCGCAAGCTCGGAACCTCGACGGCCCAATAGAGCAGTTGCGCAGCCGCGACGCTCGCCGCAAGCGACGCCAGCAGGATCAGCGCAGCAACCGTCGGCGTGGGTTTCTTGCCGGCGAGTGCCCACGCGGTCCACGTAACCATGTGACTCACGGGGTAGTGGACCAGATAGAGACTGTAGGAGATGCGGCCGAGGTACTGGAGCCACTTCCAATCGAGCCAGTCGTGCAGGTGATCGAGCCGGCCTGCGGTGAAGACCGAGCACGCTACCACGAGCGCGACGGCGTTGTCGAGCTTCCAATCGCCCGCGAGCTGGGCCGCGACAACGCCGACACACAGAAAGTACGACCATGCCGGCAGCGTCTCATCGAGCGTCCACCACGTGATCATTCCCAAGAAGAACAGCGACAGAAAGTGGGTCACCCACGGCTCAGTGGATGTCTGGCCGTGCCAAAGGAAGAGCGACAGGCACGCCGGCGGACCGAACAACGTCAACAAGACCGCGCCGCGTGGCCGAGGCACGCCGCCTTCGACCCGCGCGAACAACCGCTGAGCCAACCCCCATCCGACGACGCACACCGCGTAGAACTGGACCTCGATACACAACGTCCAAATGCCCGCCGACAAGCTGGCAAACCCAAACACATCCTGGAGGTACGCCATGTGCGCGGCCACGCGCCACGCCGAAATCGGTTCGTCCACGGGCGAGGGAAGCTCAATCCATGTCGAACACAACCCGTCGAGCACGATCACGACGAGCAGTGTGACCCAGTACGGCGGAGTCAATCGCACCAGCCGCCGCGCAACGAACCCCAGCGCGGTACGCGGCGTAACCCACGTGTCGCGCAACGTGTACGCGATGACGAAGCCGCTCAGCACCAGCAGCATCTGGACGCCGAACCATGCGTGCAGCAGCCATTGTTCCAGCAGCCACGGCACGACCTCGCGCGAGGGCCGGGGTCTCGGTTCGTAGCGGTAGATGTGATAGACGGCGATCCCCAGCGCCGCGATGCCGCGGATGCCGTCGAGGAACGCGAACCGCCTTGGTGCGGTCGCAACTGCAGAGGTCGAACTCATAGTGGTCTGGTCCCCGCGGACCTGCCGATTCTTGGAGCCTCTTCATACCCGCCCGACGCCATCACGTCGAGCGTGTACTGGGTGCTGGCCGCCAGACTTGTCATTCGCCGGCCTTCGTGTGAGAATCTGAGTCGACCAAGAAAAGGAACGACTCATGTCTCAGCTTGAGATTCCCACGACTCCGCTTGTCACGGTCGCGGACGTACTGGCCTCACTGGCAGGTATTCCACCCAGCCGGATTTGGCTCCAGCCGCCGCCAGGCACGGCAACGGAACAGGACGTGATTGACGTACACGATCACAAGAACAGATTGTGTGAACTCGTCGATGGCGTTCTTGTGGAGAAGGCCATGGGATTCTACGAATCGTACCTGACCATCGAGTTGATCCTGCGGTTGGGTAACTTTGTCAAGAAACACGACCTTGGCATCGTCGCCGGCGCCGACGGCATGATCCGACTCGCGCCGGGGCTGGTGCGCATTCCCGACATTTCCTTTGTGTCGTGGGACCGGCTGCCGGGCCGTCGTGTGCCGCGAGACCCCATCGCGCGGCTGGTCCCCGACCTGGCGGTCGAAGTGCTCAGCGAATCCAACACCGCCGCGGAGATGCGTCGCAAGGTCCAGGAGTACTTTGCGGCTGGCATCCGTTGCGTATGGTTGATCGATCCTGAGTCGCGGACCGTGGTAGTGCATGGCGCCCCAGATGGATCCCTGAAGCTGCAAGAATCCGACACACTCAGCGGGAGCGACGTGCTGCCGGGCTTCACTCTGCGGCTCCAAGACCTGTTCCAGAAGGATGAACGATGAGAACGAAGACACCGCTGTTGGGTCTCATGCTGTTGTTTGGTTACGCGGCGGTCGCGCTGGCGAAGGACGACCGACCCAACATTATCGTCATCGTCGCCGACGACCTGGGCTACGGCGATCTCGGCATCCATGGGTGCAAGGACATCCCGACGCCGCACATCGACTCGCTCGCGAAGAACGGCGTGCGATGCTCGAACGGTTACGTCTCGGGACCTTATTGCAGCCCGACGCGGGCCGGTCTGCTGACCGGACGCTATCAGCAACGCTTCGGTCACGAGTTCAACCCTGGCCCGCCCAATGAAGGGAACAAGGATATCGGCCTGACGTTGAAGGAATCCACGCTGGCCGACCGACTCAAGGCGGCGGGCTATAAGACCGGCATGGTCGGCAAGTGGCACCTGGGTCACGCGGATCGGTTTCATCCGATCGAGCGAGGCTTCGGTGAGTTCTTCGGCTTCCTTGGCGGCGGCCATTCCTATTTCACGGCGCAGCAGCGAAACAACTCGATCCTGCGTGGCAGCGAACCGACTGACGAGCGGGACTATCTGACCGACGCGTTCGCCCGCGAGGCCGTCGCGTTCATTGACCGGCGCCAGAACGAGCCGTTTCACTTGTACCTCACGTTCAACGCGGTTCACACGCCGATGCACGCGACCGAGAATCGCCTGAAGCAGTTCGAGGCGATCGAGAACCAGAAGCGGCGAACCTACGCTGCGATGCTGACGGCGATGGACGAGGCGATCGGCGCCGTGCTCGACAAGCTTCGTGAAGCGAAGGTCGAGGACAACACGTTGATCTTCTTCGTCAGCGACAATGGCGGCCCGGAGACCGCCAACGGCTCGGACAACGGCCCATTCCGCGGTCAGAAGGCGCAGACGTGGGAGGGCGGCATCCATGTGCCGTTCTTCGTGCAGTGGAAGGGCCGACTGCCGGCGGGCAAGGTGTACGACCGGCCGGTGATTCAACTCGACATTCACCCGACCGCGCTGGCGGCGGCCGGCGTCGACGTGGAAACGAAGTGGAAGCTCGACGGCGTCAATCTGCTGCCGCACCTCGAAGGCAAGTCCGATCGCGCTCCTCACGATTTCTTGTTCTGGCGGTTCGGCGGACAGATCGCGGTTCGCCAGGGCGACTGGAAGTTGGTGAAGGCGCCGGGCGGCGGGGTTGATCAGGCCGGCGCTCGCCGCGCCCAAGCGGACACGACAGGCGCCCAACTCTTCAACCTCGCATCTGACCCTGGCGAACAGAAGGACCTGTCGGGCGACCAGGCCGAGATGGTTGCCAAGCTGGCGTCGGCATGGGGGCGGTGGAACGCTGAGTTGGCGGAACCGCAGTGGGGGCCTCCCCAGCGCGCCGCGGCCAAGAAGGCGAACCCGGCCAAGAAGGCGAAGGCCAAGACGAAGGCCGACAATCGGAAAGAACCATGAAGACCTTGCAAGGCTGTTTGCTTGTCGCATCGCCCAGCCTGGTAGACCCAAACTTCAATCGCACCGTGGTCCTGCTGGTGCACCACAACGACGAGGGTGCGCTGGGCCTTGTGCTCAACCGCCCGACGAACAAAACGCTTGGCGACATTTGGGACCAGCTCAGCGAGAGCCCGTGTGACCGGGCGCATCCGCTCTATTGGGGCGGTCCCGTGCCGGGCCCGCTCATGGTGCTGCACACGGACGACGCGATAGGCGACTCGGAGGTGCTCGATGGCCTGCATTTCAGCGTGGAGAAAGAGAAGATCGAACAGCTCGTAGAGTCCGACGACGGCACGTGTCGCTTCTTTGTGGGGCACGCCGGCTGGGCGGCCGGCCAGCTCGAGGCGGAGCTTCAGGAGGACTCGTGGATCACGGTCCCGGCTACGCTCGAGCACGTCTTCGACGACGAAGCCGATCTCTGGCGGGCCGTCACCAAGGACATCGCTGACTCCAGCCTGCTCGGCCAACTCGGCGTCAAGCACTCGCCCCCGGATCCTTCGCTGAACTAACCTTGGTGATTCATTGCGAGGCACGTCATCTCTAACGGAATGCGTGAATCCTTCGCCGCTCGGCAGGCGTGCGTTGGCGACGGTGGTCGTGCTGCTGGGCGTGATCGTGAGCTTGGCCGCCCTTGTGCCTTCGCCGTGGCTTGAGGCGGCTGCGGGACGGATGGGGCACAGCGACGACTTTTCGTCGGAACGAGTCGCACGCTTTCGTGTCGTGGCCGGCGCGCTGGGCGTTGCGCACCTCTTCGGCGGAACCTGGCTGGCGTGGGCGCTGCGGCGACTGACGCTCGCCCGATCCGCTTCGGAGTCTGTGCCGGATCACGACAATGTCTCGATCAAGCCGACGTTCGCCTCTTGGCTGCATCAGCCAGGCAAGGCCCACGTGGTCACGTTGGCCTGCGTCATGGCGTGCGCGGCCGGCATTCGCTTGTGGTTCATCAACGTGCCGATGGACTACGACGAAGCGTACAGTTTCCTGAACTACGCGCGCCGACCGCTGTACCAGGCCCTCAGCGACTACAACTCGACGAACAACCACCTGCTGAACACGCTGGGCATGCACGTCGCCTACCGAGTGTTCGGGCAACAGGATTGGGCACTGCGGCTGCACGTGCTCGCCGCGGGCGTTGTGTTGGTTGGTGCGACGTATGCGTTTGCTCGCCGCGTCTGCGGCCCCGACGTCGCGCTGACGGCCGCCGCGTGGGCAGCCGTCTCGGACGTACTCGTGAACTACTCGGTGAACGCCCGCGGCTACATCCTGTTGGCGTGGGCGACAGTCGAGCTGCTGCACCGATTTTGGCGGCTTACTGACGCGGAAAAGCCCAGAAACCGCACTGACTGGGTGGTTGCCTACATGGCCGCCGCAGCCGGCATTTTCGCACTGCCGATGATGGTTTACCCAGTCGCCGGCTGTGTGCTTCTGTCGGCGCGGGCGGGCTGGAGACGTAAGGACCTGTTTAACCACCTCTTGGCCGTGTCTGTTTGGTTGTGGCTCGTGGCACTCACGGCGGGCTGGCTGTACGGACCGGGTCTGATCTTGCGCGGCGTTGATCCGTGGCGCCACCCGTTCGTGCAGCCGCGCCAGTGGACCCAATGGGAGCATTGGGTGGATTGGCTGCACTGCATCCCCGTCGCCTGGTTTCTGGCGGCGCGTAGTTGGGCTGAGGGGCCGATTGCCTGGTGGGCGTTGTGGGCGCT